>CAZNFV010000007.1:29018-32781 GCA_964572445.1 uncultured Novosphingobium sp. | reverse complement strand
GGGATCCGGTCGACATGACCGTGCTGGCCAACGAACAGGTGATCGACGGGCGCGGTTGGCGTTCAGGCGCGCTGGTTGAAAAGCGCAAGCTGAACCAGTGGTTCCTGAAGATCACCCAGTTCGCCGATGATCTGCTGACGGGTCTGGGCGAGTTGAAGGACTGGCCTGAAAAGGTTCGGCTGATGCAGGAAAACTGGATCGGCAAGAGCCAGGGCCTGCGCTGCAAGTTCCACTTTGTCGACAGCCCGGATGGGATCGAGGTCTATACCACTCGCCCCGATACGATGTTCGGCGCGAGCTTCCTGGCCATCGCGGCAGACCATCCCTTTGCCCAGCAGCTGGCGGCGACTTCGCCCGAGCTGACCGAGTTCATTGCTGACTGCAAGCGCGGCGGGACCACTGCGGCCGAGCTGGAAACCGCCGAGAAGAAGGGCTTCTTCACCGGCTATTCGGTTGAGCACCCGCTGAAGAAGTCCTGGCACCTGCCGGTCTATGTCGCCAACTTCGTGTTGATGGACTATGGCACCGGCGCGGTCTTCGGTTGCCCGGCGCATGACCAGCGCGATCTGGACTTTGCCCGCAAGTACGAACTGCCGGTGACCCGCGTGGTTGCAGACGGCAATCATACCGACCCCGATTTTACCGAGGCCGAAGCCTTTACCGGTCCGGGCCGGCTCGTGAATTCAGAATGGCTCGATGGCATGACCATCGATGAGGCCAAGGCAGCAGTAGCGGCCAAGGCGGCGCACGATGGCTGGGGCCAGAGCGAGACGCAGTACCGCCTGCGCGATTGGGGCGTATCGCGCCAGCGTTACTGGGGCACGCCGATCCCGTTCATCCACTGCAGCGCTTGCGGCGTGGTGCCGGTGCCCAAGTCCCAGTTGCCCGTGACCCTGCCCGATGACGTCAGCTTTGACGTTCCCGGCAATCCGCTGCTGCGCCATCCGACCTGGAAGCACGTCGATTGTCCCAAGTGCGGCAAGGCGGCAGAGCGGGAGACCGATACACTCGATACATTCGTAGACAGCTCGTGGTATTTCCTGCGCTTTGCCAGCCAACCGGGTGACCGGCCGTTCGATCCCGAAGCGATCAAGAAGTGGCTGCCGGTCGAGCAATATATCGGCGGGATCGAGCATGCGATCCTGCACCTGCTCTACGCCCGGTTCTGGACCCGCGCGCTCAACCACATTGGCCTGATCGATGTGACCGAGCCGTTTGCCAGCCTGTTTACGCAAGGGATGGTGACGCATGAGACCTATTCGCGGACCGATCCTACCAACGGCCTGCCAATCTATTTCAGCCCGGCCGAGATTAACCGTGCGGGAGAAAGCGCCAGCCTGACAGCCGATGGTCAGCCGGTTGAAATTGGCCGGGTTATCAAGATGTCTAAGAGCAAGAAGAACGTTGTCGATCCCGACGACATCATTGCCCAGTACGGCGCCGATGCGGTGCGCTGGTTTATGCTCTCCGATAGCCCTCCGGAACGCGACCTGCCCTGGTCCGAAGCCGGGATCGAGGGCTGCGCCCGCTTCGTCCAGCGGCTATGGCGGCTGTTCGGCCAATATGATGCAGCGGCAGTCGGTGAAGACAAGGCGCTTGATCGCAAGACCCACCAGACGGTCCACGCAGCTACGCAGGATGTTGCTGCGCTTGGCTTCAACAAGGCCGTGGCGCGGATTTACGAACTGACTGGCGCGACCGAAAAGGCTGCACCCACCGCCAGCCGGTCCAACACGATCCGTACGCTGCTGCTGCTGGTGGCGCCGATGATGCCGCACCTGGCCGAAGAGGCCTGGGCGATGATCGGCGGCGAAGGTCTGGTGGCCGATGCTGCTTGGCCGGCGGTTGATCCGGCCCTGCTGGTCGAAGATGAAGTGACCATCGCAATTCAGGTGCTGGGCAAGCTGCGGGACACGATCACGGTCGCCAAGGGCCTGCCGCGTGAGGAGCTGGAGGCGCTTGCGCTGGCTAGCGACAAGGTGCAGCGTGCGCTGGACGGCAAGGCAATTAAGAAAGTGATCGTAGTGCCCGATCGGCTGGTCAATCTCGTCGCATGAAGCGGGTCGGCATCCTGGCCGGGGCGCTGCTGCTGTCAGCCTGCGGGCTGAAGCCGATCTATTCCGGCGGGGCAGGCGGGCAGGTCGCCCAGGGACTGGCTGCGGTTGAAGTAGCCGCGATCGAAGGCAAGGCCGGGTGGCTGGTGCGCAATGCCTTGGTTGACCGGCTGGGCGCCGCAGGCCGGGTCACCCCGCGCTATCGGCTCGATGTGCGGCTGGATGACAAGCTGGAAGGCCTCGGTCTGCTGTCGGACGATACAATTGGCCGCGAACGCCGGACCCTGCGCGCGCGCTACCAGCTGATCGATACGGCATCGGGCATGGTCGTGCTGGATGCCGCTGCCGGTTCTGATGCCGGGATTGACGTGGTCAGTTCTGAATATGCGACCATTGCGGCAGAACAGACCGCATTGGAAAATCTTGCCAAGGTCTTGGCTGACCGGATCATGGCGCGCGTGTCGCTGCAACTGCGCGAAGGCAAAGCGGGCGGGCAGTGAAAGCCACTCAGAAGGATTTCCGATCAATCGCACCGCGCGCGGTGCGTGAGGCTCAGGTGTTTTTCCTGTGCGGCCAGGATGACGCCGGGATCCAGGACGCGGCGGAGCTGCTGATCGGCCTGCTGCCTGATCCCGGAGAGCGGATTGAGCTGGCTGGATCGGACCTGCGCAAGGATCCGGTCAGACTGGGGGATGAGGCCCGCTCTACTTCGCTGTTCGGCGGCAATCGGCATATTCTGGTCCGGGCCAGCGGTGATGAGACCCACGATGCCATCGAAACGATGTTGCAGGGGGAAAGTGAGCCCTGCCCCGTGATCGTCATGGCGAGCAGCGCGACGGACAAGTCGCGGACCGCGAAATTGCTGGCTGGCCGCCCTGATGCGCTGGTGGCGATGTTCTACCCGCCAGACCTGCGCAGCGTGGCCAATGCTGTCCGCGATATGGCCGGGGCCGCCGGTGTAAAGCTAGGCGGTGATCTGGCAGAGCGGATTGCCCGCGGTGCAGCGCTCGATACGCGGATCGCAGCCAGTGAGGTCACTAAGCTGGCACTCTATCTGGATGCGACCCCGCAGGCCCCGCGCAATGCTGATGCCGCTGCGCTGGACGCCATCGGCGCACGGACAGAGGACGACGGGCTGATGCCGCTGGTCAACGCCGTGCTTTCGGGAGACGTCCAGCGCCTGCCCGGAGAGCTGCGGCGGATGCGCGAACTGGGCCTCAATCCGGTTGGGCTGCTGCTGGCGATTGAACGCCGCGTTGCGCAACTGGGCCAGCTGGCCGCGCGGATCGGGCGGAGCGGTGATATCGAACGGTTTGTCGAAACCGAAACGGCGGCGCGGCGGATCTTCTTCAAAGACAAGGGTGACATCACCCGCCAGCTTCAGAAATGGCGCGGGCCGCGGCTGGCCCGGCTGATCGACAAGCTGATCGCGTTGCACCGCGCCTTGCTGTCCAATAGCCAACAGGCCGAGTTGCTGCTGGCGCAGGGGCTCACCGAGATTGCCCGGGTGGCCGCACCCCGCAAATAGAAGCAAGATCCGGGCGCTGATCCGGTTGTCACGCAGCAACAATGAAAGAGCTTACAAAGCGATCGTCGGTTCCTGCCGATTGTCTAAGCTTTACTATGAGTTTTTACCTATTATAGAAGCTACGAACTATTTGATTCTGGAGGGTGCCCGTGGCTGGATATGTGATGAGCGCGTTGGCTGC
>CAZNFV010000007.1:0-28918 GCA_964572445.1 uncultured Novosphingobium sp. | reverse complement strand
GCCGAAGGCCTGGTCAACAGTGTTTTGCGCGATCGCGAATGCACAGGTGCCCCTACGTCAGAGGCAGCAGCGAATGAAACGGCCGCCAATGCGTCGGCCGGCCAAACGGCGGGCAGCCAGGCAGCAGGGGCAGCAGCTGGTGCCGGAGCAGGGGCAGGCGCAGCGGGCGCGTTGCTGCCAATCGTCTTGGGCGGCGGCGCAGCGGGCGGCCTGGCCGTCTCCCTCGGGAATGTCAGTAACGGCTGACCAGTCCTGATCCACAGTCCTTCTTTTCTTAAGCACCCGCGCCACAAGGGCTGGGTCCTGACACACCCTGAACAGGCATCATGAACCCGGCGATGCGCCCCTACAGCCCTGTGGCCTGGCTAACTTACGCCTATATCTTGCTGTTGCTGATTCTGGGCGGCGGCGGGTCACCGGCACCACTGGCTGAACTGGCATGCCAGTTCATCGCCGCATTAACTTTGGTCTGCTGGGTCGCACTGGGCGGTGCAGCAACAATCACCGGTCAGCGCAAGCTTGCATGGGTGGCCGGATTGGTCGTGGCGATCGCGGCAGCGCAATTGATCCCGCTGCCGCCACCTGTCTGGCACGCGCTGCCTGGCCGGGACCTGCTTGCCGATACCCTGGCCCTGATCGATCGCAGCGATGCCTGGCATCCGGTTTCGATCGCCCCGCAACGCACGCTCGAAGCGCTCTTGTCACTGCTACCTCCGCTGCTGGCGATGCTGCTGGTCAGCAGCCTTTCGGCTGTTGAACGCCTAGGCTTGCTGAAAGTCATCGCCGGCTTTGCCTTGCTCTCTCTGGCCATTGGAGCGGGGCAGGTGGCGTCAGGCGGCAGTCCCCGGTTTCATTTCTACGGCGGCGCTGAACCCGGCGTTCTTTATGGATTTCAGGCGAACCGCAACGCGCAGGTGGATGTGCTGCTGATCGGACTGCTGGCGACAATTGCCGCCTGGCATGACCGCGCCCGTACTGCGCTCGGCGCGGCGGGAATGGTTGCAGCAATATTTCTCGTGCTGCTGCTTGGCGTCACACTCACCCGATCGCGCACCGGCATCGCGCTGGTGCCACTGCTGTTTACCTGGCTAGCGTTGCTCCAGCCGTGGCGAATACCGACTGGAAGTCCGGTCCGGAAAACGCCGGTAATCCTGCTGTCAGGACTAGTGCTTGCCGGGTTGTTCACGGCAGTCCTGCAAAGCCGCGCTTTTGAACGCGTGATTGCGCGGTTCGACTTTAGCGAAGAATACCGTCCCGAAATCTGGCGCGATACCGTTTTTGCGATTGGCCAATATTGGCCGCTGGGTAGCGGCATCGGCACCTTTACTCGCGCGATCGGACCGGCTGAGCGCCTTGAGACTATTGGCATCGCCCTGCCCAACCGCGCCCATAATGAATTCCTCGAACTGCTGCTCGAGGCCGGACTACCGGGTGCCATGGCCTGGCTCGCAGCCGCCTGGCTAGTGCTCGCGGCGCTGTGGTTGAGCCTGCGTAAAGGCAGCCCGGTTCCGCTGCCGCAGGCCGTGTTCGCGGGAGGTACGTTAACCTTCGTAACTCTGCATTCGCTGGTTGATTACCCTCTTCGCTCCATGGCGTTAGCAGGATTGATTGGGGTTGCTGCCGCGCTTGTGCTGGCGCCGCCAAGGTCGGGGACTCTTAGTATATGATACGCAGGCGCTCATTCATGCTGTCAGCGGCATTGCTTTCGTCCTGTCTGACTGGGCTGGCTGCACGGCCGCTCGCCGCAGAGCCGTCGACCTTGCCAACCGGGCCGGCAGCCTATGAGGCGATCCCGGTCCGGGCGATGGACGAGATTGTCGCCCAGCGCATCCGTGCCAATGACAAGCTGGCAATCAGCGTATTCGGCGAGCCCGAACTGACTCGCGCAGATTATGTGGTCGATGGGTCCGGCTTCCTGCAGGTCCCGCTGATCGGCCAGATTATTGCAGCCGGCGTCAGCCCGGACGAATTACGCGCCGAAATCGCCCGCCGATTGGGTGCGCGCTTCATTCGCGATCCGCAAGTCTCGGTCACCCTGACCGAACGGGCCAAGGCGCGTTTCGCGGTCGAAGGTCAGGTCGAAAAGCCGGGCGTGTACGAAGCAGACACCACCACGACCCTGTTGGCCGCGATCGCTCAGGCGGGCAGCCCCAGCCGGGTTGCCAGGCACAACGAGGTGATGGTCTTCCGCATCGTCGACGGCCGCCGGATCGGAGGGCGGTTTGATATCGACCAGATCCGGGCCGGCCGAGCAGATGATCCCCAGATCATCGGCGGCGATACGGTCGTGGTTGGCTATTCCGGCTCCAAAGGCTTCTGGCGCGATGTGCGCGAAACCGCACCCCTGCTTAACCTTTTCTACCTGCTTCGTTGATTGCGCAGCCAAGACCGAGCCCCAGCCAGACCATGAACAATCAACCAGCCCTTGCCGACTTGCAGGCCACAAATTCGGTAGACCTGCGTGATGAACCAGAGGTGTTCCGCGCAGTCACGCGCGGCGGATTCGACCTGCGCTACATCGTCGCGGCAGTCCGCAGCAATCTGGTGCTGGTCGGGGCGATCATCCTTGTTTCGCTGGCCCTGGCCCTGATCGCAACGCTGCTCGACACGCCGCGCTATACCGCTACGGCCACGATCCAGATCAACGATAGCAGCGACCGCGTGATCGGCGAAAATGACGACCAGACCGCACCCCAGGTCAACCTTTACGACGTTGATCGCTTTTTGAAGACCCAGACCGACATCCTGCTTAGCCGGGGGCTGGTCCAGCGGGTCGCCCAGAAGCTGAAGTTGCAGGGCAACGAACGCTTTTACGAAGCGATGGAATCCCGGGCACCACGGCCAGGTACTTCGCCGGACCTTGTGCGAGACCAGGCACTGAACCTGCTTGCAGCAAATCTGAACGTCACCCTGCCCCGTGACTCCCGGATCGTGACGATAGCTTTTGAGAGTGCGGACCCCGGCCTGTCAGCTGAGATTGCCAACACCTTCAGCACCGAATTCATTCAAGCCAACCTCCAGCGTAAATTCGACAGCTCATCCTACGCCCGCGAATTCGTGGGAAACCAGTTGGCCGAAGCGAAGGAGCGGGTCGAACAGGCCGAGCGGAATCTGAACGACTATGCACGATCGACCGGCCTGATCCGCACGGGTGACGCCGCCGGAGAAAGCAATACCAATGCGGGCGACGGTGGCTCGGTTACCGCTGCCAGCTTGCTGCAGATCAACCAGGCGGCCAATCAGGCAACCGCTAGCCGTGTCGCAGCCGAAGGCCGCTGGCGGGCCATCAGCGGGGTATCTCTGCTGTCCAGCCGGGAAGTTCTGGCGAATGAAACTGTCACCGCTTTGATGACCGATCGTGCGAAGACGCAGGCCGAACTTGAAAAGGAACTGTCGCGCCGGCTTGAGGACTACCCAAGCGTAGGTGAAAAGCGGGCACAGCTCGGCAAGCTGGACAGCGAACTGCAAAGCGCCGCACTTTCGGTCCGCAATTCGATCTGGGCCGAATTTCTGGCCGCTGAGGGCACCGAAAGAGCGCTGCTGGCCAAGCTCGAAGCACTCAAACTGGATACCCTGCGCGAGCAGGACAAGACAGTGCAATACGGGCTACTGAAGCGCGAGGCCGATACCAACCGCACGCTCTACGACGGCTTGCTGAAGCGCTATAACGAGCTCAATGCTACGGCCGGGATTAGCTCGAGCAATGTGTCGGTGATCGACGTAGCCGAACGGCCAACGGCACCATCATCGCCCAACCTGTTCAAGAATTTGCTGATCGCTTTGATTGCTGGCGGGGGCCTCGCCGCGCTGACGCTATTTGTGAAGGACCAGCTCGACGACGCTATCCGCGTGCCCGAGGATGTCGAAGCCAAGTTGCGCCTGCCGCTGTTGGGTGTGGTGCCCAAGGCCGCCAACCGGGATCCGGACAGCGAAATGGACGACCCCAAGTCGCCCGTTTCCGAAGCTTACAACTCGTTGCGCGCCGCGCTGCTCTATTCCACCTCGGTCGGGCTGCCGCAGGTCATGCTGGTCACCTCGGCCCAATCGGCTGAGGGCAAGACCACCACGAGCTATGCCACGGCCGCCAGCCTGGCGCGGATGGGCCGGAAAGTCGTGCTGATCGATGCTGATTTGCGTCGACCATCAATCCACCACCGGTTCGGCCTGCAGAACGAGCGGGGCCTGACTGATCTGCTAACGTCGACCGACCCGATCGAAAGTGCAGTCAGCGCGACAGCACAGGAAAATCTGTTCGCGATCGTATCGGGCCCGATCCCACCCAGCCCGACCGAACTGATCTCTTCGCCGCGAATGGAACAGATCGTCCAGGACCTGGCCCGCGACTATGACGTGGTTGTGATCGACAGCCCGCCGATCCTTGGTCTGGCTGATGCACCGGCGCTTTCAGCCTTGGTCGATGGCGTGATCTTCGTGGTAGAATCCGAACGAAGCCGCCGCGGTGCCCTCAAAACTGCTCTGCGCCGGCTGCGCGCAATGCGGCCGATCCTGCTGGGTGCCGTGCTAACCAAGTTCGATCCGAGCAGCTCGGGCAATCGCTACTCCGAATACTATGGCTACCAATACTACACTTACGAACAAAGCGATCGGGACGCGGCCTGACGTGAACGGGCGGCTAACCCGCAGTCGCGGCCGCTTCGGGCCTGTCCTGTGGGCCACCGCCGCCTTTTCTGCTGTTTACACGATGCTGGCTGCTGGCATCGCCATTGACCGGGCAACCGTGAATCACCCCGAACTGGCGGCCTGGGTGCCCGCACCATTCCGGCAACACGCACTGGCGGTGGCCGCACAAGAGTTAACCCGCGCCGGGCAACCGGAGCAGACCTTGCACCTAGCGACCAGCCTGCTTGAACGGGATCCACTGTCGCCCGAGGCAGCAGGGCTCCTGGGCAACACGCGGCTGGCACGAGGCAACACTGCGGGAGCAGAGGCAGCCTATCGCGCATCGGCGAGGCTGGGGTGGCGCGATTCGGCAACCCAGGTCTATTGGTTCGACGCCGCCATGACGGCACAGGACATCAACCGGGCGGCGCTACGCTTCAGCGCGATTGCCCGGCAATGGCCGAATGCCGCCGCGATCGACCCGCTTTCCAAGCGTCTCCAGAACGATCCGCGCGGACTGGCGATGCTGGCCCAGCAGATCGCTTCGGGAGCAAATTGGGCCACCGCCTATGCCACGCCTCGGGCCTATCAACCGATCGACCAGTTGGCCGAACGGGCGACCGTGCTGGTCGCGGCGGGGGCACTGGGTGGCCAGCTGGGGTGCGACAAGGTCGCCCCGCTGGTTGGCACCCTGACTGATCGCCGCCCGCGATTGGCGGCTGAACTTTGGGCGAGCCAGTGCCCGCGCGCTGCGGCGCTCGGCAAACTGGCCGATGGTGGCTTTGAAGCCCAGCCTATTGCCGGCCAGCTAACTGCGTTCGACTGGCAGTTCCCTGGGAATGGTGCCTTGGCCGCCACCATGACCGGCGCCGCCGGAAATCGAGCACTGCAGCTGCACAGCAGCGCAGCCAGTCTCGTGCCGGTGGTAATGCAGCGCCTGATCCTGCCGTCGCAGCCCTACCGCATCAGCTGGGATGAAAGCGGGAGCGGTGCAGCACGGATCGCCGCCAGCTTGAGTTGCCAGCCTGAGCGCAGCGCGGCCAACCCGCAGGACGGCGAGGGCACGGTCAAGCGGCGTAGCGTCACAATCATGGCAACAGGCGAATGCGATGCCCCGCTGCTGCAATTGTGGGTCAAGCCCGGCGCAGGCCCAGTCATCATCGATAACGTCGAAATCATGCCGCTCTAGCTGCCCGGCGCATCGAGCCAGCTGCTAAGTCTGGCCAGCGCCTGCCCTTGGCGACGCGGTTCGACCCGGCGAAGCTGATCGACTGTCCGCCCGAAACGGGACAGTGCCCAGCCAGCAAACCCGCCATCAGCGGTCTTGTCCTGCCAGACCAGCGCATCGCCAGCGCGTCTGCGGCCCAACAGGCGATCGCTCAGCCCGCGCCAGCCATGCTGGTGGACGCTGGCTAACACCCGCGCACTGCGGCGGCTATCGAGGTCCTGCAGCAGCAGATTTTCGGCATCGGTGAGAACGGTGGACGACGGTTCGGCACCTGCGGCCGAGGTGATCGTGATCGGGACATCCTTGCGGTAAGTCGCCACCAGCGCGAGCACCAGCCGCGCGCCGCTGCGCCAGCCTTCAGCCGCGGCGCGGTCCCAGAAGGCTGCCCAATCGATGGCGCGCGCCCGCAGCAGATAATCGATGTCTGTGAGCACTAGCGGACCGCAGTCGAAACGGTGGCTGTAAACCGCATGAGTGATAAGATGAGCCAGCATGTCGACTGGTGCCGGATAGGCAATTCGGCCACCCTCGATGACCGCACGTCGGCGCACGGCTTCGTCAATGGCCAAGGGACTGGCATGGTCCAGTCGACCGTTGGGTTCCCACAGGCGGTGATGCAGCTCGATCACGGTACCTCCGGGCGAGAGCAATGGCGGCAGGTGCTTGTCGGTCCGCACCAGGTCAGCCAACGACAGTTCAGGCGCGCCGAGCAGCGTGTAGCCAGCGGTCTGCAAGTGCTCGAAAGCGGGAATCACCGCGTTTGCATCAAGCAGCAGGTCAATGTCCCGCAGCGGCCGCAGCGCCACTTCTGGATAGGCGTAGTGGCTCAGCCAGGCACCTTTCAGTGCCAGCGGAGCGAAACCAGCCGCGCGCAGCACGCTGACCGTTCGCACCAGATCAGCTCGCTGGTTTAGCGCCAGCATGGCTTGGCTGCGATGGGTGGCAGCCCATCCTGCAGCAATGTCTTTAGGAACCAAGGCACTCCCGCGGTGTTGATAATGCAATAGTGGCTGCAAGCGGTGCTGGACCGCCAGATGATCGAGCGCCAGCCAGTCGGCACCGGATAGGCCGGACAGGTCCGGCTGGCGACGGTTGCCGACCAAATCGAGGACTATCCGGCGCAGCGCGGCGGGGGTCATGACTGACGCAGCTGCCGCTGCTTGATCAGGTGGGCGGGATTGCCCGAATAGACCCCCCCAGACTCCGCATCTTCAAACAGCGCGGCCCGGGCACCAAGCACGGCGCGATCACCTATGGTGACGCCCGGGCCGACGAAGGCCTCTGCTGCCACCCAGACTCCATCACCAATTTGGATCGGGCGCAGCACCAGCTGGAAGTTTGGATCGGTAATGTCATGGCTGCTGGCGCAGACGTGCGCACCTTGCGAGACCACGGTCTGCGCGCCGATCGCAATCCGCCCCTGATTGTAGAGCTGAACGCCGGGACCAATCAGGCAGCGCTCACCCAACTTCAGGTTGGCCGGCAGCCAAATGCACGCACTACCGTGGACCCTGGCACCTTTCCCGACTTGCGCTCCAAAGGCTCTGAGCACCAGCCCCCGCCAGGCGTGGAAGGGCGGCGGCGTGAACCGCGCCAGAACCAGCCAGGCCAGGCTCCAAACGACACGTAAGAGGCGGTTGCCCAGCGAAAAGCTGGCCCCGCCCTCCAGCGGCCGGGTCTGGCTCGCATCAAGGGGCCTCATCGTGCGACTCCATTCGCGTTTGTTGCAAGGTGCGCAGAATAGGCTTCGGCCCAGCCGGCTGCGATCCGCTCACGCGAGAAGCTGCCGGAAGCCAGGCCCTGGGCTGCCTCGGACATAGCCCGCCAGCGCTCTGGCGGCATGGACAGGGCTTCCAGCAAGCAGGCCCGGATCGCGGTCCGATCCAGTCCGCAATCCAGCGCAGCACCGGCGGCGAAGCCTTCGGGCAGGTTGCATTCGGTGCTGTGCAGAGTTGGCGTGCCGGCCGCCCAGGCTTCCAGCAAAGTCATCGGCAAGCCTTCGCTCAGCGACGGCAGGATCACGAACCGGGCCGCGGCGAGTTCACGGACCTTAGCTTCACCAAAGCAAGGCCCGATGAACCGGATCGAGGGCGGGGCGCCGGCCAAATCTAATGCGAATGCCGTTTCGTCCTGCAGCTCCCCCCAACCGGCAATGGTGAGGATAGAACCTGCCGGCAGGCCACCTGAAGCAGCAAGATCTCGCCAGGCTGCGACCAGTGGCCCGAGATTCTTCTTGGGGTGGATACGGCTGATAAAGAGCACGTGCGGCGCCGGCAGTGATGACTTTAAGGGCTGAGCCGGCGGACCAGCATTACCAATCACCAGGCTATCTGTGCGGCCAGTTTCATCGGCGATGTCCGCAGCTTCGCGCACTGTCAGAGCGTGCAAACGCCGCGCCACCCGCCAGCTCGGCCGTTCATAGCCGCGGCGGGCGAGTGCTTTTTTCCAGCGACCCCGCCCGGTGATCCAGGGATCAAGCATGCCATGGGGTGAAATCAGATAGGGCCGCGCGGTCGCTCGCGCCCAGACCGTCGCCGCGCGCGATGGGTACATCCAGATGCCGTGCAGGTGGAGCAAGTCCAGCTGCGCCGCCATCAGAAGCCTGACCAGACTGGGCGCGTAACCGAACTGACTGGGGCCACGCACTCGGGAGCGGTAAACCTCACTTGCGCCGAACCGCACTTGATCCTCTGCCCCGAAAGCATCATCGAGCGCCAGTACTACGGGCACGGCGCCCAGTTCGCGCAACAGTTCTGCCTGGGCCACGACAGCTTCGAACACGCCGCCGCCGAGGCGCGATGCTGAAGCGGTCAGCAGGCCGATGCGGGCACCAGCGAGCACACCCGTCATGCTTCACCAACCTTGCGCGATTGCTCCAGCCGTGCCCGCCGCCGGGCAACAGCCGGGGGCACGTGGCCAGGCGCGGCCGGCGTAATTGCTGGCAAAGGCCCGGCTGCTGCAGGCTGCCGCCGCCGCACCTGATCGAGATAGTCGGCGCGTAAGGCCGCCGCCTGCGGCACGCTGAACATCCGGGCAAAGACCCACCACAGGATGATTGGGAAGAAGTAGAAGATCCCCTGCCGCATGATGGTGATCAGGGTGCCGTCGCGATAGACCACCACCAGCATCGCCAGGAAGGTCATGTAGGTCATGACCCAGAAGGTGTTTTGACCGGCATTGATGAAGCGCCGGTACAAAGTGCCAAAGCAGAACCCCCAGAGCCCGCACCAGATCACCACCCCTAGCCAGCCAAGCTGCGTCCAGCCCTCGCCGGGCAGGGACCGGGTCATGCCAATCGGATAGCCATAGTCGAACAGCTCGAAGAACTTGATCGGGGACCCAATTGGCTTGCCTGGCCACAGCGCCCGCGGGACCGGCTCTGTGAGCAGCATCAGGTTGTTTGCAAAGTACTCATGGCTGCCGGTGCGCTGGGGGATCGCATAGACCAGGAACTCAAAGTACTCTAGATTGCCAAAATCCATTCCTTCGAGAAACTTCTGCTGGCCGGCAAAATCATAGGTTGCCACGGACTGGTCATCGCCCAGCGTCATCCGGATCGACCGGCCCCGATCCTGGCCCACCAAAACGAACAGCGCGAGGATGCTGGCGGCACCTGCCAGTGCCCGGAAGGTTGGGAACCGGCGGCGATGCTCATACAACCACAGCAGCCCAACGCAGCAGGCCGCGGTGACAAACGGTCCCCGCCCGCCTGTGCCAGCGCGAAAGACGATGAAGCCGATCAAGGGCAACAGAGCGATCAGCCGGAAGCGGAATAGCCAGCCAATCATGGCGCAGGCAGTGGCCAGCATAAGCTGAGCCTCTGCCAGGTAACCATTGGCGGTGGTGTTGATCAGGGTTCCCGTTCCCCTGTCCATGACCATGTCGCTGAAATCGGTGACCGCCCGGTCATAGCGCCAGAACAGCGAGACCAGGCCGAGCGGAATGCAGATTGCCAGGGCCCAGATCGCAGCTGGAACGAGCCGGTCACGCTCAGCAACCGCAAAGGCATCCTGCTTGAAACGCATCGGTATCCGGCCAGCTTGCAGGCTGAAGAAAGCGAAGGCCAACATCCCAAGGTTCGCAGCCAGGATCACCGTGACCTTATCCTCGATCGAGGGCGTGAACTGATAAACCCGATAGATGAACCGAAAATCGCTCACGTAGGCGATTATGGGGCGGGCCACGAAAACGAACCCGTGAAACAGCAAGTAGAATGTCAGCGGATGAAAGACGCTGAAAGCCGGCAAGCGGGCGAAATAAATCGACACGCCCAGGAGCGAGATCACGGAGATGATCAATGCAACTTCGTACATGAATGCCCCTTGTGAGCGTAATCAGCCCGTGACCGCCGTCTTGCTGGACGACCCAGCCTTATAGCGCCGCGATTACAGCCTCAAATTCATTGTAAACAATATCTTCCATCTGTCGCTCCGGAAAGAGGAGGAGTTCAACCGCCTCGGCGAAGCGCTGGACATCGCCGAGCCACGCACGGGCTAAGGCGGCGGCTGAGAATGCGTCCCAGCGCACCTCGCTTGCTGCCGCCTCCAGCATCGCTTCGGTCAACCCCTCGATCGACCCGGGCTCGACCACAAAACCATTTTCAAGATTGCGGACCAGCGCTTCACGGGCGCCGATCTGCGCACTGACGATGACCGGCAGCCCCACGGCCAGCGCTTCATTGACCACCAGGCCCCATTGCTCCTCTTCGCTGACGAGCAGCAAGGCGAGCGACCGGGCCATTATCGCCGCGACATCGGGTGCATCCAGAAATCCCGGCCAGTCACACAGGTGAGCAATCCGCAGCGCTTCGGCCTGAATGCGCAGCTGGTCTTCCAGCTCGCCCGAACCAATCAACGTCAGGCGGTGCGGCTGCCCCGGGCAGCGATCAACATAGGCGGCATAGGCTTCGAGCGTTCGTTTGAGCAGCTTTTTGCGAACGAACCGGCCTACATAAACAAATGGGCGATCACTGAAGCGAACCGGCGGATTTTCTCCGGCCGTAGCCTGAGATCGAATGCGTGCGACATCGACCGTGTTCAAGCCAGTCCGCACCTGCCGCCGCCGAAAGCCAAGGAAGCGGACATATTCCGCCTGTCGCCGGCCTCCGACCAGCGCAGCAGAGAACAGGCACAGGAGTGCGCACTTCAGCAGCTCAAAACTGGCCAGCCGGGGCCGGTCATCCCACTTTGAGGCGGTGAGCATGATCACCCTGACACCCAGCAACCGCAAGCTCAGCGAAAGCAGCAGGACGGCGGGTTCGTTGTAACCAATTCCAACAAATACCGTTCGGCAGCGCCAGGTAGCACGGAGCATTCGCCACCAGCGATGCAGCACTGGAATGTCTTCGTAATCTTGCCCATCAAACAGGCGAAGCTTCCGGGCAAAGCGGACCTCGCCCGACGGCGGCCAGGCATAGGCGGCTGAACGTGAAGCAACCTCCACCGCCAAAACATCCGCGCGGCCTGCCAGTCGGCGGCCGACCGCCTCGAGCCGGCCAACGTGATAGGCCGAGAACTGGGCCCAGATCAGCGCGACTTTGGGCTTTCTGGTCATGCCGTTTCTGCCAGCACGGCGTCATAGCGTGCAATACTAGCCCGAGCAGCTTCAGCCTGTTCGGGCAGGGCCAGTGCTTCGACCGCGTCGGCGAACCGCTCGCTATCTGCCAACCAGGCCCGGTCGGCCGAAGCCTTGGCCATCCGGTGCCATGCACCCGCATCGCCAGCGAGCCGGGCCATGGCCTTGGCCGGACCTTCGATTGCGCTGGCCTCGAACACGAAGCCGTTGATGAGATTTCGCACCAGCGCATCGCCAGCACCAACAGCATGGCTGGCGATCACCGGAACGCCCAGCGCCACGGCCTCGTTGACCACCAGTCCCCATTGTTCTTCGGTGCTTAGCAGAATGAGCGCGAGGCTCGCCGCGAGCCGGAGGGAAACCTGAGGAGATTCGAGAAAGCCCGTGAACTCGATTTGCGAGGAGAGGCCTTTCGCAGCGCTATACGCGTGCAGGCGCTTCTCCAGCGGACCAGAACCGGCCAGCACCAACTTGCGTGGCGGTCCGGCAGCCAGTTCCAGATAGCGGGCATAGACGTCGATCAATCGAAACAGGTTCTTCTTGGGAACGAACCGCGCCACGCAGATGAAGTCGCGCTTTTCAAAAGGACAGTCCACCGCACGCGCCGCCTCCTCGCGAACCCGCGCCACACCGACAGTATCGCATCCCGGCAAGATTGGACGGTTTGCAAAGCCCAGCATCCGGACAAAGTCGCGTTGCCGCCGCCCCGCCACGATCGCGGCGCTATATGGCTTGAGCAGCAGACTTTTCAGCCATTCACGCAAAGCCAGGCGGGTGCGATCATCGAATTTGGAATCGGTGATCATCACCACGGTGCGACCGCGCAAGCGGAGCAGCCACGACAAGGCCAGAATGTCCGGGTGGGCAAAGCTGATGCCCATGAAGACCACGTCGCATCGCTTAAGGACCTGCCACTGCCGCCAGAAACGCCGCAATGGGTGGATCTGATCATAGCTTTGGCCGGGGAACAGCGTCACCTTTTGGGCATTTGCGACCTTGCCCGAAGGCTTCCAGGCATAGGTCTGCGAGCTGGTCGCCACTTCCACCGCGACAACGTCAACCCGGCCAGCCAGCCGCCGCCCTACCGCCTCGACCCGATCGATGTGGTAGGGGGCGAACTGTTCCCAGATTAACGCGATCTTGGTAACCATTGGTCTTGGTTGGGCCCCGCTCTTCCCGTGTAGCGATGCCACACTCGGTCGCATTGCTTACCGCTTTGCGCTTACCCTAACCCGTTCGTCACTCAAGTATATTCACTTGTCTTTTTACCATGCCTGACTCGGCTCTTCCGGCTGGAGAGCTCAGCCAAATTCCGTCAGGATGAGGCGGCGGAGCTGGGCTGCGTCAAGCAGTCCGTCATGGCGGTGCCCGGCTGGGGTTGGATGGGTGGCATCGGTTCCATTAGTGCCGCCGGTATAAAGCGCAGCCTGATCGGTCAGCATGGCATAGATCCCTTCGCGGCGCGGTTGCTGCAGCCGGTCGACGAACCAGACATTGTCCATTGCCCGGCTCCAGGCCGCTTCGGCCATGCCGTCTCGGATGCGATAGACATCAAGGGGCGGACGGTTATTAGGCGCACCGCTCGGCCAGATAGGCCCCATCAGCACCAGCGGCTTGCCCGCCCGCGCCGCCACCCACGCATCGATCATCACCTGAAGCCGATTGTTGACCGCCGCCTGCAAGGTAGCGCCAAAGGGGGCATAGACGGCTGCGGCCAAGCCCTGATCGTTGACTGAACCGAATAGCAAGCCGAGCGCTGGCACTGGCGCAGTGCCCGGATGCGCACTGGTGACCCCGGCCAGGGTCAGATCGGTCAGGCGATTGGTATTATAGAAAGGCACCTTGGTGAAGCCTGCGGTGTTGTTGCCGCCGGCATTGATGATCCCGGTCCCCCCAACGGCAGCGAGGGCGCAATTAAGACCCAGGGCCCGGGCAATTACTGTGGACGTCAGATCACCCACTTCCGCCCCTGAGCCTTCCAGAAAGCTGTCACCGATCACAGTGACCAAGGGATAGCTGCGTCCGGTCGCGCTGATTTCACTGCCGCTCGCGACATGGACGCCGTTGCAAGGGATACCCCAGGTTTCGATCCGGATCGTTCTGGCCCGCGCTTCGCTAAAGGCAACGCGCAGGAAGTATAACCCGCCCAGCGTATTCGGCACGCTCGCCGTGCCAGCAATCGCACCGTTGACGAGCACCCGCAGGTTTACCCCGGCACCGCCCAGCGCCCCATGAACCGGTATCTCGAACACCGCACCGCTATGGATGAATTCATAGGCGAAATGGCCGGTTGCCCGTAGCGGCGTCCCGCCCACGTCAGCCGCGCCGTAGTACGCGCCGCGCGCCGTGAAATAGACTTCACGCGGGTAGGCCGTTCCAGCGAGAATGGGCACGCCTGAAAGATAGGTCAGGCGGCTGTCATCCCGTGGGACCGTCGCCGTACGCGGCGCGGCTGCGTTGATAGTTGAGTTTGCACCGTTCGCGCCCAGGGACAGGGCTGGCGTGTCGCCAGCCGCCAGGCTGGTGCCGGGTTTGGTGAAATAGCCATTACTGCGGACGGCCCGGATCAGCGCCATGGTGTTGGCGCTCTTCTGGGAATTGCGGCGGACGCGAACCGCAAGGGCGCGGGCGAGCGGATCGGCGCTCATTGTGCCACCCGATAGGTCAGCGTGCCTGCAGACAGCGTAATGTCGAGATAGAGCCGGGCGCCGTCCTCATACTCTTCCCAAACAGGCTCGCAGGCATTGGCGGCAAATTCTCCCCACGTTTCTCCGCCAATAGTCAGGGGAAGCCGCGTCACACCAGCATCGACGGATCGCAGGATACGAACGGTTCCACTCCAGGTTCCGGTCAGGCTGAGCACGACGGGGCGGCCGACAGCGGGCACAAATGGTCCAGCCTGGCCCGTGGCAGCAGCAGTTCCGGCAAGCGGTGCGGCGGCTGGCCGAACGATACTGACCGGCAACGGCAGGTCCGCGCTGACAAGTCCGCTGTTTCCGTCCGCCTGCGAGAAGGCAAGCGCCTGAACCGGAATGTAATTGGCGGGATTTTGGATTGGTGTCGGCATGTTGGCTCCCATGCGAATGAGGAACCCAGTAATTAGCCTATTTGGTTACATGTAGGAAAATGGAAACCGCTTTAGGTTTCTTTTGACTTAAGCAACATCAGCGCCGACTGGGCGAAGAACAGGGCCGGGGCAAAGTCAGTGAACTCTCGCAGTTCCCACCCGTTGGAAAGCGCGGCGTTCTGCATCAGGCGGACTGCCCGCGGTACATCTCCGCAGTGATCGTCCGCATACTTGTCGGAGTTGTCGAGGTATAGCACACCGCCGGGCTTGAGGTGCTGCAAGCCAACCGCAACGCATTGGTCGCGCCAGCGTCCATCGACCAGAACCAGGTCAAACAGCTCCCCACCTGGAACCGCAGTATAATCGCCCGGCGTTTGCGCTAGAATGTAACGGATTTTGGCCCGCGGGGGCAGCTGGGCGCGGACCCGCTCATACCAGCCCGCCGTATCTTCGAAGGACAGCACCGATCCGGATCGCTCCAGCAGCCAGCGGGTCGACATGCCCGACCCAAATTCAAGGACGGAGCTTGTGGGGGTCAAATGCGCCGCCAGTTGCTGTTGGCCATCGTAGGACAGCCAGGGCTTGGGGGGCAGGTGGCTGGTTAGAACCCGAAGTATGGTGCTGAACAAAGCGACCGGCCCATTGCGCAACAGCCGGCCCAGCGGAATCAACTTCCCGTCCTGATCATGGAAACGGGACCGCCGCGACGGCGCACCGGCGAAGATCTTGGTCCACAGCCGTGACCCGAGGTTAGTCGACCTCAAGTTTGCTTCCCCATTGCTAGACGGATGGCTGAGTTCAACCTTAGGATCAGGTCCGGCAACGTCCTGCGTGTGATCAGGCCATGATCGAAGGCACGCTTCACCACCACGAACAGCATTGCGAGATCAACTCCGGCCAATGCCCAGGCCATGGCCAGGCCCCCTCCGGTGGGAACAGTTACACTGGCGATCGCCATCGCAACCAACGCAATAGCGAAGTAGAGCCAGCTGAAACTGGATTGCTGGTTCATCGCCAGCAGGAAATTCGATAGCGGAAGCCAGATGCCGTGGGTCAGCATCGACAGCACCATCGCCAGCACCAGCCCTTCCGAGACATTGATCCGGTGCTGCGTCCAGAAGGCGACCAGGTCCGAACCAAACGGGATCAGGATCAAGGCCGCCGGAAGAAGCGTAATCGCAGCTGCAAGGGCTGAAAGTCCGAGCAGATCCAACTTGCGGCCATTTTCACCCCGAGCATGTGCTGCAGTAAAGCTTGGCAATGACGCGTTGTTCACGGTCATCCCGACCTGCACGGCCAGGCGCGTCACGGTCCGCGTTGCGGTGAAAGCGGGCACTGCGGCTGGCCCGGCGAGGACGCCGATCAGGGCTACCGATCCCTGCAAAACCAGCATACTGGAAATTGGCAAAGCAAAAGCCGCCAGCGCCGGCTGTAACAAGGCCAGGCTGCGTTCACGGACGGAGCCAGCCGCGTCTTCAAAGAAGAATGGGTGGCGGCGGCGCAACAGGAACCACAGCCACGCCGAACCGAGCGTCCGAAGTAGCGCGAGGGCCGATGCCATCGCCAACAAGCCATGACCGTTCACAGCCAGAGCGATTGCCACCACGGCCTCGATCAAGGAGGTCCACTGCATCCGGTAGGCGGCTACCGAATATTCGCCCACGGCCCGAAACGCCGCAAAGCTGGCATTGCTGTGCAGCAAGGCAAAGCTGTACACCAGCATCAGCCCTAAAACAGCGAATGGCTGTCCATCGCAGGCCCCTGCAACGGTCTGGAGGGCGTTCGGGAAAACGAAGCCGAGCATGATGGCGATCAGCAAGCTAAGCCCAACCGCCAGCACTGCCATTGATCGCACCATCACCCGGAATGTCACCCGGGCGCCATCCTGATCGCGCCATGCAATCCGGGCAGTCATGTCGTTGCCGGAAGCGACCGTCAGGCCCAGATCGCCTGCGCTGAGGTAGGCCGGCAAGGTCGCAAAGATCAGCCACACGCCGTATCGCTCAAGGCCCAAGGCATGAGCGTAAACCGGAACGGAAATGAGCTGGATTAAAGCCTGGAAAATCTGCCCCAGTCCATTCGCGCCAATGTTGGCGATCAGGCCCGGTCGCAGCAGCAGCCCCCAACCGGCGCGACGCCTGCCTGACTGCCCCTCGTCCAACTCGAAAATACCCCCATCCGCTCTAACTTAGCGGCTAGGTTCCTAACGCGTCGGAACGGGCACGTCTCCAGAATAATCGTAGAAACCCCTGCCCGTCTTGCGGCCGAGCCAGCCGGCCTCGACATACTTCATCAGCAGCGGAGCCGGGCGGTACTTGCTGTCGCCCGTGGTGTTGTAGAGCACCTTGACGATATCAAGGCAGGTATCGAGCCCTACGAAATCAGCCAATTCCAGCGGACCCATCGGGTGATTGAGACCCAGGCGGCAACCCTTGTCGATATCCGGGATGCTGGCGGTGCCCTGACCCAGCACGAAGACCGCCTCGTTGATCATCGGCAGCAAGATGCGATTGACGACAAAGCCAGGCTCGTCCTCTGCCAGCACGACCTGCTTGGACAGCCCCTCGGCAAACGCCCGGGTGCGCGCAACGGTTTCCTTGGACGTCGCAAGGCCCGGGATCACTTCGATCAGGCCCATCACCGGCACCGGATTGAAGAAGTGCAGGCCAATGAACCGCGCCGGATCGGGCGAGCTGACCGCCATGCGGGTGATCGGGATCGAGCTGGTGTTCGATGCCATGATCGCATCGGCAGCCAGCACCTTGCCGGCTTCGCCGAAGATGCGGTGCTTGATCTCTTCCTTTTCGGTCGCAGCTTCGATGATCAGGTCTGCTTCGACCATCGGCGCGTAATCGGGAACGGCAGTAATCCGGCCTAGCGCGGCGCTGGCTTCGTCCGAGGTGATCTTGCCGCGGCCGACCAGTTTGCCCAGCGCCTGGTCAATCTTGCCGGCTTCGGCCCGGGCCAGGTCAACATCGGCCAGCATGACCTTGAAGCCAAATTGCGCCACGGTCTGGGCGATGCCCGAACCCATCTGCCCTGCGCCAATTACCGCCACCGTCCGCATCGCATGTCCCCTTCGCATGTGCAGCAAAGCGCGCTGCCTAGCGACGGCGATCAGGCTTGGCTAGCGGCAATTTAGCGCGATTGCCCGGGCACCCAGAGCACATCACCAGCGCCGCCATCATTCAGCGCGCGGGCCAGCACGAACAGATAGTCCGAGAGGCGGTTGATATAGGCTAGCGCGGCCGGGTTAACCGGTTCTTGCGCGGCCAGCGCAACTGCAGCGCGCTCTGCCCGCCGCACAGTCGCGCGGGCCAGATGGACCCGGGCCGCAGCCTCAGTCCCGCCAGGCAGGATAAAGCTGGTCAGCGGGGTCATGGCTTCGTTCAAGGCGTCAATTTGCAGCTCAAGCCATTCGGCCTGCGACGGGATCATCCGCAGCACCATCTGAGAGGGGGCAAAGGCGTCACCAGGGGTGGCAAGATCGGCACCAAGGTCGAACAAATCGTTCTGGATGCGGGTCAGGGCCGTCCCATGCGGTTCAACCCCGCCGGGTGTTGCGATGGCAAAACCGATCTGGCTGTTGGCTTCATCGACTGCGCCGATCGCCTCCATCCGCGCATCATGTTTGGCGCGGCGTGAGCCATCGACCAGCCCGGTCGTGCCATCATCGCCGGTGCGGGTGTAGATCTTGTTGAGCTTGACCAAGAGGCGGCCAATCCGGCGTTAGCGGCTGGCGAACAGCAGCACAGCCACGATGACGATAGCGATGCCCTGATACAGGATCCGCGAATACATCATCTTGTTCTGCCGCAGTTGCATTTCGCTTGGGCCGGAGGATTCCCCGCGCTCCAGATCCTCACGCGTGCTTTGCATGAAGGCTGCGATGCCTTTGACGAGGCTGATCACGACCAAAACCATCATGATCACGAGACCGAGAATCAGAATATAGCTCATGACCCGATTTCTACGCCTGCCCCCAGCCAAAGGCCAGTAGGGAATTGGTCCATGCGCAGCGCGGCAGCAACGGCCGGTCCATCTTCGCCCGCGCGTCGCAGGTCAGCCAGCGCGGGCGAGCCGCGCCGCTTGGCCAGCTTGCGCCCATCTGGTTCGCACAGCAGGGCGTGGTGGTGCCAGGTCGGCACCGGCAGACCAAGCAGCGCCTGAAGCAGGCGATGAACATGGCTGGCGGCGAACAGGTCCAACCCGCGTGTTACCAGTGTAATGCCATCGGCAGCATCATCCAGGGTAGCGGCCAGATGATAGCTTGCCGGCGCTTCCTTGCGGAGCAGGACGACATCGCCAAACTGCTGGGGGCCAAACTGCTGGGGGCCAAACTGCTGGGGGCCAAACTGCTGGGGGCCAAACTGGCCGGGGTTAGCCGTCTGCGGCCCGGCCAGTTCATCCACCCATTCGAGCGGCCCGGCCAGCGCTATGGCCTTGGCCATGTCGAGCCGCCAGGCGGCTCCTGCAGGATCAACGCTGCGACCACGGCAGGTGCCAGGATAGACCGGGCCGTCCGGGCCCTGCGCGCTTGCCGCTGCCAGAACCTCGGTCCGGGTGCACTGGCACGGATAGAGCAGGCCCATTGCCTTCAGCCGCTCCCCCGCCGCGGCATAGGTGACCAGCCGGCTGGATTGGAACACCACCGGCCCATCCCAGTTGAGACCAAGCCATGCCAGATCGGCAAGTATCTCCGGAACCAGTTCGGCCCGGCTGCGGGTGCCGTCGATATCCTCAATCCGCAGCAGGAATTCGCCGCCCCCCGCCCGCGCCAGATCATGCGCCACCACGGCGGCATAGGCATGGCCAAGGTGGAGCAGCCCATTGGGGCTGGGGGCGAAGCGGGTGCGGATCACGGCGCCTTCTTGCCTGTGGATTGTCACGCAAAGCAAGGCTTGACGCGGCAAAGCCCACCATGGTCTGTTCCGGTTATGAGATGTAGCCAAACCGTCATGCCTGGTTGCTACCAGAGGCCATGCTCAAGGCAGAGCTGATCGAGCGCGCGGCCCGGTTCCGCAGCGCGTCGGAGGATCCCTCCCGCAATCTTTCCGAGTGCCCGGCTCTGGTGCTCAATGCGGATTACACCCCGCTATCCTATTACCCGCTCAGCCTGTGGCCATGGCAGACTGCGATCAAAGCCATTTTCCTGGAGCGGGTGGATATTGTCGCCAGTTATGCGCGCGAGGTTCATTCCCCCAACTGGACCATGCCGATCCCGTCAGTGATCGCACTGCGGCAGTATGTGAAGCCCAGTGAGTTTCCCGCCTTCACCCGCTTCAACCTGTTCCTGCGCGATCGTTTTGCCTGCCAGTATTGCGGCAGCCCCCACAACCTTACCTTCGATCATGTTGTCCCGCGGCGGCTCGGCGGCCGAACCAGCTGGGAAAACGTCTCCACTGCCTGCGGCCCGTGCAATCTCAGGAAAGGCGGACGAACGCCGAAGCAGGCAAGTATGCCGCTGCTGATCGAACCGATCCGGCCGACCTCATGGCAGCTGCAGGAGCGCGGCCGGGCCTTTCCGCCCAATTACCTCCATGAAACCTGGCGAGACTGGCTCTATTGGGACATAGAGCTCGAAGCCTAAGCCGGTAACAACCCGCTATCAAACCGTCCCTTTTTTGGACTCAGCCCATTTTCGGGATACCCAACTGCGCCTATTTACACTAGTGTAACCACTAGGATTGCTGCCGGTTTAGCTCCGCGTAGCGGCGAAAGGTGCAGGTTTGGTCATGAAATGGCGGCGAATCATCGGAGGTTGCGCATTGTTTGCGTGGCTTGCTGTTCTGCCCCCGAGTGGCTCGGGCGACTTGCTGGCGGCGCAAGGCGGCGCGCTGTTGCAAGAGATGCTGCGCGATCCCCTGGCAATCCTGTCAGACCGATCACCCGGAGAGCGCGGGCTAGGCGCACTGGTTCAATCCAAGCACCGCCTGGCGGGCGCCGGTGGGCCGAGCGAACGCGTGCTATCGCCAGTGCTGGACCGACCGGCAAACCCGATCCCGGTAAACCTGGACAATCTGCCCGCCCGGGCCCTGGAAGTGGTCGATCCTGGTACATCGGGCATTCCCGGCGCGCCCGGCAACAGCATCGCGGCACCGCCGCTCCCAATTCCGGGTCTGCCGGGTTCGTCGGGCGGCGCGATTCCTCCGAATGCGGGCAATGGCGGCGGAATAAGCCCGCCAGGCCCACCGCCAGCACCGCCGCCGCAGGTGATCACTCCCGTGCCAGAACCTGCCACCTGGGTCATGATGATTGTCGGGGTTGCGTTGATCGGCCAGCAGTTGCGCCGCCGCCAGGCCGCCAGGTCTGCCACAACGGTCTGAGGCTGCCGCAATGACCGCCGGCAAGCGCACTCCGATGATAGTGTTTGCGGCGCTGTGCCTGGTGCTGATTTTCAGCCATCTGCAGCAGCGGCGCGATGCGGCTGCCCAGCAAGCGGGCCGTGCGGCTGCCTCCCGGCTCATCCAGGCCGATGAGAAACGCATCGTCTACTCGCCGGATGCCCTGCCTCGGCTTGCACTTCCGGGCGGTGCACCCCGCACGGTGCGCAGCCTGCTAAAGGTGCCGCGCCAACTCCAGCACGGTGAATTCGCCTGGGACGATCCTGGTGCCGCCGGCCCGATCTGGATCAGGATTGATCTGGAGCGCCAGCTCGTTTCCGTCTTCCGCGGGCAGGATGAAATTGGCACCGCCGTGATCCTCTACGGCGCACCGGAAAAGCCCACACCCAGGGGAGCATTCCGGGTTATCGCCAAGGCGACTGACCACTATTCCCGCAGCTATGACGCGCCGATGCCATTCATGTTGCGGCTGACACAGGATGGCGTGGCAATTCACGCCAGCCAGGTTCGGCTTGATGGTGCCACCCATGGTTGTCTTGGCGTGCCGCTGAGCTTTGCTGAAAAGCTTTACGCCGTCGCCGGCACCGGGACCGAAGTCTACATCATTGCCAATCCCGCATGGGGCGCAAGCAAAACAGCGTAAGCCCGGCGTTAACCGTTCTGCATCACCACAGCCTTAACCAGCAGCACCGTACCCACCCGATCGCAATCAATCGGACGGGACGCGAAGATGCGATCTGGGAAATTTCGAGCAATGCTGGGCGCCGCACTGGCCGTAGCATCCCCCTTGCTGGTCGGGGCAACTGACCTTTCTAGCAATTTCGAGCAGCGCGTGCTGGCTGCGCAAAACCGGGAACGCGTCGCGCTTGGCCTGGCACCGATGGTGTGGGATGCATCGCTGGCCGTTTCCGCCAACCAGTGGGCCAATACCCTCGCGCGCAACGGGCAGTTTGAACACGCGCCGTTCAATCCCTCGGACCCGCAAGGCGAAAACCTGTGGGCGGGGACCAAGGGGTATTTCCCGATCGAAGCGAGGGTCGATGCCTGGCTGCGTGAAAAACAACACTTCGTCCCCGGCATCTTCCCCAACAACAGCAATACCGGGCGGGTCCAGGACGTTGGACACTATACCCAGATCGTCTGGCGCGACACCGGCAAGGTCGGGTGCGCCGTCGCCGCTGGGGCGGCTGAAGAAGTGCTCGTCTGCCGCTATTCCGAACCGGGCAACTGGCGCGGCGAACGTCCGTTCTAGGCCAACAAGGCCAGCTGGCTCAGCGCTGCCCCCAGTGCCAGCACCAGCGCAACCCAGACCCTCGGCCCCATGTAGACTGACACTTCGCGCTGGGTCGGAAAGCTGAAGGTAACCGGAATTCCCAGCAGCTTGTAGGGATGAATTTCCGCAAAGCGCGGATCAGCCGCCAGCTTCAGCAAATCGCGGCGGCTGCGATAGCGCATCAGGCCGAAAATCGACCAGCCGGGATCAGGCTCTACGCGCCAGGCATCCACATATGGCCCAACCTTGCGCCCGACCATGCCGGGATGTCCGCCGCGACCGATCAGGGCACGGACAAAGGGATCGGAATAGCGCCGCATCGCCTCGCGGCCAGCAAGCTCCGCGCCGGTCTGCGGATCGCGCACCATGGCCTGTTCGATCTTGACGAGGTTGAGCATGACGAACTCTTTGCCATCATCGGCCTCAAAGAATGACCGCAAGACAGCCGGATCATTGCCGCCGCCATACTTGCCGTGGACCTCGGCAAAGAACGCATCAATCTCTGCCTTTGAAAGCGGGCCGCGCCAGTTATCGTACCACAACCGAAACAGCACATAGAGCGCAGCTGCGCCGCCCCAGATCCACCAGTTCATTCCAACCCCCTGCACGCCCGACCCTTTGGCCTATGCTGCAACGGGCTGGTGCGAAGTGCCAGCTAATTCAGCGGCGCTTGACCGCCACCTGCGCCCGGACCCGGTCACGGCCATAGGCATCGGGGAGAAACCGGATCGCGGCCCCGTCCGGCGCGGCAGTCAGATAGGTGATGAAAATCGGCACCGGGACCGGCAGTTCGACCCGCCGCTCCGGCGCTTTCGATCGCGGCAGCGGCTTGCCCAACAACCACCGGCCAAGCTTCGAAGCAGCCTCCAGCCGGACGCAGCCATTGCTGAAATAGCGGGTGTCCTTGGTCAGCAGATCCCGTTCCGGCGTGTCGTGCAAATAGATCCCCTGCGCGTTGGGAAACATGAATTTGACCGCGCCCATGAAATTACCCGGCCCCGGCAACTGCCGCGCGCGCAACGCCTGCTGGCCGGCGGACACGGCGCGCCAATCGACCTTGGCCGGATCAAGCACCGCTGCGTCTTCGTCCCAGCTGGAGAGAACCTGGTAACCGCTGGACGCGACATATCCCGGCCCGTTGGCCAGCACCTTGTCCGTGATGCGGCTGGGCATCAGGTCATCCGGCAGGTTCCAATAGGGATTGACGATCGCATAGCGCAGGAAGCCCGCCATCGCGGGTGTCTGGCTTTCCGGCTTGCCGACAACGACTTTCATGGTCCCGGCGACACGGTTGCCTTCGTACATCCACAGCCGCGCGCTGGCCGCGTCGACCAGCACCCAGCGGCCAGATGTCATCGAAGGCAGGGCGCGTACCCGGTCCATGTTGACCAGCAGGACCTGCCGTTGCCCTGCTTCCAGATCCGGATTGCTGAGGGCCGCGCGCAGCGGCGCATAGAAAGGATGCATCCAGCCCATGTCCTGCAGATAGCCAGTCAGCGACTTTGCTGCGGCGGCCCGCTGCAGCGCCGCAGTCGGTGTCGGCACGACCGGGGCCAGCGCTTCGGTTTCATAGATCATCGGCGCGTGCGGTGCCTTGCGCAGCGCCTGAACGAACCGGACATAGGCCTGTGACGCATTAAGCTCAGCCTTCGCCAGGCTCGCGGCATCTCCCGGCTGGGCCTCTGCCAATGCCTCCTTGAGGTTCCCCGGTTTCAGGCTCTTCGGCTTGACCCCGTCAAGCGCGGCCGTTTCGATCTGCCCCAACAGAATAGTCGCTGCCGGAAGCATCCGGCCGTCGGGGCCGATCCACAGTGGCCGGTTGCCCCGCACCGCATAGAAGGCGCGCAATTCTTTGCCCGCGCGCTTGCCAATTTCGATCCGCAAGGCGCGGTCGCCCAACGGGGCAGCCCGGGCCGCAGCCGTCTGCGCCGCAACAGGGTCTGCGCCGACTGCCCCCACCGCCAGCGCGATGGGGAGCAGCCAAGCTTTGCAGTTTTTCAGACGATAGCTGCCGCCCAAGTTGTCCTACCCGCGTTCACCGCTGCGATAAGGCGCAGTCGGCTGGCTGGTTGGCGCGCCAGAATAGTACTGGCCTTCGCGATAGTAGCCATCGACGCAGCCATCGTTGTTGGAATCAGCCCAGATCGCGCCCGCCAGTCCGCCTACCGCTGCGCCAACCACGGCCCCTTCAAGGATACCGACTCCGCTCGCGATAGCGCCAACCCCGGCACCCGCCGCCCCGCCGACCGCGGCACCGGTAGCAGCCGAGCCGAGCGTTGACGGACAACGCCGCGCGGTGGTGGCCGTGCTTGATTGGTAAGAATTGCTGGATGGAGCGCCGGAATAGTACTGCCCGTTCTGGACGTAACCATCCGCGCGGCCATCGCCATCGCGGTCAGCCCAGATCGCTCCGGCCAGTCCGCCGACGGCCCCGCCAATCAGCGCCCCGGTCAGCAGATCGCCACCGGCAATAGCAGCCACGCCAGCACCACCTGCGGCGCCAACGGCGGCACCGGTTGCGGCGGTCGAAAGCGTCCGGTCATTTTCCATGGTTGAACAAGCGCTAAGCGGCAGAGCCGCTGCGCCAATGAGGATCAGAATCTTGGATGTCATGATGCGTCTCCTAAGATTGGCCACCCCGCATCATGCGGGCAGCCTGCCCCGCGGATTGCTCAACACCCCAACCGGCGCGCTGTTCCCGCAGGCGTCACCAAGCGCCGTGCCTTAGGTACGCTTCAGCGCAGAAGGGGCGACATCCTCTCGAATGCCGCCCCTTCGGAACAATCTGGAATTGCTGGATCAGTTCTGCGGTGCAGCGACCTTGACCGGGGTTCCGAACGGCTTGATCCCCAGCTTGGTGTAAACTTCATCCGGGAAGTAAACTGCACCGTCCATCGCGACCATCCGGATGGTCTTGATCGCCTTCAGGTCCTTGGTCGGATCCCCCGGAATCAGGAAGAAGTCAGCCAGCTTGCCGCGCTCGATCGAGCCGAGCTGCTGATCCTGCCCCAGGTACTGCGCCATTTCCAGCGTGGCGCGGCTCAACACTTCGGCCGGGCTCATCCCCAGCTTGCCGAACAGTTCCAGTTCGCGGTGATAGGTAAAGGCACCGCCCGTATCGGTGCCCGGGACCAACAGGATCCCTTTCCGGTTCATCTCGGTCAGCGTTTCGAGGATCTTGCCATAGGCTCCGACATATTGCGCCCGCTGCTGCGGCGTATCCGCGCCGAACAGCGCCTGCTTCAGCTGACGCTGTTCCGAAGGCGGCATGTGATCGATGTAATCCAGCGCACCGGGGTTGGGCTTGCCGTCCAGCGCCGTCAGGCCCAGCTCATGGATGCCAATGGTCGGCTCATGCGCCACTTTGCCAGCAACCATCGAATCCAGCGTAGCCTGGACCTTGGCCGACTTCACATCGAGGTCCGGGAACCGGCGCATCGCGGTGAAGCGGAACAGCGTGCGGGTATCTTCGTCCGGGTTGAGCACCCAGCCCAGCATCAGCTGATTGACGTGGGTGATCTCGTTAAACCCGGCGGCGATCATCGCATCAGCGTTGGAGAAGGCGGGAACGTGGCCAGCCACGCGCAGTCCCAGGCGGTGCGCTTCTGCGACCACGGCCGGCGCCCACTTGGGGTCCATCGAATTGTAAAGCTTGGCCTGCTGGTAACCGCGCGCTGCGTACCAACGCACGGCATCAATCGCCTCAGCCTCGCTGGCGACGAGCTTGCCGGTGGCAGAGCTGAACGGGCTCTTGCCTTCGATGAAGCCCGAACGGGTGATGCGCGGCCCGGCAACTTCGCCCTTGGCGATGCGCTGGATCAGCACGTCGAGCACCTCGTTCTGGTTACCCATGTCGCGGACCGAGGTGATCCCGGCCAGGACGTTCATCAGCGCATCCTCTTGCCCCATATGGCCGTGCATTTCGTAGAGACCCGGAACTAGGGTTCCGCCCTCCCCGTCGATGCTGGTTTCGCCCGGGGTAGCGATGCTGCCAGCCGGCAGGACGCCGGTGATGCGATTGCCCGCGAACGACACGTCCATCGGCGCGGTCAGAGCCTTGGCCTTGGGATCGAACAGGCGAACGTTGCGAATCCGGACCGGCCCTGAAAAGCGCTTGGCCCCTTCGGCCTGAAGCTGGGCAAAACGATCCGAGGCCAGCTTTTCCGCCATATCGCGCAGCGGCTTGTCGGCCGCCTGTTCATAGCCCTTACGCGCCAGGATGAAGCCGGCGCTGGCGACCGCGAAAAGGTCCCCCTTGGCATCGAGCGTGATGTAAGTCGGGTTAAGCGACAAGCCCGAGAGCTCGTAAGTCACGACGTCCAGCTTGCCATCCGGGCCATCGAAAGTGCTGCGCGCGCGCTCGGTCAGGCGGGCGGTGCCACCGGGTGCAACGGCCATCGCATGGTCAGCATCGGCCAGCAGCGCCTTGGCCAGCATGGCGATGTCGAGCGGCGAGCCATTCTGCGCGACATAATAGCGCGGCGCATCCTTGCCCTTGATTGCGCCCGGCCCAGCCAGGTCACTCCACTGCGCACCGGCAGCCGTGCGGCGGAAGCTTTCGGTCACGGCGTTGCCGAAGGTGGTGCGGCCCGCGATGGTCCAGGCAACCGGCGCGCCATCTTTACCCAGGGTCACCGTTTCCTTGATCGTCGGCCCACGCCCGTTCTGCTTGTAATCGTAATCGACCGAGACAGTCTGGCCCTGCCGATCAATCTTCAGGTGGCCGATGTCACGGCTTTGCGTCAGCACGCGGTATTCCTGCATGTCAGCGAAGGCCGGGCTGGCAAGAACAGTGGCGAGTGCGGCGGCAGCCAGCAGGCGAAGCTTCATGGGTCTCTCCTTGGATTTTGGGCGGGATAAGCCGCTCAGCGCATTCCTGCCAGCGTCTTTTGCCGCCGCCGCTGCACCGATGAGCCAAGCCCGATCGCCTCGCGGTATTTGGCAACCGTGCGGCGGGCGAGGTCGAACCCCTTGGCCTTCAGCAGATCGACCAGCGTATCGTCCGACAGGATCGCCTTGGGATCCTCGGCATCGATCAGCGCCTTGATCGCCGCCTTGACCGCCTCCGCCGAAGCCCCGCCGGCGCCATCGACCGCACCGACGCCAGAGGTGAAGAAGAACTTCAGCTCAAACGTGCCGCGCGGGCAATGCAGATACTTGTTCGAGGTGACCCGGCTGACGGTCGATTCATGCATGCCGATGGCTTCCGCCACCGTGCGCAGGGTTAGCGGCTTCAATTGCGAAACCCCATGGCGGAAGAAGCCTTCCTGCTGCGTCACAATCTCGCTCGCTACTTTCAGGATGGTTTTCTGCCGCTGGTCGAGCGCCTTGATCAGCCAGTTGGCATCGGCCAGCTTGTCTGACAGCCAGCCCCGCGCGCTCTTGTCATCGCAGGCGCCGCGCATTTCGACATAGTAGCTGCGGTTGACGATCAGCCGCGGCAGGGTCGCCTGGTTAAGGCTGATGTCCCAGCCACCATCGGCGCGCGCCGCCAGCAGGATGTCCGGCACCACCGGGTCACCGCCGCCGCGATTGAAACGCAGGCCGGGCTTGGGGTCATAACTGCGCAGTTCGGCCAGCATGTCAGCAAAGTCAGCATCATCGACTCCGCACATCCGCTTCAGCCGGGCCAGTTCCCCGCGCGCCAGCAGATCAAGGTTTTCAAGCAGGCGGGCCATGCAGGGATCGTGGCGGTCTGCCTCAATCGCTTGCAGCGCCAGGCATTCACCGAGCGACCGCGCGCCAACCCCGGTGGGATCGAGCGACTGGACCAGCGCCAGCGCCGCCTCCGCTTCGGCCAGGGCGATGCCAAGTTCCCCTGCCACCTCGCGCAAGGTGACCGGCAGATACCCCGCCTCATCCAGCTGATCGATCAGATACCGTGCAATGAAGGCTTGCCGGGCATCGCTGGCCTGGGCGCCCAGCTGATCGTGGAGGTGCGTCGGCAAGTTCTTGTCGCCCTCACCGCGCTCGTCGATCTCCGGACCGTTTTCGCCGGCCGGGCCGATCCGAAGTTCGGCGCCCCATTCGCCGTCTCCGGTATCGCGATCACGATCGAGCGCGGTATGATCGATATCCAGCGGCCGGTCATCAGCGGCGCGGCCTTCCGAGACGAGCTGATCGACTGGGGAACTTTCCAGTGTGGTCCGGCGCAGTTCGGGCGCATCTTCGACCTGCGACAAATCCGGCGCCGCCTCACCCAGGTCGAGCAGGGGATTGCTCTCCAGCGCATCGCCGATGAAGGTCTCGATTTCCAGGTTTGACAGTGCCAGCAGCTTGATCGCCTGCTGCAGCTGCGGCGTCATAACCAGGGATTGCGATTGCCGAAGGTCAAGGCGGGGCCCGATCGCCATGAATTCGTGCCCTAGAGCGTGAAGCCCTCACCCAGGTAGAGCCGCCGGACATTCTCATCCGCGACCAACGCCTCTGGCGTGCCGGCGAACAGCACCTGCCCGCCATAGATGATGCAGCCCTTGTCGCAGATATCGAGCGTCTCGCGCACATTGTGATCGGTGATTAAAACCCCGATCCCGCGCTGCTTCAAATCGCGCACCAGTTCGCGGATGTCACTGATCGACAGCGGATCAATCCCGGCGAAGGGTTCGTCCAGCAGCATGATCGAAGGATTGGCGGCCAGCGCGCGGGCGATTTCAGCGCGGCGACGCTCCCCACCCGATAGCGCCATGGCCGGGCTGGCCCGCAGCTTGGTCAGGCCGAATTCGCCGAGCAGGCGTTCCAGTTCCTGCGCGCGAACGTCGGGATCGGGTTCTGCCAGTTCGAGTACGCAGTTGATATTCTGTTCAACCGTCATC
>CAZNFV010000006.1:0-33020 GCA_964572445.1 uncultured Novosphingobium sp. | reverse complement strand
GAGACGCTGCGTTTGCGCACCAGTTCAGCCAGACCCAGCGCATCATGGCTGACTAGCAAGTCTGCAGTGTTGCTATTGGCGGCGGCGTGGGCTGCCCCGGTTAGCGTCATTGTAGCTGCTGCAGCTGCTCCGCCTGCGACGACTTCACGTCTGGTGGCCATCTCAACCGGCCTGCCGCTGCGAGGAAGGCACGCCATCATCGGCAGCATAGAACCGCGAATAAAACTTGCGGAAGTGGGGGATCGGGCCGTCACCGTCACAGATGATCGGATTTGGTTCGTACCGCATCCGATCCCAGACGACCTTGTCCTGATCGAGCTGCTTGTTCACGTCCTTGATGATTGCCCGGGCGAGGCCTGCCATCGGCCCTTCGGCTTGCTCACGGGTCTGGGTGTAGCAATAGATCACCTGCAGTTCGTCCAGCTCCACCGGGATGATGCAAGCGACCAGCAGGGTCTCGCAGATTCCGGTAAACCGCACCCAAGCCTGGCCTGGCCCCATCGAATTGCTGGTGATGGTGCCATCGACTACGCCCTTGGGCGTACCCATCTTGGCGCGCACAATGCCGCAGCGGTCCCATTCACCCCAGGACAGTTCCGAAGTCGGCAGGTCTGCCGTGCCATGGATATATTTGAAGTGGGCAAAATCGACGCCGTTTTCGGCCATGTTCTGCAGCGAACCAAAAATCCGCCACTCGATAACGTCGTAAGGCGTCCAGTTTGGATCGCTCGCTTCGGGCAGGCTCACCACTTCGTAAAGCGGCGCAGCGTCCTCCGGGTGGTACCAGACCCACAGCCACTGGTTGGCTTCGCGAATGTGCCAGGTGCGGGTGCACTTGCGCTTGACCTGCGGCGGGATCGCCTTTGCGTAGGGGATCTCTTTGACCACCCCTTCTTCCCCGTCATAGCGCCAGGCGTGAAACGGGCATTCCAGCAGATTGCCAGCGACTTTGCCGCCGTGGCCCAGATGCGCGCCCAGGTGTTTGCAGTAAGCATCCATCATCCGGACCTGCCCGTCCTCACCGCGCCAGACTGCCAGATCGCGGGCGAAATAGCGGGCCGGCTTGACCTCGCCCACGGCGAGGTCCTTGGCCAGCATGAACGGGTACCAGCCAAACGGGAAGCCGATGTCCAGGTTGCGCTGTTCGGCGCTGGGGCGGTTGGCAATCGGCGCAACGCGCCAGGCCTCACGCTCGTCCTTGGTCATTTTCTCCAGGACTTGCCAGACGGCTACAGGCGCGGTGCGGGCATCGGTGGCGGTTTCGGTCATGTCATTCTCCCCGGCGATCCGGTTCTTCAATTGCAACAGTCAGAGTTTGAATAGGCGCGCAGCGTTTTCGCGCAGAAACTTGGGCCAGACCTCGTCCTTCAGCGGCACGTTTTCCATGTCGGACATGATCCGTTCGAGGCTCAGCCCCATGGGGAAATAGCCGGCATAGATGATCTTATCGGCCCCGCGGGTGTTGGCGTAGTCGATGATCGCCTTGGGGTAGTGCTTGGGCGCGAAGGCGCTGGTCGAATAATAGAGGTTCGGCCACTTCAGCATCAGCTTGATCGCCAGGTCTTGCCAGGGCTCCGCCCCGTGGCGCATCACGATCTTCAGGTCTGGGAAGAACCAGCAGACCTCGTCAAGATGTTCGACCTTCTGGGTTTCCATCGGAATGCGCGGGCCCGGAATGCCGACGTTGAGGCAGATCGGCAGGTCCAGCTCTACCGCGCAGGCATATAGCGGGAACATATATTTGTGGTTGATCGCCACCTGCGGGAGCGTGCCGGCCGGGAAGACGCTGATCGCCGACAGGCCCACTTCAGCATGGATCCGCTTGATCCGCCGCACTTCTTCCATCCCCTTGTTGGGATCGCAGGGCAGGTCAAAGAAGAACCGGTCGCCATACAGTTCCTTGGCGCGGCGCGAGGTTTCGTTGTCGTTCCAGCCGATCAGGGCCTTGGCGATCCCGTGCTTGTCCATCTGCTCGACTGTCCACTTGACGTAGTCGTCAGCATGGCCGGTCTGCGGCACGTCCTTGAACATGTACTGCGCTGGCATCGAGAACTGCTCCAGCGTCTGCGCGTCCTTGATCAGTGGCCGGAAGGCGGTGAACCAGTCGGACCGGTCCTCTGCCTCAGGAATGCCGAGCATGCAGTCGATAATGCCGATGTCCTTGGGCACGCCCATGTCATTGTTCTCCGGATAATGTTTGCCAGGCAGCCCGCAGCGCCACCTTGTTGACCTTGCCCACGTCATTGCGGGGCAGGGGGTCGGATATGATCACAACGCGCCCGGGCGCCTTATAGCGGGCCAGCCGTTCGCCAACCCATTCCTTGACCGCCTGCTCGTCCACCCCCTCGGCGCGGACCACGGCCACCAGCAATTCGCCAAGGCGTTCGTCGGCAATTCCGAAAGCGGCGCATTCACCAACGCCCGGTATCTCGCCCATGACGCGCTCGACTTCGGCGCAGTAGATATTTTCGCCACCGGAAATGACCATGTCCTTCACCCGGTCGACAATGAAGATATAGCCTTCGGCATCGACGTAGCCGACATCGCCCGTGCGCAGCCAGCCATCTGCGGTAAAGGCGGCGGCGGTCTCTTCCGGACGATTCCAGTAACCCGCCATGACCATCGCGCCCTTTAGCTGGATTTCTCCGCTCTGGCCGGTCGGCATCACCGCGCCGTCCGGGGCCACGATCCGAACTTGCGCCAGCTGCAGCACGCGTCCCGCTGAGGAGCGGTTGCGGATAAAATCTTCGCCAACCGCTTGTGCAAGCGAGCCGGAAGCCTCGGTCATGCCATAGCCGGTGCCCATCACGGCCTGCGGGCAGACCGCGCGGATTTCGTCGAGCAGGTTGACCGGCAGGGCCTGACCGCCCGAGGCAATGTTGCGCAGCGATGACAGGTCGGCATTGCCCAGCTTGGCGCGGTGAAGCATGTCCCACAGCATGGTCGGCACGGCCGAGAACATGGTGATCTTTTCGGCCCCGATCAGTCGCACAGCTTCCTGTGCATCCCAGCGGCGCATGATCACGATCTTTGATCCAGCGAACAACGGCGAGAGGAAGGCCGCGCCAAGGCCAGAGATGTGGAACAGGGGATAGACCAGTAGCGCGGACTGCTGCGGCAGGCTGGCCATCAACGTTTCCGGCGCAATGCCATGGGCCTTGGCCATGTTGTGGAGCACCATGACCCCCGAAAGCTGCATCAGCATCAGCCCGGTGATCAGACTGCGGTGGGTCAGCACGGCGCCTTTGACGCGGCCGGTTGTGCCAGAGGTGAATAGGATTGCAGCTGGGTCAAGCGGCTTGGCCAGGCCGGGATCGGGCATGGCGTCAGCGGATAGCCGGCCAATTTCCTGTCCGTCGAACGGCTTGGTAAGATCGAGCATCCGGCCCTGATAGCCACCTTCGCGGATCAGTGCGGCCCGGCGGCTGTCGGTCAGGACGAGCGCAGGAGTCACATCATCCAACATCGCCACCAGTTCGGCCGGTGAACCGCGGCTGTTGAGCAGGGCAGCGATCCCGCCGGCCTTGATCACGGCCATGAACGCCACCATCCACTCGGCCCGGTTCCGCATGCAAATCGCCACCCGGTCACCCCGGCGGATGCGAAGCATTGGCACCAGTTGGTCGCGCCAGGCGAAGACCTGTTCGAAGGTCAGCCTGCGCTCGGCTCCTTCGGAGGAATAGTCGACAAGGAAGGTCTTGTCTCCGTGCCGCCTGGCATAGTCGATCATCAGCGCCAGGTCCGGCGCAGCCTTGGCAAACTGCAACAGGCCATCGCGCTCCGTAAGCTCGAACGGTGTGCCTGGAGCCGTAACGGCCGCAAAGAGTGGATCAACCTGGCTCATTGTGCTCCTGCTGCCAGGTCCGTGGCCCAGCGATAATCCTGCTTGCCGGCTGGCGATCGTTTCACCTCGGAAACCCAGACAAGCGCCTTGGGTACTTTGTAACCGGCAAGCCGCTCAGCGAGGAATGTCTTGAGCGCTTCGAAGCATGGTTCTTCGTGACCGGGACGGCATGAAACGATCGCGATCACGCGCTGCCCCCAGCGGTCGTCGGGCTGGGCTGCAACGACAGCGTCAAAAATAGCCGGATGTGAGCGGAGGGCTTCTTCCACTTCTTCCGGGAAGACCTTCTCTCCGCCGGTGTTGATGCAGGTCGAGCCGCGTCCGAAGACTGTGATCATCCCGTCCTCATCGCAGCGTGCAGCATCGCCTGATACTGCCCACAGCTTCCCGCCGATAGACACGAAGGTCTCCGCGGTTTTTACCGGGTCGTTGTAATAGCCAATCGGCGTATTGCCTGTCCGGGCGACAAAGCCCGTCTCGCCGATTTCGGCAATCTTGCCTCCTGTCACCACTTGCTGAACGTCGTTCGCGGCCAGGCGCATGACGCCTTCTTCCGATCTTTCCGCCATGCCTGACATGCCGGTTTCCGATGACCCCATGCCATCGGTGATGCTGGCGGTTGGGACCAGGGCCTTCAGATCGTCCTTGAGGTGTTGGGAAAATACCGCTCCCCCTGAACCAAGGTTCATCACCGCAGACAGATCCCAGCGCCCGGGATTGGCGCGCAGCGCGTCACGCAGCGGTGTTGCCATGGCATCGCCGACAAACTGGATCATGTTCGCGCCTTCGCGTTCGGCAATATCGAACACCCGTTCGGGATCGAAGACGCGGCCTTCGTCAAGAATGACGGTCACGCCGTTGAGCAGCGAGCTCCAGACTGTCCACATCGCCGCCATGTGCATGAGCGGGGCGAGCGGAAACATCTTGAGCGGATAGCCATCGCGCGCCCGGCTCTCGATATCCGCCGGTTTGGTGATTGGTCCGTGCGGATTGAAATAGCCCGCGCCGCCAGCGCAGGCGAAGACAAATGCCTGGTGCGGCCACATCACGCCTTTGGGCATGCCGGTGGTGCCGCCGGTATAGCACAGCAGAAAGTCGTCTTCGCTGCGCTCCCATGGGCCAACCGGGCTGTGCGCCAACAGTTCGCCATAGGGGATCGATCCAGTCACATCCGCGCCGGAGCCATCCTCCACCGCCACCGTCAGCTTCAGTGTTGGCACGTCGCCGCGCACTTCGCGCACGATGGGTGAGAATTCGGCTCCATGGACAATCGCCGCACTGTCGGCATTGGCGAAGAGATAGCGGAGTTCGTCTGCGCGGTAGCGGTAGTTCACGTTGTAAGGGACTGCGCCAAGCTTGCAGGCAGCGATGAACGCTTCAAGATAGGCTGGCCCGTTGTGCAGATAGAGGCCGACTGAGTCCCCCCGCGATATCCCATGCGCAGCGAGCCCCGCCGCCAGCCGATCGCAGCGGTTGTTCAGTTCGGAAAAGGTCAGCCGCTGCGCTTCGCCGATCACGGCCAGCCGATCAGGGACCGTCAGAGCGACGGTCTCGAACAGATCAGCCAGATGCAACTGGCTCGCCATCTCAGTAGACGGCAGCCGGGTTCTTCGACCGCGGGCTGCCCAGCATTTCGCGGTAGCTAGGCTTCTCCTTGCCTCGGTCGGTCACGCCCAGGTCCTTGGCAATTTCGGCTCCGATCAATGTCTGACCCGACAGATCATCGCGGTTTGGAGCCTGGGCGATGGCATCGATGATGTGGGCGGTGAATTCCGGGTTCTCGGCGGCTTCGATGAAGCCTTCATACTGTTCCGGGTTGGTCTTCTGAGCGATCAGCGAGCGCTCGGTCACCAGCGGCCCCATCCAGATCGAAACGGCAATCACTCCGGAGCCGCGCAGGTCGTGCTCCATGTCGTGGGCGAATTTGTCGACCCCGGCCTTCTGCGCCCCATAGGCGGGTCCGTGCATATAGCATGAGCCGCCAAATGACGAGCCGAAGGCAATCGTGCCCGAACCCTGCTTCACCATCATCCGCGCCGCGTGCCAACTGGCCACGTAGGCTGAGCGCAGGCCGACATCGAGAATTTTGACCGCGTCGAGATCCTTCTCCCAGAAGGGCATCTTTTCGATCAGTTGGTGGTGAATGTAGGTTGCGTTATTGACGAGGACGTCAAGCCGGCCTTGCTCTCGTTCGATCTGCTCGAACAGTGCGCGGACCTGGGTGTCGTCGGAGTGGTCGCACATCACTGCAATGCCCTTGCCGCCGGCGGCAGTCACTTCTGCTGCAGTTTCGGCAACGGTTCCGGGCAGGACAGTGCCATCCCAGCCCTTGGCGTCACCAGGGGAAACGGTGCGGCCGGTTACATAGACGGTATACCCAAGCTCGCCAAAGCCGCGGGCAATGCCGCGTCCCGCACCGCGGCTCGCACCGGTGACCAGTGCTACCTTTGCCGTCATCCCAACCTCTCCATCGATTCGACGCATTGATGCTCTTCACAGCACTTATAGCGTGGTTTTGCGGATTTCAAAGACTAATTAATTACGCAAATTGCGTCATATCTCGTAAAATAGCGCAGCTTCGCGATGAAAAGGCTGCGCTAGGCGCTGTATTGGCCGGTCGGGATGACATCGATGGTTCCGCGATCGATGAAGCGGTCGCAGCTTTCCATCATGCGATCAAGGTTGGCTTTGAACCTGGCCGGGTTCCCGACTGCGTCGAAGAAGGCGAATGGATCGGTCAGGGCTGCCTCAGGGAAACATTCCTCGACGATCGCAACATAGGGCGGCGCATTTTCGGTTATCGGACGAACCACCAGGTTTTGAACATATTCGAAATTAGCCTGGGTCTCGATGGCTACCAGCGTATGCCTATCCTGCCATAAATCCAGCCATTCTGCGTGGGTCAGACGCGGCGGCCGGGTCAGGAAGGCCATTTGCGCCCAACCGCCAGTTCGGTGTCCAGCCTGGGCCGGCTGCGCAGTATTGGCAATTATGGTTGATTCAGCGACCACCCAGCCATGCCACTCAGCCGCGAACCCGCTGAGCGCCGCATCGACCTCTGTACGCCGTAGGCGATTGGCTGATGGGAGCCAGAACTGCACTGCCGCATCGTGTTGCCGCTCACCGCGAGATTGGCGCAGGTGTGCTCCGCCCGCGCTTACGCTGTCCTCCAGGTTTAGCCGGATGCCGGTTGCGCCAGCCGCGGCCAGCGCGTCGGGCAAGAGTTCCAGCATCGCGGCATTGAAAGAGGTCCGATCAGCGTCAGGCGCGGCCCACAACAGGCAGATTACTTTCTCCACAGGTCAGTCGAAGTTGGCTTGCCCGCCGTCGAGCGGGATGGTGGCGCCGGTCAGGTAGCTCATTTCGGGCGAGCACAGCGCCACAACAGCGCGTCCGATATCTTCTTCGAGTTTGCCGATCCGGCCAAGCGGGATGGTTCGGAAAAACGCCTCGGCTTCGTCAGGATTATTGGCGATCCACCACTTGAGGCCGGGGCTTTCGGCGTGCGGCGCAATGGTTAGCACCCGGATGCCTTGCCGTCCCCATTCCGCTGCCGCCGCGCGGGTCAGCACCCGGGTCGCCTGCTTAACTGCGCCATATGCACCATAGCCGGTCATGTCCCAGCGGATACCGGCTGAGGAGGCCAGGTTGACGATGACGCCGCCGCCGCTCGCAACGAGGTGCGGATGGACCAGTTTCATCAAGCGGAAGCTGGCGAGGGGGCCAGATTCAAACCCGGCGAGGAAGGCCTCGTCGCTGACGTCGAGGAGTTTTCCATTAGGGACCTCCTGGGCGTTGTTGACCAGGATATCCAGCCCGCCAAAGCGAGCGACCGCCTGCTCCACCATTTCAGCCAGGCTGGCGGGATCCTTAACGTTTCCAGCAATCGGCAGGGCTTCGCCGCCCAGTTCGCTAATCAGGCTACAGGTGGATTCCAGCTTGGTGAGCGTGCGGCCAGTCACGGCGACCTTTGCGCCCGCTGCTGCAAGAGCTAGAGCAATCCCTTGCCCAACACCTTGCCCGGCGCCCGTCACCAGTGCCACTTTGCCGGAAAGATTGGCCATCACTGCTCCTGGTTCAAAAGATTCGTAATTTGAGTGCTATTTGATTACGCATTAGGTTGACAGAAAGCACGTGCCTACGTCAATTGCGTTTTGAAGAATCTGCGGCGTTATGGCCGAGCAAGATCGAAGTGATCAGGAGAGGGCATGAGCCAGGATCTGACCGGCAAGGTCGCCATTATCACGGGCGGAAGCGATGGAATCGGGCTGGCTACGGCGGCCCTGCTGGCGCGGCGCGGGGCGCAGGTCGTCATTTGTGGACGGCGTCAGGAATTGCTCGACAGCGCGCGGGCGCAGATCGAAAATGAGGGGGGCAAGATCGAGGCGGTCCAGCTCGACGTTACCGACTTCGCGGCCTTCGAGGCGCTGATCGAAGATGTCGCCGCGCGCCATGGCCGGCTGGACATGCTGGTCAACAATGCCATGTCGACCCACTATGCCCCGATCAGCCGCCTGAAGCTGGATCACTGGCGCAAAGACTTTGCCGTCAATGCCGATGCGGTCTTTGTTGGGACCAAGGCGGCGATGAAGGTGATGGCCGCGCAGGGCAAGGGCTCGATCGTCAACATCTCTTCCACCACGGCAATCCGGGCCATGCCCAATTACTCCAGCTATTCCGCCTCAAAGGCGGCGCTGATCCAGTTTACTGCCGTCGCGGCGATGGAAGGGGCGCGGCAGGGCGTTCGGGTCAATGCCATTGTCCCCGGCCAGGTCAACACCGCCGCCACGCTCGACTTCGCGACAAAGGCGCCGGAATTGGCCGCCAAGACCGCCGATGCCATTCCGATGGGGCGGGGCGGTCAGCCAGAGGAGCTGGCCGAGGCGATTGTGTTCATGCTGTCCGATGCGGCCAGCTATATCACCGGCGTCGCACTGCCGGTTGATGGCGGCAAGTCCGTCCAGCTTTATATTCCATCCTAAGCGGCGGGAGACAGGTGATGAGCGCAGTTTGGGATCAGGAAGTCGATGTCCTGGTGGTCGGATCAGGAGCGGGCGGCATGCTCTCGGCGCTGCAAGCGGCCAAGAACCATGCCGATGTCCTGATTGTTGAGAAGGAAAAACTGTGGGGCGGCACTTCGGCCACTTCGGGTGCCGGCATCTGGATCCCCGCCAGCGATCAGGCTGCCGCGGCCGGTTTTCATGACGATGTCGATGAAGCCTTCAAATACGTTCGCGCCCTGTCGGCCGACAATGTTCCGGATGAGAACATCCGCGCCTTTGTAGGGACCGCCGCCAAGATGCTGCGGTGGATGGGCGATAATACCGAGATCGACTACCACGCCTTTCCCTATCCCGATTACCACGCCGAGAACCCGGGTGGCTCGCCGACCGGCTATCGCACCCATATGCCGCTGCCCTTAGATGGGAAAAAGCTGGGCAAGGACGTGCGGACGCTGCGCTTTGCCTCGCCGGCGGCCTCGCTGTTCGGCTATCTCAACTGGCATTTCGACGAGACTTATATCCTGCTGTTCCGGGCCAAGGGCTGGTGGCTGCATCTTGCGAAAAGCCTGATGCGCTATTGGCTAGACTGGCCCTTCCGCTTTACCTCACGCAAGGATCGTCGGCTCACCCTGGGCAACGCCCTGGCCGGCGGGCTGCGGCTGGCGCTGAACGAGGCCAAGGTGCCACTGTGGCTAAACTGCGGCCTGGAAGAACTGATCACGGAAAAAGGTGCGGTCGTCGGTGCAGTGGTCCGCCGCGATGGCCAGGCCATGCGGATCCGGACGCGCAAGGGGGTGGTTCTGGCTGCCGGCGGGTTCGACAAGAACCAGATGATGCGCGATGACCATGCTCCGCTCTACCCCAATGCGCTCTATTCGGGCGGAACCGGCGGCAATACCGGGGATGCGATCCGGGCTGGGCAACAGCTGGGCGCGGACACGATGAACCTGCAATCGGCGTGGGCCGCGCCGGTCTTCTACGTGCCGGGCGAGGATCGCGGCCGGCTTTGCACGATCGAGCGCGCCCTGCCGGGCTGCATGATGGTGAACCAGGCGGGCGAGCGCTACCTTAACGAAGCCGCGTCTTATCACATCGTTGGCCAGCAGATGGCCCGGCGCCAGCGCGAGCATGGCGATGCCAGCCCAAGCTGGTTCGTGTTCGATCATACCTATCGCCACAACTATCCGGTCGGCCCGGTCTATCCGCTGGTGCCGGATTGGGCGCAGAACGGGATGGTCAAGACGATCCTGAAGAAGGGCCGGACAATTGCTGAACTGGCCAAGCAGATCGGGGTTGATCCAGCACGGCTGACAGCCACGGTTGATCGCTTCAACGGCAATGCGGAACAAGGCGTGGACCCCGATTTCCAGCGCGGCGAAGCGGCCTATGACAAGATGTATGGCGATCCCCGCGTCGCGCCCAACCCGTGCCTGCGTCCGCTCAACAAGGGTCCGTTCTATGCGATGCCGATCTATCCCGGTGATATCGGCACCAATGGCGGCCTGAAGACCGATGCCCTGGCCCGGGTGCTTGATGCCAAGGGTGCGCCGATTGGCGGGCTATATGCCATCGGCAACAGCGCCGCTTCGGCGATGGGCGAGAGTTATCCCGGAGCCGGCGTGACGATCGGCCCCGCGCTGACCTTTGGTTACATTGCCGCGAACCACATGACGGGCAGCAACGCGGAGTGAGCGGTGCGGGCTAGTCGGCCCGCACCTTGATCTTGGGCGCGGCGGCGCCCCGGCGCATGGCATTAAGGAAGCCTTCAAGCGGCGCCGGTTCCGGCACCGGGCCCCCGTGGTCGCTATCCCGCGCCCAGAATTCGGCATAGCTGGGGAACAGCTTGTGGAAGGTGCCTTCCGCCTGTTCGGTGCCGGGCCAGCGCATCTTGTTGTCACCGACCGGCGGCTTGTTGAGATCAGTCGCATACCAGTAGAGCGGCAAGCGGCGGGCAAAGTGCCAGCGGCCATCCTGGCGGACATAATCATCGACATACATCATCTGCATGATGACCCATTCGTCCGCCCCATTTTCAACTGGGGTCTCATGCTCGTTCTTGGAATAGACCACGCCGTGGGCATGATCGGGATCGTCGAACTCGATCACGTGGCCACCGATATGGTGCGATGTGCCGGTGAAGGGCGAGCGCAGGGTGCGGTCCATGTAGGCCCGCAAGGCCTGGCGACCACTGGCATCCTTTCCCACCCGCACATCGGCAGGAAACAGGGATACCATTGCGTCCATGTCGCGCATGTCGAGCGCGAGCGCATATTTGGCGGGCAACTGGCGGATCGCGTCGAGCGATTCCAAGCGGTCGATCCGGGCTTCAAGCGTGGTCATCTGTTCCCTCGTAATCAGCGCATCGTGACGCGCAGCGGCAGGTGCTTCAGCCCGCCGGTATGATTGGTCTTCACCCATTCAGGTTCGCCGGCAAGTTCGATCGTCGCAACACGCGCGGCGATTTCGCCGAACAAGGCTTCGACTTCCATCTCAGCCAGAATCCGCCCCAGGCAATGATGGGCGCCATAGCCGAAGCCGAGATGGCGATTGGGACTGCGATCGACCCGGAACTGGTCTGGCGCATCAAACGCGCGCTCATCACGGTTGCCGGACAGGTAAAGGATCGCGACCTGTTCACCCGCGGCGATGGGTTGCCCGGCAAGTTCGGTATCGACCGCTGCGGTGCGCATGAAATGCCGCACGGGGGTGGCCCAGCGGAAGATCTCTTGCGCAGCCGGGGCAATCAACGCCGGATCGGCCTGGAGCTTGGCGAACTCGGCGGGATTGCGGGCCAGTTGCATCATGCCAACGCCGACACTGGAACTGGTTGTGTCATGCCCGGCAGCGGCCAGCAGCATACCGTAAGACAGCGTATCCATGTCGGCCAGCGGCTCGCCGTCAATCTGGGCGGTTGCAATCACCGACATCAGATCATCCTGCGGGTTTTGGCGGCGCTCTTGCACCACGCTGCCCAGGTAGCCGAAGAATTCCATGGCGGTTGCCAGGCCGAAATCGCCCGCTGCATTGCGCTCGGGATCGCTGGCCCCGAACAGCTCCTGAGTTAGGCGCAGCACCAGCGGCGCGTCGCTTTCTGGCAGGCCCAGGACCGAAGTGATCATGATCAGCGGATAGGGGACCGCAACTTGCTCGATGAAATCGAACGGGCCCTGCGGTGCCAATTGCTCGATCCTGTCGACATATTCGCGGGCCAGCCGTTTCATCCGTTCCCGCAGCGTATCGAGCGACTTGGAATTGAACCACGATTGGGTCAGCTGGCGGTGCTTGCGATGGTCGGGCTCGTCCATGTCGAGCAGCGTGCGGACCGGCCCCGTGCGGCTGCCGAACTGGGCTATTGTGCGATCCTCGAACCAGGCGGGCAGCAGGGTCAGGCGCGGCGCGTTCAGCCAGACCTTGGTGTTGCGCTCAACCGCCATGATATCCCGGTGGCGCAGCACGGCCCAGAACGGCCGATAGGGTTCCTGCTCCACCCACAACACATCGCCCTTGGCCCGCATTTCGGCGAACTTGGCCGCGATGCCAGCGTCGTCGGCATAGGCTTCGGGGGAGAACGCATCAATGTCACAAGTCAGCCGCGTCATGGGTCGATCCTTTCAATCGCTGGCAGGGCATAGCGGCCATCCAAGGCCTCGGGCTTTGGCAGATAGAGGCGCATCACGACATGGAACGTGCCGGGCGGCACCGGCAGCCAGTTCGCCGAACCGGCCTTAGGTCGCTGAGCCGAGAGATAGAGCGAGAGCGAACCATCCCGCTCACGCCGCAGGCCAGGGGTCCGGTCGCCGATGTTGTATCGCCTCAGCGGATTAGCGACGAGTTGGGACGTTGCCCGATCATAGGCTGTCAGCGACCAGAAGGCCTTGACCGGCGGCAACTGCCCGGCCGCAAAGCGGATGCGATAGTGCCGATCACCGCGCAAAGCCTCGCCCCGGTTGTCGGAGATAGCCGCCGGATAGATCGATTCCTCTGGTGCGTTGACGTAGCCACCGCGTGCCACTTCGGCCCGCAGCAGGAAATCATTGCCCGGATCGGCCATCGCGCCAGACCACATCCAGCCGTTCTGGATCCGCGCGGGGCGGAACCCGCGCTGGGCCAGCACTTTTGGTCCCAGTCGCACGGCACAGCCCAGTCCCAGCGCCTCGGCTGGCTTCAGGCGGGCTGGATCAAACTGCTGCCCAGGCCCGAACCCGGCCTGGTCAAAGGTTGCCATCAGCGCGACCTCGCCCGGCCGGGCCGGCACGGACTTGAAGGCAGCATTCAGCATCTGGAAGTAGAGGAGGCTGTCGAATGGCTTGACGGCGTCAGCGTCGCTTACCGGCTGCCCTGCGGCGCCGGTCATGACGATTGCTTTGGCGGCCAGCTTTGCCGCGGGCAGGTCGGCTTGGCCGGTGACCAGGACCCGGCCCAGCATCCAGGCCGTATCCGTGGGGAGGCGCAGTTCCTCATACCCGGCGGGGACACCCCCCCCTGACGGCCCCACCAGCGCATAGCGCCTGGCCGCGCCACCATTCGTGCGGGTGCCAAGGTGATGCGGCTTGCCGTACAGGTCCATGAACGCGAGCGTGTAATACCGCGCGCCGAATGCGGGCACATCGAGCAGCACCGGGCCGCGTGACAGGTCCAGCCAGGCATTGAGATAGAGCGTATCCGCATTCGCGGCGCGCAATTGCCCCTGTGTCTCGGGCGTCAGCAGGTGCGGGTAAACGGCGATGGTGTTGATCGGCGCGGCCACGGGCTGGTCTGGGCTGATCTGGTGGGTCTCGTTATGCTGCTGCTTGAGCAGGTCAACCAGCGGATAGCCATAGATCACGCCTTGCAGGCCCACGGCGTAGGCCAAGGCCGCCTCGGGGTTGTCGGACACAGCGCGGCACTGTGCCTCGTCAGGTAGGCCGGTCGCCGCCAGCGCAAGTGCAATCGTTAACATAGCCCTCCAAACACGTAGCTGAATTTGTTAAGAGTTACGCTATTGTGTTTTAAATTGCCTAGCAATGGCGAATCGCGTAACTCTGCCCAAATTGGGTTACGCAGAAGCTTGCCACATGTGATGGCGGCATTGCACTTTGGGAGGGTTCTGTATGCGCCTGTTCAGCACTGTATCACTGCTTGCCTTGACCGCCTTTGTCGCAGCGCCTGCCATCGCGCAGGAAGCCAAGCAGAGCCCTGATGACGGGATTGGCGATATTGTCGTAACCGCTCAGAAGCGTTCCGAAAATGTCCAGGACGTGCCGATTGCGATCTCGGCGCTGGGTAGCCAGTACCTGGAAAGCCGCGGCATCGATTCCATCGACAAGCTGGGTGCCGTCGCCCCGAATGTAAAGATTGAGCGGGCGCCCGCTTCCAAGACCATTTCGCAGATCTCGATCCGTGGCTCGGTCACGATCAACCCGGCAATCACCTGGGAACCGGCGGTCGGCCTTTATCTGGACGGCGTCTACATTGCGAAGGCGCAGGGTTCGATCTTCGATGTCGCCGATCTGGAGCGGGTCGAGCTGCTGCGCGGGCCGCAAGGGACGCTTTATGGCCGCAACGCCTTGGCCGGCGCAGTCAACCTGGTTACGCGCAAGCCCAGCGGCGAAGCTGGCGGGTCGATCGACCTGACCTATGGCAGCTTCAACGATCGGCGGGTGCGCGGGGTGCTTGATCTGCCGATGTTCGGACCGTTTTCGGTCAAGGTTGCTGGCCAGTACCGCAAGCGTGATGGTCTGATCGATCTGGTCCCCAATTCGCCCTCTGGTGCTGACCGCGCGGATTCAATCGATTCCGGCAGCTTCATGGTCCAGCTGCGCGCCGAACTGTCGGATGCGATCACGGCCGACTACACTTACGATTACAGCAAGGCCCGCCAGGACCCGCCGTTCTCGCAGCTGTTGAGCGTTAACCGCAACCGCGATCCGCGTGACATCTTCGATCCGGCCTCGGTCGGCTATCCGTATGGCGGGGCCTACTTCCCGCTTAACCTCTACACCAATCCCAATCGGGTCGAGACCGCAGCGATCAACGCCCCGGCCTATGAACGCTCGCGCAGCTATGGCCACGCCCTGACGCTGACTGCCGATCTGGGCGCCGCCACACTCAAGTCGATCACCGCTTACCGCGACTTGGACTGGGCCGATGGCCTTGATCTTGACGGCTCACCGCAGCCGGTGGCCTTCACCCAGCGGATCACTGACTATCACGCCTTCAGCCAGGAAGTGCAGCTGACGGGTGAACTGGGCGATGGCCGCCTTAGCTATGTGTTGGGCGCCTTCTATTTCGACGAAAAGGCCGAGACGCTTAACCCGCAGACCTATTTTGGCGGCGGGGTCGATCTGCAGTCAGACTATGGTTCGAATACCAAGGCACTCGCGCTCTATACCCAGCTTGATTACAAGCTGACCGAGACGGTCAAGGTCACCCTTGGCGGACGCTATACCCATGAAGAGAAGGACGTGCGCCGCTTCTTCCGGGTCAATTTTGATGCTGGCAGCGGGATCCTATCGCCTCTGGTGGTCGCTAACCTGCCATACGGCGCGATCCCGGACGCGAAGTACAACAACTTCTCACCGGCCGCGACACTGGCTTGGGAAGCGAGCGACAACATCAATGTCTATGCGCGCTTTGCCCAAGGCTTCAAATCGGGCGGCTTCAATGGCGAGACCAACGTCTTCGTGGCGCCGACCGTCGGCTGCCCCAGTGGGGCGACGGAGCTTTGCAATCCCTATCGCCCTGAGAAGGTCGATAGCTATGAAGTGGGGATCAAGACCAAGCTGGCCGATGGCCGCGTGATCTTCAACTTCGCCGCCTTCCGTGATGAGCACAAGGACATGCAGCTGTCGGTCTTTACCGCCACGACCGGCGCGGCTTCGATCATTCGCAACGCCGCTGGCGCGCGCATCCAGGGCCTGGAGTTCGAGACCGTGTTGCGCCTGGTCGAAGGGCTGACCATCAATGGTTCGCTGGCCATCCTTGATCCCAAGTACAAGAAGTTCATCGATGGCGGGGTGGACGTATCGGCCAATCGGGCCTTCCCGCACGCGCCCAAGACGACCGCATCGGCTGGCTTCGATTGGGCCGTGCTGAGTGGTGATTGGGGCAAGCTGAATGTCTACGGCGATCTCAGCTACGTCTCGAAGTACTATACCTTCCCCTATCCGCTGGTAACCGCGACACCTTCAGATCAGAACGCCAATTCCAGCCGGTCCAAGGGACGGACCATCGTCAACTTGCGCGCCAGCATTGCCGATATTCCGCTGGGCGGGGTGAAGGCAGAGATTTCGGGCTTTGTCCGCAACCTGACCAAGGAAGCCGATCCGTCGAACTTCATCGACTTTGGCCCCGGCTTTGGCGGAATTCTGCTTGGCTACTTCCCTGAGCCGCGCACCTATGGGGTAACGGTTGGCGTGAAGTTCTGACCCGGAGGCCAGCATGACGCTGGAAGATCGGCTGCAGCGGCTTGAGGATGATCGGGCTATCCGTGACCTCAAGGCGCGGTACTTGCGGGCTTGCGATGCCAAGGAACCGGAAACGGTCCGTGACTGCCTGCTGCCGGAAGGAGCCGTCATTGCCTATGACGGCTTCCCCGCCTTTGCGGACCGCGATGCCTTTGTCGCGGTCTATGCCCAGATGGGCTGCGCGCCGGGTATCTTCGACGTTCATCACGGCGCCAACGGGGTGATCGTGTTTGCGGGAGCCGACCGGGCGACGGGGCAGTGGTCGCTGCTGTTCCACAATATCAGCCTGGCCAGCCGCACGCTGACGCAGATGGGCGTCGAATATGATGATGTCTACGTGAAGCAGGATGGACGCTGGTGGATCGCGGAGACGCGATCACGGCGGCTATCGTGCCTGGTCCATAGCGTGGACGAGGCTGGACGGCCCACGGTTACAGTGATGGGCGAGCCGCCCGCAACATTCGGCCAAGGAGAATAGCAATGCGATTTGCTGGCAAGCGGGTGCTGGTTACGGGTGCCGCATCGGGGATTGGCCGCGCAACCGCGCTGCTGTTTGCCAGCGAAGGCGCGCAGGTGATCCTGGGTGACGTTAACGCCGCCGGGCTGGCAGAAACCGCCGCCTTGATCGGCGCTGCGGCAACGCCGGTGGTCTATGATGCCGAGGACCATGCATCGTGCCGCGCACTGGTCGCTACGGCTGCTGCGGGCGGGCTGGATGTGCTGTGCAACATTGCCGGGATGCTCAAGTGGGCGCCGACCGAGACCTTTGCCGTCGAGGATTTCGAGAAGATCCTGCGGATCAACACCACCAGCGTCTTCGTGTTGAGCCAGGCGGCCCTGCCGCACCTGGTCGCTAGCAAAGGAAATATCGTCAACATCGGGTCGACTTCGGGCCTGCGCGGGATGATCTACACCGCTGCCTATTGCGCCTCAAAGCACGCGGTGGTGGGCATGACCACTGCGCTGGCGGCGGAATATGCGCCCAAGGGTGTGCGGATCAACGCGGTATGCCCCGGGCACGTCAATACACCGATGACCAAACAGGCGCCGCCCGAAGGCGATATTGACTGGCCGATGGTGATGCGCGGCATGCCCAAGCTGGTTGATGGCAGTTGCGATCCCGAAGACATTGCGGAGGCCGTGGCCTATCTCGCGTCGGATAAAGCGCGCAAGGCGACCGGGACGGTGCTGGTGGTCGACGGCGGTCAGCTGGTCAGCTGAACAGGGCGCGCGCTGCGGCGCTGCCATCCAGCAAGGCATTTTCCCGGCGGACAACCTGCCAGCCTGTGTTGGTGCGGGCGAGTTCCCAGCGGTTGGCGGCGACCCGCACCGCGGTCCATTCGCCGTGCTTGTGCCTGAACACCACGCTGTGACAGCACGCGGTAGCGCTGTCGCCAGCCAGATCGATCAGCGGGGTGGTCAGCACGTGGGCGCAGCCATCGGCCATCAAGGACTGGTGCAGCGGGCCGCTGATCAATTCGGCAATGGCGGTTCGGCCGCAGGCCTCATTCAGCCCGCCCACGGAGTAGCTGCCGTTTTCGCACCACAAGGCGGCAACCGCCGCAGCATCACCGGCATCGGCCAGCGGTCCATAGCGGGCAATCAGATCGCGGATCGCTTCCCGGTCCTCCAGGATTTGAAGCCGCTCGGCAACCGGATCAGGCACTGGCCGCCTTGCGCCCAGCCTGGCGGCCGAAGAAAGTGCAGTCAGCCAGGCTCATCCCGGATGAATAGCCATGACCCCAGGCGGGCAGGCCCGAGGTGCAGCGCCCGGCAGCAAACAGGCCAGGGATCGCCGCGCCGGTGCGGTCCAGCACTTCGCCATCGGGCGAGGTCTTGAGCCCGCCGAGGGTGAAGAAGCTGAAATAGCTGTCGTGGAAATCCAGCTCTAGCGCGATGAATGGTCCCTGGTCTAGCGGGGTCAGGATGGGCGGACGCTTATCGAATAGCGGATCGCGGCCTTCCCGGGCATGTTCGTTATAGACGGCCATGGTCGCGCTGAGCGTGCCTTGCGGCAGTTCCAATTCGGCTTCGACCTCTGCCCAGGTCTCGCCCGTTCCCGCGATCCGCATCCGCGCAAAGTCCATCGGCTGAACGAAGTGCGCGTTATCGAGCAGCAGGTAGACTTTGCCATCCGGCTGATCGACCGCGCAGCGGCTCACCCGGCCGTGGTAGCAATCCTCGTTGATGAAGCGCTGGCCCTTGGTGTTGACGAACACCCCGTAGGCATGGCTTTCCGGCATGGTCCAGGGACAGGTGGTGAAGAACTGGTCCATGTGGATCGCATCGCCGCCAGCGCCGATGCCCAGTTCAATGCCTGCGCCATCGTCCTTGTCACCAATCGGATCGTTCAGCTTGAAGGTGTCGGGGCAGTATTTGCGGCGCATCGCTTCGTTGAACACGAAGCCACCGGTTGCCAGAACCACGCCTTTGTCAGCCTTGACGAAGCGCGGCTGGTTATCAATCCGCACGACCAGGCCCACGATCCGGTCGCCATCCTGCACCAGCGCCAGGGCGCGGGCATCGGTGACAACCTGGACGCCCTTGGCGCGGGCGCTGGCTTCAAGCACGTCAACCAGCGGGCGACCGCCACCCCAGCCCATGTGCTGGATCACGTGGCCGCGCGGGGCGGGTTTTGCCTGATCGCAAAAGGGTGCTGCCGCTTCGCTGCCTGACCAGATCAGGGTTGAATCGTCAGTCGGTTCGATGTGCTTGCCGGGCAGGTAATTGCCGCGATAGGGCACGCCTTGGGCTTTCAGCCAGGCAAAGTGATTAAGCGCCTCGCGCCCATAGAGTTCGCACTTGGCCTCATCCACGCAAGGTCCGCCAGCCAGTTTGAGATAGGCCGTGAAGTCCTCAGTCGAATCCGCGAACCCGGCAGCGCGTTGGGCATCGGTTCCGCCGCCCCCGCCGAGATAGATTTCGCCGCCGGACAGCCCCGAAGCCCCGCCGCTGCCCGAATTGCGTTCGAACAGCATGACCCGTGCTCCGGCGCCGGCCGCTTCAATAGCCGCGCAGGCTCCGGTAGCGCCAAACCCGATTATGGCAACGTCCGTCTCGAAGTCCCAGGCTGGAACCGCGCAAGCGGGGTAGGGGCGGTGCAGCGAGATTTCGGTCAACGGGTCAGCCCTCCTTGGCCTTCAGCATATCAAGCGCAACGTCGACAATCATGTCTTCCTGGCCGCCGACCATCTTGCGACGGCCCAGTTCGAGCAGGATTTCGCGGGTGTCGATCCCATAGGTTTCGCTGGCCTTTTCGGCATGGCGCAGGAAGCTGGAATAGACCCCGGCATAGCCAAGGCTGAGCGTTTCGCGGTCAACCCGCACTGGGCGGTCCTGCAAGGGACGGACCAGATCTTCGGCCGCGTCCATCAGCAGGCTGACATCGCAGCCATGGTTCCAGCCCTTGCGGTCAGCCGCTGCGACGAACACTTCAAGCGGGGCATTGCCAGCCCCGGCGCCCATCCCGGTGAGCGACGCGTCAATTCGGACCGCGCCGCACTGGGCCGCGACAATCGAGTTGGCCACGCCAAGCGAGAGGTTGTGATGCGCGTGCATCCCGCGCTGGGTTTCAGGCTTCAGCACCCGGTCATAGGCTTCGAAGCGGGCGCGCACGCCGTCCATATCGAGCGCGCCGCCGCTGTCAGTGACGTAGATGCACTGCGCGCCATAGCTTTCCATCAACTGGGCCTGGCTGGCGAGATGGTCCGGCTCGATCATGTGGCTCATCATCAGGAAGCCAGCCACGTCCATGCCCAGGTCGCGGGCGATGCCGATATGCTGCTTGCTCACGTCGGCCTCGGTGCAGTGCGTTGCAACGCGGACTGAACGAACGCCGATGTCATAAGCGCGGCGCAGGTCCTCAACCGTGCCCACGCCAGGCAGGATCAGCGTGGTTAGCACGCAGGTATCCAGCACCTCGGCCACGGCTTCCAGCCATTCCCAATCGGTATGCGCGCCAAATCCGTAATTGAAGCTCGCGCCCGACAGGCCATCACCATGGGCCACTTCGATCGCGTCAACGCCAGAGGCTTCGATCGCGGCGGCAATCGCCTTGACCTGGTCGATCCCGTACATGTGGCGGATCGCGTGCATCCCATCACGCAGGGTCACATCCTGCAGGTAGAGCTTGTCACCTGCTTCGACGTTGAACTTGCTCATTGTGCCATTCTCCGCGCCGCCAGCAGCTCACCAGTGGCTTTGGCTGCGGCGGTCATGATGTCTAGATTGCCGGAATAGCTCGGCAGGTAATCGCCGGCCCCTTCGACTTCGAGCATGATCATCGACTTGATACCGGTAAAATCGCCCATCCCGGGGATCTTCAGCTTGTTGTTGTCCCCAAAGCGCTCAAACTGGACTTCCTGCTTGAGGCGGTAGCCAGGGACGTACTTTTGCACGGCAGCGACCATTTCCGCGACCGAACGGCGGATATCTTCCTCGCTGCCACCTTCGGACAAAGTGAACACCGTGTCGCGCATGATCATCGGCGGTTCGGCGGGGTTGAGGATGATGATGGCCTTGCCCTTGGCGGCACCACCGACGACTTCGATCGCGCGCGCCGTGGTGCGCGTGAATTCATCGATGTTGGCGCGGGTGCCAGGGCCGGCTGAGCGCGATGAAACCGAGGCAACGATTTCGGCATAGTGCAGCTTGTCAGAGACACGGCCGACGGCGGCGACCATCGGGATTGTGGCCTGGCCGCCGCAGGTCACCATGTTGACGTTCGGCTGATCGAGGTGCTGGGTCATGTTGACGGCGGGCACGGTGAAGGGGCCAATCGCTGCCGGCGTCAGATCGACCACCTGGATTCCGTCAGCCCGTAGTGCTGCATCATGGTCCTTGTGGGCGTAAGCGGAGGTGGCATCGAAGGCGATGCCGATTTCACTGTAACAGGCCAGCTTCTTCAGGCCCGCGATGCCCTCATGCGTGGTCGCAATGCCGTGTTCGCGCGCCATGGCGAGCCCTTCGGATGCCGGGTCGATCCCGACAACCGCCGCCAGTTCCATGTTCTGGGGATATTTGATCATCTTCATCATCAAGTCGGTGCCAATATTGCCCGAGCCGATGATCGCGGCTTTCACGCGTGCCATTGCTGTTCCCTTAGACAAATCTTGCCGTGCACGTGCCGATGCCGTGCAGGGTCATTTCAAAGACATCGCCCTTTGCGGCGGGCTCAAGCGGAACAAGGCTGCCGGACAGGATGACGTCTCCGGCATCCAGCGTCACGCCGTGGGCGCCGAGCGTATTGGCCAGCCACGCGACTGCCTGAGCGGGATCGCCCTGGACCGCGCTGCCATAGCCTTCGGACAAGGCCGCGCCGTTCTTGGTGACGGTGACGTGCAGTGCCGGCAGGTCATGCTCGCGGGGATCTGCCTTGGCTTCGCCCAGCACAAAGACCCCGCACGAAGCATTATCGGCCACCGTATCGATGATCCCGATCTTCCAGTCACGAATCCGGCTATCGACGATTTCGAAGCAGGGGGCGATATAGTCGGTCGCCGCCAGGACATCAGCGGCGGTGATGCCCGGTCCGTTTAGGCTGTCCTTCAGCACGAAGGCGATCTCTGCCTCGGCGCGCGGGGCGATCAGGGCCTTGGCGTCAACGTCAATTTCCGTGCCGGTCTGCATCCAGTCGGTCAGGAAGCCGAAATCAGGCTGGTGCACGCCCAGCATATCCTGCACCGCCTTGCTGGTGACACCGATCTTTTTGCCGACGATCCGTTCGCCATCGGCCTGGCGGCGCGCCAGAAAACCGAGCGAGATCGCATAGGCATCGTCGATGGTCAGATCGGGATGACGTTCGATCAGGGGGCTGACCACATGGCGGCCGCGCAGCGCCGCATAGAGTTCGGCCGACAGGTCTTCACGCAGGCTCAAAGGTAGGCTCCATCCTGATAGATTAGGGGGGCGACTATGTCGCTGACCGTGGCCCGCAGCACCCGCGCGATCACGATGGAATGGGTGCCATAGGCCAGCATCGCATCGATTACGCAGCTGAGGTTGGCCTGGGCGCCGACCAGTTCGGGCACGCCGTTCAAACCTTCGCGCCAGTCACCGATCGAAAACCGCTCTTCCTGCGGCACACCGCCGCCGAAGGCTGCGGAGACTGCTTGCTGGTCTTTGGCCAGCAGGTTCACGGAAACCGGCGCGGTTGGCACCAGCAGGCCGTGCAGCAGGGTTGAGCGGTTTACACAGATCAAGACCGCCGGCGGATCGATGGTCAGCGACGTGACCGACGTGGCCGCCATGCCAATCGGTCCCGCTTCACCCTTGGCCGCTACCACCGCCACCGATGCCGCCAGCCGCCGCATTGCTGCGCGGAATTGGGCGGGCAGTTCTTCCGGAATCAGGGGGTAGCCATCAGCCACGCATGAATTCCAGGCTATACCGGTTGAATTCTGCGGCCCGTTCAACCTGCACCCAGTGCCCGGTGCGGGTGAAGGTCAGGCAGCGGGCATCGTCGCAGCGATCGAGGAAATGGCGGGCGCCGCTTTCGGGGCAGAACTCGTCATTAAGGCCCCACAGCACGAAGATTGGCAGCTTCAGATCGCCGACCAGCGGCCCCAGGTTAGGCGTGCGCATCCGCATCAGCACGTCCTTGGGCTGGGTCTTGGCGACGGCGAACCGCTCTTGAACCAACGCATCAGGAATCTGGCCGGCGAAGTCCGGATGGACCAGGTTGCTGATCAGGCGGCGCTGCTCATCCAGATTGAAGTCCGGCCCACCGAAGTTGGAGACCATCTTGGTGATGCCCGGCATCTTGAAGTATTCGGCCTGCTCTTCGATGCAGCCGGGGGCCATCAGGATCAGCCGCTCCGAAAACTCTGGATGATCCAGGGTCAGCTGGATCGCGACACCGCCGCCCAGCGAATTGCCGATCAGAGTGGCGCGCTCAATCCCGTGCTGGCGCAGCGCATCATAGAGCGTGTCAGTGAACAATTGCAGCGTGTAGTCGATCCCTTCGGGCTTCGATGAGGCGCCGTAACCGATCAAGTCGGGCAGAATTACCTGATAGCCGGCCTCAACAAAGGCTGGCCAGTTCTGGCGAAAGTTCGATGCGCCCGACGCTCCCGGCCCGCTGCCATGAACAAAGACCACCACCGGGCCGCTGCCGACCGACTTGAGGTGGATCTGGTAACCGCCGGCGACGTCGTAGGTTGCTTCGTTCAGCGCAGTCATCGCTTGTTCCTTACAAGAAGGGATTGAGCGGGGCCTGGCCCAGCATGGCGTTGACGGCATCGCTTGTGCGGTTGCCGGGATCGTTGGCAACGTGGGCGCGTCCGGCATGGAGATCGAGCCAGGGCTGGATAATGTCGCTGCTGGTATAGATCGCGCGGCCGCCGAACAGCTGCACCACATCATCGATCAGACTTGCCAGACGGCGCACCACAGTAGCGGACTGATAGGTGTAAAACGCCCGCTTCTCCATCGGGATGTCTTCGCCGCGCTCGGCATAGCCCATCAGGTCATCAAAGGTCAGGCGCAGGGTCATTTCCATCTCACCCTTTTCGGCGATCGCACGGGCGATCGCGGCGTGCAGGATCGGATCGTCCTTCGATGCCTTGCCAGTGTTGGTCGATACCCGGCTCTGCATGATTGCCATGGCCGCATTGATTGCAGCCTGGGCGCCGCCAAACGCCGCGGTCGAAACCGAGCGGACGAAGACCTGCGCCCACGGCAGACGATAGAGCGGCCCGGTGTTCACTTCCTGACCCGGATTCTTGCAGAGGAACCCGTCAATTGAGCGGTGCGTGCGGTAATCCGGCACGAACACATCATCGACAATGACGTCATGGCTGCCGGTGCCCTGAAGGCCAAATACGTGCCAGGCGTCCTCATCAAGAGTATAGTCGCTGCGGGGCAGCAGGAACGTGCGCATTTCAGCGGGCGTGCCATCGTCCTTGGGCGGGCAGAACGCGCCGAGCAGGACCCAACCAGAGTGGGTTGATCCAGTTGAGAAGCCCCAGCGGCCGGAGAGGCGGAAGCCGCCTTCGACATGGGTGACCTTACCGACCGGCTGGTAGGTGGAGGACACAAGCATATCCGGGTTGCCGCCCCAGACTTCTTCCTGGGCCTGATCGTGGAACAGCGCCAATTCGTAGGGATGGCAGCCAACGACGCCGTACATCCAGCCGGTCGACATGCAGCCTTCCGCGATTGCTTTTTGCACTTCGAAGAACACGTTGGGGTGCATCTCGTAACCGCCCCAGCGCTTGGGCTGAACGATCTTGAAAAAGCCGGCCGCCTGCATTTCGGCAATGGTCTCAGCCGGGACGTTGCGGTTGCGCACACAGTCGCGCGCGCGAGCTTTAAGCGTGGGGATCATCGCACGCGCGCGTGCAATCAATTCTTCGCTGGTGGGCAACGAGCTTGAGCGCTCGGATTGCAGGGGTGCGGTAGCCATCTCCCGGATTCCTCTTGCTTGCTTCGAGTCCGCCCTTCGAAATGCGGGCTTCGTAAAATTTTGTAACGTTTGATACGCAAATCGTCAATTGAAAAGCCGTTTGACTTCCGATATTGCGGGTTCACTACGGAGTTGGTGCCGCGATTCACTGAAGGCGCCATTTGGGAGAGTAGCAGTTTGACGCAGGGCGCGAGCATCGATCTCTCGGGGAAAGTGGCCCTGGTTACCGGCGGAACCCGCGGGCTTGGCCGGGCTATTTCGGCGCGTCTGGCCGAAGCTGGCTGCACTGTTGTGGTCTGCGCGCGGAATGCGCCTGATAACCTGCCCGCTGGCGTCTCCTTTGTTGCTGCCGATATCCGTGATCCTGATGCCGCTCGCGCGCTGGTCGATGGAGTTGCGGCGCAGCACGGACGATTCGATATCCTGATCAATAACGCAGGCGGTTCACCGGCCGCAGCGGCGGAGCTGGCGAGCCCGCGTTTCGTTGATGCCATTCTCAAGCTCAACCTCGTCGCCCCGTTCTATTTGGCCCAAGCCGCGCATCCTCATATGATTGCTGCAGGCGGTGGGTCGATCGTCAACATTGCCAGCGTATCTGGCATTCGTCCTTCTCCAAGCACGGCAATCTACGGCGCGGCCAAGGCGGGTCTGCTTAATCTTACCCAAAGCCTGGCGCAGGAATGGGGTCCTGCTGGGATCCGCGTCAATGCAATCATCGCCGGGCTGATGCAGACCGAAAACGCCGAAGCGACTTACGGCGATGCCGCCGCGCAGGCGGCGGTTGGCCGATCCATGCCGCTGCAACGCATGGGCACCGGCGATGATCTCGCCGGCGCCGTGCTGTGGCTCTGCTCTCCACTCGCCGCCTGGGTTAGCGGCGCAAGACTTAACGTCGATGGCGGGGGCGAACGCCCCTATTTCCTCGACCTCGTGAAAGGACATTGATGGCCATGGGCATCAAGGCGCTTGGCTATGTCGTCATCCAGACAGCACAGCCGCAACGTTGGGACCATTTTCTGACGCAGGTGGCGGGCGTGATGCGCGCCCCGGATTCGCCCGATGGGGCGCAGCTTTACCGGATCGACCAGCGGCCGTTCCGCTTTCGGATTGAGGCGGGCGCACAAGAGCGCTTCGCTGCGGCGGCTTATGAAATCGATAGCGCAGCGGCGCTTGAAGCATTGGCTGCATCGATTGCGGCCAGTGGCTATGCGGTGACTGTCGGAACGGCGGAGGCGGCCGCACTGCGCGGTGTCGACCAGTTCTTTGCCCTCAGCGACCCGGCCGGCAACGGCCTCGAGTTCTATTGCGGTGACAGTCCTGCCGTTGAGCCGTTCGTATCCCCGCTGGGCATCCCGGAATTTATTACAGGCGAGATGGGTATGGGCCATGCGGTCTTCTCTGCGCCCAACTTTGATGAATGCGTTGCGTTCTATCGTGACGTGATCGGCTTCCATGAAACCGATATGCCGCGGTTCTTCTTTGGTGGCGGCGGCCCTGATGATCCGGGCATGGGCTTTGCCTTCATGCATGCCGACAATGGCCGCCATCACTCAATCGCGCTGGGGGAAGGGCCTGTCCCGCCATCAGGCTGCGTCCACCTGATGCTTGAGCTTCCCAATCTGGTTGAGGTCGGCAAGGCCTATGACCGGATGAAAGCGCTCGGCTATGCCGAGAGTGCCTCGCTGGGCCAGCACTACAACGATGAGACGGTGGGCTTCTATGTTCAGACCCCGGGCGGCTTCGATCTCGAGATCGGCTGCGATAGCCTGGTGATCGATCCGGCGACCTGGGAGGTCACCAAGCACAAAGGCATCAGCATCTGGGGGCACGAATGGGCCTGGCAGAAAGCGATGAAAGAACAGCAGGCGGCAGCGGAATGAAGATGTTGGACAAACGCATGACGCCGGCGGAAATCGTCGGGCAATTGAGCGACGGGATGACGCTTGGCATCGGGGGCTGGGGGCCGCGGCGCAAGCCGATGGCGCTGGTGCGGGAAATTCTGCGGTCTGACCTCAAGGATCTGACCATCGTTGCTTATGGCGGCGCTGATGTCGGGATGCTTTGTGCGGCTGGCAAGGTGAAGAAGCTGGTCTTCGCCTTCGTCTCGCTGGATGCGATCCCGCTTGAGCCGTGGTTCCGCAAGGCGCGCGAGGCCGGCCAGATCGAAGTGCTGGAGCTGGACGAAGGCATGTTCCAGTGGGGCCTGAAGGCCGCCGCCTTCGGCTTGCCCTTCCTGCCTACCCGCGTTGGCTTAGGTACGGACTTGGCTGAACTGGGCGGCCTCAAGACCGTCCAGTCCCCTTATGCGGATGGCGAAACGCTGATCGCCATGCCGGCGCTGAAGCTCGATGCCGCGCTGCTTCATGTCAACCGCAGCGACTGGCGCGGCAACATTCAGGCCTTTGGCCCGGACGTCTATTATGACGAGTGGTTCGCCCGCGCCGCTGCCAAGACGTATATCAGCTGCGAGAAACTGGTCGACCGGATGGAGGACCACTATCCCGAACAGGTCCAGGCCAACATTGTCGAGCGCGCCTTTATCTCGGGAGTGACCGAGATCACCGGTGGTGCGCACCCCAGTTCGATGCCTCCGGCCTATGGCTGGGACATGAAGGCCTTCAAGGCCTACGCCGATGCCGCAAAGGATCCAGGAGACTGGGCCGCGGTGCGTGACCGCTTCGTCGGAGCAAGTGAGGCAGACTACCTCGCTGGCTTTGGCGGCAAGGAGGCGGTGGTGGCTTTGCCGCTGCCCATTTTCTGATGACCGATTATTCCCTCGCAGAATTGTGCATTTTCGCCTGCTCGGAAGCTTTCCGCAACAATGGCGAAATCATTGCTACGGGCGTCGGCCCAGTGCCACGCATTGCAGCTGGGCTGGCCAAGCTGACGCATACGCCTGAGCTGATGATGACCGATGGTGAAGCCTATCTGGTCGAACAGCCGGTTCCCTTGGGGCCGCGCAGCTATGATGATCGCAAAGCAGCGGGCTATCTCCCGTTCTCGCGGTTCTTCGATGCGGCGGTCTGGACAGGGCGGCGGCACGCCATGGTCACGCCGACGCAGATCGACCGGTTCGGCCAGATCAACCTGTCCCAGCTTGGCGGCACCCATCGGCAGCCCAAGACCCAGATGCTGGGTGTGCGCGGCTTCCCGGGCAATACGATCTACCATCCCAACAGTTTCTTCTTCCCCAGCCACACCTCCCGCGTCTTCGTGCCGGGTGAGGTCGATATGGTTTCGGGCGTTGGCTACAATCCCGCCAAGCGGGTGCCGGGTGGGAACTATTCGGCGGTCGATCTGCGCTCCATCGTGACCAACCTCTGCGTCATGGACTTTGGTGGTCCTGACCATGCAGTCCGCGTCATCTCCCTCCATCCGGGTGTTTCCTTTGCCGAAGTGCAGGAAGCGACCGGGTTTGAGCTGATTGACGCCGTAACCGGCGAGACTGCCGGCCCCGATGCCGAGGCACTGGCCATCATCGCCAGCCTCGATCCGCACAACATCCGCGCCAGCGTTATCCGGGATAATCCGCCTGCACGCCGGACTGAAGGGAGCGCCGCATGAGCAAGGGCAATGATCTGGTCGACCCGAAGCAGGTCGATATCGTTTATGAGACCGAACAACCGGTCCGCTATGAGGTGATCGATCACGTTGCCTGGGTGACGATGACCCGCCCGGCCTTCAACAACGCCCAGAACGGGCAAATGACCTATGCGCTGGACGATGCCTTCAACCGCGCGGTCAAGGACGATGATGTCCGGGCGATCGTGCTGGCCGGAGAGGGCAAGCATTTCTCCGCCGGTCACGATATCGGCACGCCGGGGCGCGATCTGCATCACGAGTTCGACAAGCGCCTGATGCTGGCACCGCATACCAACAAGCCGGCTGCTGAGCTTCTCTACACCCGTGAGCAGGAACAGTATCTAGGTATGTGCCGGCGCTGGCGCGATATCCCCAAGCCGACGATTGCCATGGTCCAGGGGGCCTGTATCGCGGGCGGGCTGATGCTCGCCTGGGTCTGTGACCTGATTGTAGCCAGCGAAGACGCCTTCTTCCAGGATCCGGTCAACCCGCTGATGGGCATTCCCGGCGTGGAATACTTCGCTCACGGCTTCGAACTGCCGACCCGCGTGGCAAAGGAATTCCTGTTGCTGGGCGAACGCATGAGCGCGGAGCGGGCGCACAGCTTCGGCATGGTCAACAAAGTGGTCCCGCGCGACGAACTGCGTGAAGCAACCGCGACCTGGGCCGCCAAACTTGCGGCCAATCCGCGACTGGGCAACTGGCTGACCAAGCAGTCGATCAACCACGTTGAAGAGCTGCGCGGCAAGCGTTCGGCGATGGACGCGGTGTTCCACATGCACCACTTCGCCCACGCCCATAACGACCTCGTCACCGGGGATTCGATCGGCGGCGTGAGCGGCAAGTCGGCGGCTGCAAGCAACAAGCAGCAAGCAGACAAGGCCTGATCCTTGGCAGATCCGCTTGCAACTGCGCTGACGAAGCGGCTTGGCTGTCGTTTGCCCGTGATCCAGACCGCGATGGGCTGGATCGCTACGCCGCAACTCGTCGCGGCGACCAGCAATGCCGGGGCTTTCGGGTTCCTGGCCGGGGCGGTGATGAAGCCGGCCGAGCTGGCTGAAGCAATCGCGCGGCTAAAGGATATGACGCCCCACGCCTTTGGGGTTAACTTCCACTCATTCCAGGCCGGCGCAAACGAGATTGTTGAGGTCATCCTCGCCAATGCGGACCGGGTTCGTGCAGTCAGTTTTGGTCGCGGACCGGATGCCAAGATGATCGGCCGGTTCCGCGATGCCGGAATCCTGTGCATCCCGACTGTCGGTGCGGTGAAGCACGCCGAGAAGATGGTCCAGCTTGGCTGCGAGATGGTGACGGTCCAGGGCGGCGAGGGCGGCGGGCATACCGGCGCTGTTCCCACCACTGTGCTGCTGCCGCAGGTGCTCGATGCGGTCGATGTGCCGGTCGTGGCCGCAGGCGGCTTTGGTGATGGGCGCGGACTGGCGGCGGCCCTGGCCTATGGCGCCTGTGGTATCGCAATGGGCACGCGCTTCATGATGACCGCCGAAAGCCCGGTCCCGACCGGGCCCAAGGCGGCCTATGTTAAAGCGGGAACTGGCGACATCATCGTTTCGACCAAGGTCGATGGCATTCCCCAGCGGATGATCCTTAACCCCCTGCTGCGGCGGATCGAGGGTTCGGGCCGTGTGGCCATGTGGCTGCGCGCGGTTGAGGCCGGGCTGGAGATGAAGCGCCAGACCGGGATGACCTGGGGTGAGGTGCTTGGCGCAGCCCGCGGCATGACCAGCCACGGAGAAATGCCGCTCAGCGCGGCGATGATGGCCGCGGCCGCGCCGATCATGATCATGCGGGCAGTCGTTTCCGGGGATGCCGAGCAGGGGTTGATGGCCACCGGGGCCGTCGCTGGACGGCTGACTGACCTGCCGGCCTGTGCCGACTTGCTGCAATCACTCGAAACCGAAGCGCGCGCCCGTATTGCCGTGCTCTGCGCGAAGGACTGAACGCCATGCCGATCACTACCACCATCACGGATCGCATCGCCGAAATCGTGTTCGACATGCCCCCGGTCAACGCCTTTGACAGCGAGACCTGGATGGCGCTTCCCGCGATCATCACGGCGGCGGCCAGCAATCCAGAGGTCAACTGTGTCCTGATCCGCGCCGCCGAAGCATCGCGCGGCTTTTGCGGCGGGGTCGATATCAAGGAAATGCAGGCGCATCCCGAACGGATCACCGTGCTCAATCGCGGCAATTACCTGACCTTCAAGGCGATCCGTGATGCCGAAGTGCCGGTGGTGGTTGCGGTTCACAAGTTCGTGATTGGTGGCGGGATCGGAATCTGCGGCGCCAGTGACACGATCATCGCCGCCGATGACGCCTTTTTCAGCCTGCCTGAGGTTGATCGCGGGGCGATGGGCGGGGCGAGCCACCTTTCGCGGATGCTGCCGCTGCACAAGGTCCGGGCGGCCTTCTTCACTGGCGGTAATATCCCGGCCGCCGAAGCATACCGGCTGGGCGCGGTCGAAAAGGTGGTCCCGCGGGCTGACCTGGTGGCCGAGGCCCGCGCTTTCTGCGCCGTGATCGCCAGCAAGAGCCGCAAGGCGCTGGTCATCGCCAAGGAAGCCCTCAACGGGCTTGAGCCCCGCGATGTCGATCGCGGCTATCGCTGGGAACAGGGCTTCACGCTGGAAATGTATATGCATGAAGACAGCCAGAAGAGCCGCGATGCCTTCGTCGAAACTGGCAAGGCGGCAAAGTTCTGATGGAACTGGCCTACACCTCTGAACAACAGGCATTCCGGGCCGAAGTGCGCGCGTGGCTGGAAGCCCACGTGCCCAAAGAACCGCTTATTACGCTGGAATGCCGCGAAGGCTATGACCAGCACGTTGCCTGGGAGCGGACCCTGGCCAGCGGCAACTGGGGCATGGTCACCTGGCCAGAGGCCTTTGGCGGGCGCGGGCTGGACCTGATCGAGTGGCTGATCTTCGAGGAAGAGTATTTCCGCGCGGGCGGCCCCAACCGGGCCAACCAGAACGGCATCTTTCTGCTCGGGCCGACGATCATGGAATTCGGCACCGAGGAGCAGAAGGCCCGCTTTCTGCCGCCGATGGCGCGCGGGGAAGTGATCTGGGCGCAGGCCTGGTCGGAACCGGGCGCCGGCAGCGATATGGCAGCGATCCAATCCAAGGCGGTGCGGGACGGCGATCATTATGTGATCACCGGCCAGAAGACCTGGTCGAGCCGGGCAGCCTTTGCCGATTGGGGCTTTGGCATGTTCCGGACGGACCCGGACAGCAAACGCCACAAGGGCCTGACCTTTATCCTGTTCGATCTGAACAGCCCCGGCATCACCCGTCGCCCGATCCGGCAGCTGCACGGCGATACCGGATTTGCCGAACTGTTCTTTGATGAAGTGCGGGTGCCGGTTGAAAATTGTCTCGCTGGTGAGGGCGAGGGCTGGAATGTGGCGATGGCCACAGCCGGGTTCGAGCGCGGGCTGATGCTGCGTTCACCCGGCCGCTTTCAGGCGACCGCCCGGCGCTTGGTCGAACTCTACCGGGCGCACGAAGCCGAAGCTTCGCCAGCGGCGCGAGAGGCGGTGGTCCAGGCCTGGGGCGCAGCGCAGGCCTATGCCTACAACACTTATGCGGTGGCCTCAAAGATCATGGCTGGCGGCAAGATCGGAGCCGAGGCCAGCCTTAACAAGATATTCTGGTCGGAACTTGATCGATCGATGCACCGCACCGCGATGCAGATTCTTGGAGCCCATGCCGAGCTGAAGCGGTTCGGTAATGGTCAGATCAACCACTGGCTCGAAGGCTATATCTTCTCGCTGTCCGGGCCGATCTATGCCGGGTCGAACGAGGTGCAGCGCAACATCATCGCTGAGCGATTGCTCGGCCTTCCTCGCGTGGGAGCAGGCTGATGGACTTCCGCTTCAGTGATGATCAGCTTACCTTGGCTGAAAGCGTGCGCGATTATCTGTCGGGCACTCACGGTCCCGAAGTGCTGCGCCGGCTGGACGCCGAGGGCAATCGCGATCCCGCGATCTGGCAAGGGCTGACCGAGATGGGCCTGACCGGGCTGCTGGTGCCCGAAGCTTATGGTGGGCTGGGCCTCGGTCTGGTCGAGGCCGCACTGATTGCTGCGGAATGCGGCCGCGCCTGCCTGGCTGAGCCGCTGGTCGACACCGCTTTCGTCGCCGTGCCGTGGCTGGTCCGCCAGGGCGAGGATGACCAGCTTGCCGCGATTGCTGCTGGTGAGCGTAAGGTAGCCTTGCCGCACGTGCTTAATCCGTGGGTTGCGGATGGACAGGGCCAGCCGCTGCACAGCGTTGACCCGCTGCGTAACCTGGTGATGTTCCCGGCGGCCAGCAGTTCCGATCCCTACCTGCTTGATCTTGGTGCCTTGATGAGCGCGGCGCAGCTGCTGGGTCTTGCCGATGCGATGCTTCATCAGGCGGTCGAATATGCCAAGATCCGTAACCAGTTCGGCCAGCCGGTCGGGGCCTTCCAGGGTTTGAAGCACCAGCTCGCTTCTTGTGCGGTCGCGATTGAATTTGCCAAGCCGGTGGTCTGGCGCGCGGCGCAGGCGTTGCAGGATGGCCTGGCTTCAGCGCCGGTCCATGTCAGCCACGCCAAGCTCGCTGCCAGCGATGCCGCCGTCCAGACTGCCGAGGTCGCGATCCAGGTCCACGGGGCCATGGGCTATACCTATGAGGTCGATCTGCATTTCTGGATGAAGCGCGCCTGGGCGCTCAGCGGCGCCTGGGGTGATCGCGCCTGG
>CAZNFV010000005.1:0-37252 GCA_964572445.1 uncultured Novosphingobium sp. | reverse complement strand
CCGAATTCCTCAACCGGCTGGATGAAATCATCCTGTTCCACCGCCTGGGCGTTGAGCACATGGCCCCGATCGTGGAAATTCAGGTCGGCCGCGTCGCCAAGCTGCTGAAGGACCGCAAGATCGTGCTGGATCTGACCGATGCTGCCAAGCGCTGGCTCGGCCGGGTCGGCTATGATCCGGTTTATGGCGCGCGGCCACTCAAGCGCGCGGTGCAACGTTACCTGCAGGATCCGCTGGCGGAAAAGTTGCTGGGCGGCGAGATCCCCGATGGCAGCATGGTCAAGATTGACGAGGGCGATGGGGCTTTGGAGTTTGCTGTCGCCTGATCTGGTAAACCGTCGAACCTGGTCTGGCGCCTAACGGCGCCGGACCAGGTGTTCGGGTGGGTGTGGCGGGTCAAAGTCCGCCCGGCGCCACCGCGCATTGACCGGTTCCTCAGGATCAGGAATCGCAAAATCGAGATAGCCGAAATAGGTCGCGATCTGGCGCTCGACCGGGTCGGTGATGGCGGTGCGTCCGTGCATGAAGCGGGTGTTGTCCAGCATCACCAGATCGCCCTGCTGCCATTCGACTGCATAGGCCAGTCGGTCACCGGTTTCCTTGATCGCCTGAAGCCAAGCCTCTGGCACTGGCTGCATATTATCCAGTAGCGGAAAGTCCGGCCGACCATTGTTGAACCGGGCGAATAGCAGGAAATTGCCGAAGGCTACCTCGTCCGCGAACATCGGCTTGTGCAGTGCCGGGCGTGAAAAATAGCGCGCGATCCGGCCATCGTTCAGCCGCATGAACTTGTAGGGACAACCGGACGGCGGATTCCGCAGCAGGGCATCGTCCGGAGCGGCTGTGCCCAGCCAGAAAGTCAGCAGTTCAGGCCAAACGCCCTTCAGATAAATCAGCCGCCGCCCCTCAAGCCCGCGCCGGACTTCTTCCGGCAGCGCCCTGACCAGCTCAATCCCGTCGCAAACGGTCGTCTGTCCGCCGTGCCCCGGAGCGGACAGGCAGCAGAACATCGCCAGATCCGGCTTCCAGGGCTCACGCGATAGCTCGGGATGGAGCGCGAACGCACGATCACCGGCATCGACCGAATAGAGTGACCGAGCCGGATCGAGCGGAATGCGGCCCGGGCTTTCGTTAACAACCGCCGTGGCGCTGAACTGCCGCGCAAAAGCGTGGAATGCGTCGAGATCCGTACTGAATCCGCGCAAGAGCAGTGCGCCATGGGCCTTGTACTGCGCGATCACGGCCGCCGCATCGAGGTCTAGCAGACTGCGTTCACCATCAGGTTCGACCAGAACGAGCGGACGACCGGGGAGGGGTGGGCTTAAATGGGCCATGGCATTGCTGCCGATAGCCGAGCCGCTGGCGGCGCGCTATAGGCCTTGGCAATGGCACCCTCTCTTGATCAGCTGCTCGCCTCGCCGGATTATTACCTCCACTCGTTCGAAGGGGCTGCGGCGCAGTTCGTGGCGATGGACCCGGCAGCCTATCGTCGCTCGATCTTTCTCGATCGGCGCATTCAGCCAGCGGCTGATGGACTGTGGCAGGTGCCGCTTGCTGCGCTGACGGCGCAGTCGCTGCCTGCCCAGTCGATCCGCTGGATCTTTCATGTGGCCCATTGCGGTTCGACCTTGTTGGCCAACGCGCTGGAAGCGCTGACGGAAGACCTGGTGCTGCGCGAACCATTCGCGCTGCGCCAACTTGGCCTGGCCCCGGATGCCGAGCAGCTCAGGATTGCGCTCGGACTGCTATCGCGGCGCTATCCCGGCGCCGGAGCCACGGTGATCAAGGCCAATGTGCCGGTCAACTTTATCCTACCGGCGCTTAGCCAGGCGCAAGCCGAAGCACCGGCAATCTTCCTGTTCTGCGAACTGGATGATTATCTGCTGGCGATTCTGCGCAGCCCCAACCACCGGGCCTGGTTGCGCAATGTTACCAGCTTGCTCGCCGCGCACCTTGGCGACCTGTCCGCGCTGACCGACGCTGAACTGGGTGCGGCGCTGTGGCTCGCGATGCGGCGCTATTATGTCGGGGCTATCGCACAGATGCCACTGGGCCGCAGCCTGGATGCAGAGCGCTTCTTCAGCGATCCGCAGGCTGTGCTGGCAGCAGTGGCTGGCCTGTTTGGCCTGACTGCCGATCCTGCGCGCATCGCCGAAGTTGTCAGCGGGCCACTGTTTACAACCTATTCAAAAAACCCGGCCCACGCCTTTGACAATGCTGCCCGGCTAGCCCGGCGCGATGCCTTGGCCATCGAGCTGGCGGGGGAGCTTGAACAGGGCCGCAACTGGGTTTCCGCCAACGGTCCGGATGCAGCCCAGATCGCAGCCCAATTGCACGCCGCCGCGCTCTGACGCGTTTTAGCGGCAGGTGCATTCACTCTGGAACATTGTTTGCAGGATTGGCTGCCTTCGGCGGCTGAGTCGGCCCTAAAAGAAAAGGGCGGTGCCAATGGCACCGCCCTTCCTTTTTCGTAAGCCAGTTAAATCAGTAACGGACGCGAGCGCTCACCGTGAAGCGACGGCCGATGGCATCATTAATTGAGGCCGGAACGATCACACCGTAGTAATTCTGTCCAATGCGGTTGAACAGGTTGGTCACTGCGAGGCTGAACCGGAAGTTCTTGGCCGGATCAAACCATGCCGAAGTGTCGACAGTGGCATAGGGCTCAAAGTGGTCAAATTCGCGGGTGTCATTCGGGTTCGGACCGCGATTGGTATAAGCAAGCGCCTGGGTTCCGGTGTAATTGACGTTGCCGCTGATGCCCCAAGCCTTGTTGTTATAGCGCAGACGCAGCTGCCCCTGCCATTTCGGATCGCCGAGCAGGCCTTCTGACTGGACCGGGGCAATGCCGGTGATGTCGGTCAGGCGGTTCCGCAGATAGAAGACATCGCCGCCGACTTCGAAGTTGCCCTTCAGGCCAATGCCGTCAAGGCTTGTGACATAGTCAACGGTGGCCTGGATGGCGTCCATCGTGATCTGCTTGCCATTGACATAGCCCGAAGTGACGCCCGGATTTTGGGCGTTGTTGATCACCTGACCAGCAGAGTCACGCTTGATCAGCGAACAGAAGGCGTTGCCGTTTGCTGGATCAGCCGCATTGAAATCAGGGTTATCGAAGCAGGCACCGGCAATCGTGGTGACTGACAGGCTCGAGATCGGATCTTTGATCTTGATGTTGATGTAGTCGACCGAGAGAGTCAGGTTGCGGACAAAGCTGGGGCGAACAATCACGCCGTATGAGAAGCTGTCAGCCACTTCGTTACGGAGCGTCGGGTTGCCCCCGCTCAGGCCCGGCACCGTTGCACTGGCCGCGGCAAGCGGGGTGGCAGTCGGGAACTTGGCAAGGAAGGCGTTGCAGTTTGCCGTCCGCGTGGCGGGAACCGAACCCGCTGCGATGCTGGCTGGCGAGCACAGATCAGGCACCGTCGTGAAAACGTTGGTCTGCGGCGAATACAATTCGACAATCGCCGGAGCACGGAACGAGCGAGTGTAATTGCCGCGGAATTCGACGTCCTTGATCGGTGCGAAGCTGCCGCCGGCTGCCCAGGCGGTGAAGCCCCCGTTCACGGTATTGTTGACGTGGCGGATGCGGCCATAGGCTTCAAGCTTCGAGACGATGAAGTTGTTGTCCGGTGTGACCAGCGGGACGAGAACTTCGCCGAACTGTTCGTTCAGGGTGTACTTGCCCGAAGTCGGGGCGATTGCGACCGACCGGCCAAGACCATTCGCCAGGAATTCGTCAGGCTTGAATGAACCCTTTTCCTGATGGTGTTCGATACCGACGTTGAACGAGACCGGGTTGCCGAAGATGTCAAACGGTGAACCGCCGACGTTGGCGTTGGCAACGAACTGTTCCAGCGATGTCTTCGCCTGGGTGGTCTGAATGATGTAAGCCCGGGCAGCTGCTGAAGGAACCCCCTGGCCGAACAGGCTCAGCGGGGCGCAAGCCGCATCAGCAACAGGCGTTCCGCCGGTGCCGGTCACGATCGCGGTGACGCCGCAATTGTTGATGGCGTTGACGAAACGCTGCTGATTGATGTTCTGGTTGTAGTCGTTGAAGTTGTTCTTGCCGTAGTTAACGTAGGCTTCGAAGTTATAGGTGCGGCCACCAATGTCGAAGTCGCCATCGAAGCCGGCTACACCGCGATAAAGGCGATTCATTGAATTGCCGGTAAGGTCGGCAAGGTCGGCGTTGGCGCGGCTCAGCTGGAATGTTGAGGTATAGCCGAGCGTGGCCAGCTGCGCCTTGGCTTGGGTCGTCAGGCGCGGGTCGCTGACCTGAAAGGTAAGCGCCGACGAAAGGCCGCCAAATGCGGTGGCGTTAAAGGTCGGCTGCTGGACCAGTTCGTCACCCTTGCCCTGGAAGAACATGCCTTCAGCAAAGAACCGGATCCTGTCGGTTACGTCATAGCTGAAGAACAGGTTGGTGTTGATGCGTTCCAGGACTGAAGTCAGCTGGACATAGTCATTGAAATTGAACCCTTCGCCACCCGATGCGCGGGCTGCCACGTTCGGTAGCGCAGCGACATATGGAATACCGCGGTCAAATGGTACGATGTTACCCGCAGGGTCGAATTGGAAGTTGTATGCCTGCGCTCCGCTGGAAATCAGGCCGCCGCGGGTCAGGCTTGGCAAGGTGACATAACGCACCAGTACCGAACCTGGGAAGCCGTCGCTGGTGCTATTGTTGAAACCAATGTTGGAATTGATCCGTCCGTCGGTTGTCGGCAGACGGCCTGGGGTCCCCAAGTTGGCGATGAGATTTGCCGAACCAGAGGTGGTGCAGGGCTGACCAGCACCGAATGACGAGCACGGGTTGGTCAGGTTGCCAAGATTTGCCCGGTAATAGCTACGCTGATTGGCAAGCACGCCGTCAACATGTTCATAGCTGGCAGCCAGGGTCAGATTGGCGCGACCATCGGCAAAGTTGAAGCCGCCGGCGCCAGCGATCGAATAGCGGAAATTGTCACCTTCGTCGGCGATGCCGGAGTTGGCGCGCAGTTCGATGCCGTCAAACTTCTTCTTGAGGATGATGTTGACGGTGCCAGCGATAGCATCAGTTCCGTAGACCGGCGCGCCGCCAATCGACACGCGGTCAATCCGGTCGATCAGGATGACCGGAATGGTGTTGAGGTCAACCTGGGTCCCCGGCGAGGCATTGCCGAAGATGGTCGTGACGTTCGACGAAACGACCCGGCGACCATTGAGCAGGGTCAAGGTGCGGTTCGAGCCGAGGCCGAACGAATTGATAAAGTTTACGCCTTGGCCAAAGGAGCCTTGGGCGCCAGCAGGGGTGACCGAGCCGCGGAAACCAGGGATTTCGTTCAACGCGTCAGCAGCATTGGTTAGGCCGCGATCATCGATATACTGCGATGAGATCGAAACCGTCGGTTCTTTGTTCTCAAGGCCCGGAAGGCGGATGCGCGAGCCAGTGACAACAATCCCCGTGCCTTCATCGCTATCGCAAACACCGTTGGAATTTTCATCAGCACACTGTGCCGCCTGCGGTGCAGCATCCTGCGCGACAGCCGGAGTGGCGACGCTGAAAGCACCCAGAATCGCAACCGCGATGGCTGCGCTTTCGAGACTGGTCGCGCGGTAGAGCGCGGACTTACTGAAGAACTTCATCTGTATAGCCCCTTAATCTTGAACCAATGATTGGTCGAAAAGCACGAATGGATCCCGCAAATGGGGGAATCGCCTTCCTGGCCCGCTGCGGGCTTGGATGGGCCTTCCTGAAATAAGTGATTAGCCCATGCAATTTGGAATAAAGGCTAGGTCATATTTCAACGGTGCTTGTTGTCATTTTACAACACGGGCCTGTCAGAGCCGCCTTTTCCAGTTCGGCGCACCAAGCACGATGGCCGCTTGACGCTCCGGCGCTCCAACCTTAATCGATCGATTAAACCGTCGCGAAAGAAGGAATCGGATTCATGGCCACCGCTTATATCGTTGATGCAGTTCGCACCGCTGGTGGACGCCGCGGTGGCCGACTTGCCGGTGTTCACCCGGTCGATCTGGCAGCGGCCGCGCTTGATGCGCTGGTCGCCCGCACCGGCGTTGATCCCAATGCCGTTGAAGACGTGATCATGGGCTGCGTCAGCCAGGGCGGGCAGCAGGCCGGCCAGGTTGGCCGCAATGCCGTGCTTGCTTCAAAGCTGCTGCCGCAATCGACCCCGGCAGTGACGATTGACCGTCAGTGCGGTTCCTCGCAGCAGGCGATCCAGTTTGCCGCGCAAGCTGTGATGAGCGGCACACAGGATGTGGTCATTGCCGCCGGTATCGAAAGCATGACGCGCGTGCCGATGGGGTCGACCGCGATCTTTCACATGAAAGAGGGTCTGGGGAACTACAAGTCACCCGGCCTGGAAGAAAAGTATCCGGGCGTGAGCTGGTCGCAGTTCATGGGTGCCGAGATGATCGTCAAGAAGCATGGCTTCACCAAGGACCAGCTCGATCAGTTCGCTTACAACAGCCATCTGCGCGCCAAGGCAGCGACTGAGGCCGGTGCGTTCAAGAACGAGATCGTGCCGATCCAGATCGAAACCCCGGACGGGATGCAGTGGCACACGATCGACGAAGGCATCCGCATGGACGCCACGCTGGAGGGTATCGCGGGTGTGAAGCTGCTGCAGGAAGGTGGATCGCTCACTGCGGCAACCTCCAGCCAGATCTGTGACGGCGCCTCGGCCGCGCTGGTCGTCTCGGAAGAGGCGCTCAAGCGCTACAACCTCACCCCGCTGGCGCGCATCCACACCTTGACCGTGACTGCGGGCGATCCGGTGATCATGCTGGAAGAGCCGCTGTTCGCGACCGACAAGGCGCTGGCTAAGGCCGGCCTGAAGATTGACGACATCGACCTCTATGAGGTGAATGAAGCCTTTGCCTCAGTGCCGATGGCCTGGCTGAAGCACACCGGGGCTGATCCGGAGAAGCTGAACGTCAATGGCGGCGCGATTGCGCTCGGCCACCCGCTTGGCGCATCGGGCACCAAGCTGATGTCGACGCTGCTCAATGCGCTCAAGGCGCGGGGCGGCAAGTATGGTTTGCAGACGATGTGCGAAGGCGGCGGCGTTGCCAATGTCACGATCGTCGAAATGGTTTAAGGTTCAAGGGAGCTATTTGAAATGAAACTCGACAACACTGTTGCTGCCGTTGTTACCGGTGGCGCTTCCGGTCTTGGTGCAGCCACCGCCCGCGCGCTCGCTGCCAAGGGCGTCAAGGTCGCGATCTTTGACCTGCAGGAAGAAAAGGGCAAGGCAATCGCCGCCGAACTCGGCGGCGTGTTCTGCGAATGCAACGTCACCGACGATGCCTCGGTCGATGCAGCCTTTGCCAAGGCCCGCGAAGCCCACGGGCAAGAGCGGATCCTGGTCAACTGCGCCGGCACCGGCAACGCGATCAAGACCGCCAGCCGCAGCAAGGAAGATGGCTCGATCAAGCACTTCCCGCTCGATGCCTTCAACTGGATCGTCCAGATCAACCTCGTCGGCACCTTCCGCTGCATCGCCAAGTCTGCTGCCGGCATGATGACGCTGGAACCGATGGAAGACGGTGAACGCGGCGCTATCGTAAACACCGCTTCGGTTGCTGCTGAAGATGGCCAGATGGGCCAGGCCGCCTATTCGGCATCGAAGGGTGGCGTCGTTGGCATGACCCTGCCGATCGCGCGCGACCTCGCCAGCGAGAAGATCCGCGTCAACACCATCCTGCCGGGCATCTTCGATACCCCGCTGCTGGCTGGTGCGCCGCAGAACGTGCGCGATGCGCTGGGCGCCACGGTGCTGAACCCCAAGCGGCTCGGCCAGCCTGACGAGTATGCCAATCTTGCCATGTGCATGATCGAAAATGGCTACTTCAACGGTGAAGATGTGCGTCTTGATGGCGGCATCCGCATGGCGCCGCGTTAAGTAAATGGAACCTGACCGGGCGCCACCAGCTGGCGTCCGGTCGCTACCCTCCCCGGGAGAGAGACATGGGCTATTCGCAGATCGACCTTCACATTGGCGAAGGCATCGCCACCCTGACGCTCAACCGGCCGGAGAAGATGAACGCGTTTACCGGCACGATGATGAACGAGATCATCGATGCCATGGACCGCACCGACGCTGATGACAGTGTCCGGGCGGTGATCTTTACCGGGGCGGGCGAGCGGGCATTCTGTGCCGGTGCCGATTTGACCCCCGGCGATGGCCGCGCGGTCTTTGCCGATGCGGCGCCGGTTGACGATTTGTCCGATCCGCGCGTCCGTGACAGCGGCGGTCTGCTGACGCTGCGCCTGTTCCAATCCAAGAAGCCGCTGATCTCGGCCTGCAATGGTGCGGCAGTTGGCGTGGGTGCGACCATGCAGCTGCCGATGGATATGCGGCTGGCGAGCGACAATGCCCGCTATGGGTTTGTCTTCGCGCGCCGCGGGATCGTGCCGGAAGCCTGCTCCAGCTGGTTCCTGCCCAAAATCGTCGGGATCAACCAGGCGCTCGAATGGTGCATGACCGGGCGCATTTTCGGGGCTGAGGAAGCGCTGAAGGGCGGGCTGGTCCGCTCGGTCCATGCCCCCGGTGAGTTAATCGACGCCGCGCGCGGTCTGGCCCGCGAAATTGCTGATAATACCTCCGCCGTCTCGATCGCGATGACCCGGGCGATGCTGTGGCGGATCCCGTCGGGCGATCACCCGATGGAAGCCCACAAGGTGGACAGCCGCACGATCTATCGGCTTTCCAAAGGGGCCGACGCGCAGGAAGGTGTGCAAAGCTTCCTTGAAAAGCGTCCGCCCGTCTTTCCGCTACGGGTCTCTAGCGATATGCCGGACTTTTACCCCTGGTGGGGAGAGGAGCCACCCTTCGCATGAGCCAACCCCCAGCCACAGATCAGAATGATGTGCCAGAAGGCGCGCGCGAACTGTTGCTGCATACGGCTTCGACGATCATGCGCGAGGGCGACATTGTCGATATCTCGCTGTCAGAGCTATCGCTGCGGTCGGGCCTGAATTCGGCTTTGGTGAAGTATTACTTCGGCAACAAGGCTGGGCTGATGCGGGCCCTGCTGGATCGTGACATGCAGGACATCGTTCACGCGGTTGATGCCTTGATGGCCAAGGATATGAGCCCCGAGGTCCGCCTGCGGCGGCATATCGGTGCGGTGGTCGATAGCTATTACAAGACGCCCTACCTTAACCGCCTGCTGATGCGGCTGGTGCGTGAAAGCGATCCAGAAGAGGCGCACCGGATCGCCGATTCCTATCTCACCCCGCTCAGCCGCGCCTATGACCGGCTGATCAAGGATGGGGTCAAGCAGGGGGTCTTCCGCAAGGTCGATCCGCAGCTGTTCTATTTCACCACGACTGGAGCCTGCGACCGGTTCTTCTCATCACGGCTGGTGCTTAAGCACTGCTACGATACCGAAGCGCTGACCGAAGAACTGCGGGACCGCTATCGCGAACACTGCATCGATTTCATCATGGCGGGAATCCTCGCGCACAACTGAGCGGAGGCGGGCATGAGCCAGTGGCATATCGGCGTGATCGGCGGCTCTGGCCTGGCGGGGGGCGTCGGGCTTGAGAATGCGCAGGAAATCCCGGTTGAAAGCCCGTTCGGTGATCCATCCGCAGCAGTGACAACCGGGACGCTTGCCGGCGTGCGGGTCACCTTCCTGCCGCGCCACGGTGCCGGCCATGCGATCCCGCCGGCGGCGGTCAACTATCGCGCCAATATCGATGTGTTGAAGCGCTGCGGGGTGACTGATCTGGTTGCACTGTCGGCGATAGGCTCGCTGCGGGCGGACATGGCGCCGGGGCAGATGGTGGCGGTGGATCAATTTATCGATCGCACCGTCAGCCGTTCGGCCAGTTTCTTTGGTCCCGGCCTGGTCGCCCATGTCAGCCTGGCCGATCCGGTCTGTTCCCGCCTTTCGCACTTGCTGGCCAATGCCGTCGATGGGGAAGGGGCAACCGTTCATCGCAGCGGCACCTATGTGGCGATCGAAGGCCCGCAGTTCTCGACCCGCGCCGAAAGCCTGCTTTATCGCAAGTGGGGCGGGGATGTGATCGGGATGACCGCCGTGCCCGAAGCCCGGCTCGCCCGCGAAGCTGAGCTGCCGTATGCGCTGCTTGGCATGGTAACCGATTATGACGCCTGGCGGATAAGCGAAGCCGGCGTGGAAGCCGCCGACGTGCTGACCGTGATGCATGCCAACGTGGCGCTGGCTGGCCAGGTGCTGCGCCGGTTCCTTGGCAGCTTGCCGCAGAGCCGCGAGCCTAGCCCAATTGACCGGACGCTGGATCATGCGATCATGACGGCCAAGGCGGCGCGTGATCCGGTACTGGTTGCGAAACTGAACGCGGTTGCGGGAAGGGTGCTGGGATGAGCGAACTGGTTCTCTATGATTACTGGCGTTCGTCTGCTGCCTATCGCGTGCGGATCGCGCTGAACCTGAAAGGACTGTCCTGGACATCGCGGCAGGTCGATCTGACGCTGGGTGAACAGGGCGGCGATGACCACCTGTCGCGCAATCCGCTGGGTCTGGTTCCGGTGCTGGAGGTTGATGGCGAGGCCATTGCCCAGTCGCTGGCGATCATCGAATACCTCGATGCCTGCTGGCCGGAGCCGCGCCTGCTACCGGCCGATCCGATGGCGCGGGCCCATGTCCTGGGCCGGGCGATGACGATTATTTCGGAAATACACCCGCTCCAGAACCTGCGCGTGCAGAACTTCCTGCGCGACGATCTGGGTGTCGATGCGCCCGGTATTGGTCGCTGGCTGCACCGCTGGCTGGGCGACGGGCTGGCGGCGCTAGAGGCGGCCGCGCCAGAGCACGGCTTGTTTGGAGGGAAAGAGCCCAACCTGATTGACCTGTGCCTGGTCCCGCAGATGTACAGCGCGCGCCGTTTTGCACTGCCGCTGGAACCATTGCCGCGGCTGGTCCGGATCGACGAAGCCCTGCAAGCGATCCCGGCGATCGCGGCATCTGCGCCAGAAGCGGTGAAACCAGCGTGACGCCGCTTGGCGCAGTAAACCGGTTGCACTAGAAACCGATTCGATGGCCCAGCAGAACTCTCGCCTGGCAGACTTTTTGCCTTACCTGATGTCGGTCACCACCAATGCGGTGAGTGACATGATCGCGGGGGAATACCGTGCCCGCTTCGGGCTCAAGATTCCTGAATGGCGGGTCATGGCCGTGCTCGGTGATGCCGGAGCGCAGACGCAGCGTAGTTTGGTCGGCGCGACCAGGATGGACAAGGTGGCCGTCAACCGCGCCTGCAAAGTGCTGGAGGACCGTGGTCTCGCAGCGCGGAGCCCCAACGCCGATGACGGCCGGTCACACCACATCGAACTGACCGCCGCCGGCCAGGCGATGCACGCGGAGATCATGCCGCTTGCGCTGGATATGGAGCGACGGTTGTTCACCTCGCTCTCGGCGGGCGAGCTTAAGGATTTCAAGGCCCTTTTGGCGCGGATCACTGCACGGGTGGCCGAGCTGGAAGGTGCTGCAGCCCAAAGGAGCTGATGCGATGAAACTGGCCAGCCTTGCCGGAGGACGCGATGGGCGCCTCGCCGTGGTCAGCAATGACCTTGCCTGGTTCGCTGATGCTTCGCACCTGGTGCCAACCTTGCAGGCAGCCCTGGATGACTGGGACCGGCATCTGCCAGTGCTCCAAGCACTGGCGACCGAGCTGGAACACGGTGCGATCCCGCGCGAACGCTTTCACGAACGCGATGCCCTGGCGCCCTTGCCACGGGCCTATCAGTGGGCCGATGGCTCGGCCTACGTCAATCATGTCGAATTGGTCCGCAAGGCGCGCGGCGCTGAACTGCCGGAAAGCTTCTGGCATGATCCGTTGATGTATCAGGGCGGCAGCGACGATCTGCGCGGGGCGCGGGCGCCGATTACCCTGGCAGACGAAGCCTGGGGCTGCGACATGGAGGCCGAAATTTGTGTCGTTACAGGTGACGTGCCGCAAGGTGTAACGCCGCTGGCCGCGCTTGATCACATTCGTCTGGTCGGGCTGGTCAATGACGTATCGCTGCGCAACCTGATCCCCGATGAACTGGCCAAAGGCTTTGGCTTTGTTCAGGCGAAGCCAGCCAGCCACTTTTCGCCGGTGTTCGTAACGCCGGACGAACTGGGTGATGCCTGGGCTGGTGGGCGGCTTAGTCAGGTTCTGCGGGTTGATCTGAATGGCGAAGCATTCGGCCGCGCCGAAGCGGGCGAGGAATGCACCTTCGATTTCGGCACGCTGATTGCCCACCTTGCGAAGACGCGGAGTGTCGGGGCAGGATCGATCATCGGTTCTGGCACGGTTTCAAATCGTGATCCCGATGGTTCGCCCGGTCGCCCGTGCAAGGATGGCGGGCGCGGCTATTCGTGCATTGCCGAGCAACGGATGATTGAGACGATTGCCACGGGCAAGCCCGCCACGCCGTTCCTGCAATATGGCGATACGGTGCGGATCGAAATGCGCGACCACGCCGGTCATTCGATCTTCGGCGCGATTGACCACACCGTAGTGAAGCCCTGAAACCAAACCGGGCCGGAACTCCACTGGGGAGAACCGACCCGGCTAGTACCAGTTCAGCTTTGGGCCTTAGCCGCCGCCACCCTTGGCCGGACCATCATGGCTGAAGGCATCGGCGATCGAGCAGGCCGCAGGGCCAAGGATAACCACGAACAGCACCGGCAGAATGAACAGGATCAGCGGCACGGTCATGATCGCCGGCAGACGCGCGGCCTTTTCTTCGGCACGCATCATCCGCTCATTGCGGAATTCAGCGGATAGCACGCGCAGGGCCGAAGCCAGCGGCGTTCCGTAACGTTCGGTCTGGACCATGGTGGTGGTCACGCCCTTCACAGCGTCCAGGTTGACGCGCCAGGCCAGATTTTCGAACGCCTGGCGACGCTCACTGAGGAACGACAGCTCGATTGCAGTCAGGGCAAACTCGTCGCCCAGTTCGGGATAGGCCCGGCCCAATTCGCGTGCCACCCGGTTGAAAGCGGCATCAACAGTCAGGCCGGCTTCGGCGCAGATAACCAGCAGGTCGAGCGCATCCGGCAGGCCTTTGCGAATAGCGTCTGTCCGCTTCGAGATCAGGTTCCCGATGTAGAGTTCAGGCCCCTTGTATCCCAGGCCCACGGCCGCCGCGAAGGCCATCAGCCGCTTCATTCCGCCCCATTCAGGGAAGAAGTTGATGCCATAGACGATAAAGCCGACGATCGCGCCAAGGATGATCGGCAGCACCATCCGTGCGAAGATCACAACGATCCCCAGTTCCTTCTTGCGGATCCCGGCCTGAGCCAGTTTCTGCTGAATGAAGATCAGCTGGCTTTGCTGCAACACCTTGAGGGACGACAGCGTGTCCTTCATCTTGTCGGCGGTTTCGTTCTTGCGAACAAGCGATGCACGCTTCTTGGCGGTCTGCGTAATGATGCCGCTCTTAAGCTGGTCGCGCCGCTCATTGAGCGCCTTGACCCGCTTGGCCATCGGATCGCGGATCGTGACCGCCGTATAGACAGCGAACATTACCGCCATGGCGGCCAGACCCGCGAGGATCGAGCCAACCCAGATAACGTCAACGCCAAGCAGCGTGGGGCCGGGAGGGGTATTCAGCATGTCCTGTTCCTGTCCCTGCTCAGATTTCGAAGCTGACCATCTTGGCCATGATGAAGGCGCCGAGCGACATCCAGACGAGCCCCCCGAGGCCGGTCACGATCAGGCGATCTTCGGTGAAGAATCCGCCCAGATATTCCGGATTGATCATGTAGATCATGATGAAAACGATGAATGGCAGCGAGCCAACGATATAGGCTGAGGCCTTTGATTCCGAGCTCATCGCTTTGATCTTGAGCTTCATCTGCGAGCGCTTGCGCAGCACGTCGGCAAGATTTGACAACGTTTCTGCCAGGTTGCCGCCAGTTTCGCGCTGGATGGCAAGCGTGATGCAGAAGAAGCTGAATTCAGGCGTGTTCAGGCGGTCCGCCGTATCCTGAAGCGCGTCTTCCATGGTCTTGCCGATCTTGATCCGTTCGGTCACCAGCTTGAATTCTTCACCGACCGGGCCGGGCACTTCCGTTGCAACCACGCCAAGCGTTTCGGTCACCGGCAGGCCAGAGCGAAGACCCCGCACCAGCAGCTCGATGGCGTCTGGGAACTTGGCGGTGAATGCGTTTGAGCGCCGCTTGATGAAAAAGTTGACCACTGCGTGCGGCAGCCCTGCTCCAACAAGCAGGCCGACCCCCAGTGCAAGGGCCGGCGCACCTGACTTGATGAACACCAGCAATGTGACGCACAGCGCCAGACCACCCGAGCCGTAAAGATACTGGCTCAGCGTCCAGCCTTTGCCGGTCCGGTGCAGCCGCATCAGCAGCGCGGCAACCCGGCTTTCGGACCCGGCGATTTGATGCATCTTTGGCTTGCGCGCAGCCACGGCCTTGCGCATCTGCGCTTCGACCTTGTCGATCGCGCTTTCCGAGTGGCGATAGCGCAACCCTTCCAGGCGGCGCTGTGCCTCCTTCGCGGGCGAAGGCCCGACCAAGCCGACGTAGCCCAGGACCATGATGGCCATCAGGCCCACAGCAATCAGCAGAAGTTGGGTGATATCCATCGACTGGTCAGGCCTTTATCAAAGAGTGTCCGCGCCGGGCTCAAGCCGAAGCTTGAGCCGTTCCCTTGGCGGCCTTTTTCGGCACCAAGGACTTGAAGTCGAACTTGCCGAGCAGCGAGGATTTAGCCTTCACGGCATCTTCAACCGATTCACCGTCGCCGACTCCGTGCACCGATTTGGCGATGTCGCGGATCACGACCCCGGCCTTGGTCGAACGGTTGGCGTCGGCAAAAGTCTGGCCCAACTTTGCGGCATTGGCCGCGGCCTTGGCGTCGTAGGGAATGGTGAAGGCGATCTTGCGCTCGATTGAGGCTTCGAAATCAGCCTTGCTGATCTCACCTGTGCCCGGCAGCATCTTGTTCGCGATCACGATCGTCTGCACGTGCGGGGCATTGCTCTTCATCCAGGAGAGCATTCGGATCGCGTCGCGCGCACCAGCCAAAGTCATCTCCGTGACCAGCAGCACGACATTCACGTCGTTGAGCAGGTGCGGGAAGTTGATCAGCATGTTGCGCGGCAGGTCGATCACCGTCATCTCAAAGGCCTGCCGGAACTCTTCCTGCAGCTGGATGAAGGCTGCGCCGTCCGTCATCAGCGGCGAATTGATCGGCGCTTCGGCGGACAGGATCGCAAGGTGATCATTGGCGCGGATCATGGCGCGTTCGATGAACAGGCCGTCGATGCGGCTGGGGTTTTCGATCGCATCAGTCAGGCCGCGGCCCGGTTCAAGATCAAGCGCGAGGGCACCCGATCCGAAATGAATGTCGAGATCGAGCAGGGCGGTCGGCAGCTTCTCATCGCCGCTGTAAAGCCAGGCAAGCGAGGTTGCGATGGTCGATGCCCCAACTCCGCCGCGCGTGCCGATAACGGCAACCGAAACGTGCTTTTTGGCGGCACTTGGGTCATGCGCCTTCGGTGCCGCAAAGACTGCCTGGGCATTGACCAGCGCATCGCGAACCTGACCAGGGGCAAGCGGCTTCAGCAGGTAATCCTGAATGCCGCTGCCAAGCAGGTCGCGATAGAGCCGGACATCGTTGACCTGCCCGATAGCGATCACAACCGTACCGGGTTCGCAAACCTCGGCCAGGGCGTTGATATCGCTGAGCGGATCACCGCTTTCCGACAGATCGACCATCAGGATATTGGGGCTGGCCGAGATGGACAGGGACTGGACCGCATTGCGCAGTCCGCCCTTGTTGCACTTCTCGGGCTGCCAGCCCATTTCGATGACCACGGGACGCAGGACATCAAGCGCTGCATCATCGCAGATATAGGCGCTGAAGGGGTCGCGATTGCCGGCTGCGCCGGACTTCCAAGGAGCATTCATGGCTTACTTCCCGCCCTGGGTGGAGTTCTGCTTAAGACCGCCTTCGCCCGTGGGCTTGGCTTCACGGTAGATGTCGATGGCCTTGTTGCCGCTCATCACGACCGTCCGGCCGGTGCTGTTGGCACCCTTGAGCAGGTGTTCTGGATCAGCCACCATCGACGCCAGGTTGGCGTTTGATGCGCAGCCGTAATTGCTGCTGGTTGCATTCATCAGGTTGGTGTCTGACTTGGCTGACCAGTCCGGGCAGCCGGGAACAGTCGCGCTGGTCCGGGTCACCACGATCCGGGCCGTGCCAGCATTGATCATGCCGGGTGTGACGGGGGCCGTCTCGGTGATCAGCAGGCCAAAGCGGCCGGCGACGGCTTCCACCGCCGCGCGGGTCGCGCCGCTCATAAGGGGATCGTCGATCGAGACACGGTCGCCGTAACGCAGCTCCATCGCCTCGAACCAGCCAGCCAAACGGCGCGCTTCCGGTAGCGAGAGACCACCAGGATTCGTCGTCACGTCTAACGTGTAATTGGTCCGGCTGACCACCGGCTGGTGGACGCTTTCAAGCTGCTGGTTTTTGGGCATGCCGCCGCAACCGGCCAGCAAGCTGCCGAGGGAGAAGGCGATGGCGGCGCCGAGCGCCTTGCGGTTCTGGAAGCTACGCATGGTCATCACCTTTCTCAGTTCATGCTGAAGCCAGGCGTCGCGGCCTTGGTGGCTGCGGCGCTGGACTTCTTCTTGGCGCGCTTGTCTTCGACCGGCCGGACTACGGGCGGCGTATCAAGTTCGCCCACCTTGGGGCTCGGGACGCTGGCCGGACCGGCTGACGGCATCGGCCGGCTGGCGCCAGACCTGCCGTTGTTTTCCTGATTGCCAAAGATCCGCTGGATATCGTCCGGGGCCTGATAGCCGTCGGTCGGCAGCTTGATGTCATTGGCGTCAACCGGATTGACCAGATATGGCGTCACAACGATCACCAGCTCGGTCTCACCGCGCTGGAAGTTGGTTGAGCGGAACAGCGAGCCGAGGATCGGCAGATCACCGGCACCTGGCATCTTCTTCACCGTATTCTGGGCGCTATTGCCCATCAGGCCGGCAATCATGAAGCTTTGCCCCGAACCCAGTTCGATCGTCGTTTCCGCGCGGCGCACGGTCAGTGCCGGCACGTTGAAGCCGTTCAGCGTGATCGAGCCCTGACTTGATAGTTCCGACACTTCCGGGCGGACGCGCATCGAGATCCGGCCATTGGCCAGCACGGTCGGCGTATAGGCCAGGCTGACCCCGAAGCGCTTGTATTCGACCGAGGTACTGCCAAGGCCCTGGCTGATCGGGATCGGATATTCACCGCCCGCCAGGAAATCTGCCGTCTCACCCGAAAGTGCGGTCAGGTTCGGTTCCGAAAGGCTGGTCACGAGGCCCAGCGATTCACCCATATCGAGCGCGCCGAGCAGGTCCATGCCGAACAGTTTGCTCTGCAAGGCAAGCGTAGTGCCGACGACCGCCGGGAGGACCGACGAACTGGAGATTTCCTTGAACGAGCCGGGGTTGGCAAGATCCGGCACCTGCACCTTCACCTGGCTTCCCACGCCCAGCGCCTGGTTGGGGCCGGCATAGACGGTAGGGGCAAAGGTGCGGCCTTGGCCGATCCCGAACTGCATGCCCGAGCTGCCATCAATGGTGGTCAGGTTGACCCCCAGTGACTTGACCAGGGTCCGGCTGACCTCAGCAAACTTGACGCGCAGGTTCACCTGCAGCGGCGTTGCGGTCTTCAGCCGAGTGATGACATTGGCTTCCTTGCCGACGAAGGCTTCGACCAGTCGCTTGGCTTCCGCAGCGTCTTCGGGCGATGAAATCGTGCCGGTCAGCAGGAAGGTGTTGGTCCCCATGGTGGAGACAGCGACTTTGGCATCAGGCATGGCCATCCGCAGCATCGTGTCGACGCTGTCGATGTTCGAGCCGACCCGGATATTGGCTGACCAGATGATGTCACCGGCGGCATTGCTGGCGTAAACAGTGGTCTCACCGCCGGCCTTGCCAAAGACATACAGCTGGCGCTGCGACTTGACCTGGACATCGGCGATCGCTTCGTTGGCGACAAAGACGTCAGCCATGGTGCCGCCAACGGTGACCAACTGGCCACGTCCGATCGACAACACGAAATCATTGGCGGGCCGGCTAAGCGACTGGGCCTGGACCGCCGGAGCGTGAAGCAGGGCCAGCGGGGCCAACATGCAGCTTGCGCTGAGCAAAGTTGTGACAAGGCGTTTCATCGGGTTGCCTTTCAAGAGGGCGATCGCAGGGCGGTTAGCGGTACGGTTCATCTCAACGCTTCCCGACTTGTTCGACGACGGTGGTCTTGCCGCGGGTCACCCGGACAACCGGGCCAACTGGCGCTGTTGCAGCAAATGCAGCAGCCGGTGCGGCCGAAGGGGTCATTTGAGCAGGTCGGCCGGCTGGCGCCGCGGGCGCTGCCACTGTGCGCGGCTGGAAGCGCGATACGTCGCCTCCGGTGACATAAGTTACGCCGCCATCAAGCGGGCGCTTCATCGCCTGCCCCAGCAGCTTGTCTTCCTGTTCCTTGCTGGCGCCTGAGGGGACCTTCACGGTGCCGCTGGCGATGGCCTGGTCGAGCTCTGTCTGATTGTCAGCCAGGCTTCGCAGCGAAAGGCTGATCGTGCCGATGGTCTGCGCGACGGCGACCTTCTCGGCAATCTTGGGGGTAACTTCGACCGTTACGGTGCGGAAGTCGCGGACTACAGTCTTGCCTTCGACAATTTCGGTCTCGGTCGACTGGTCAGTCGCCAGAACGCGGACATTGCGCAGGATAGTCTCGGCAGTCTTGAGCGATTCCTGATTACCATCGCTGCGGACCGACTGGGTCAGCACGAGGTCGACGTGGTCACCCGGGAAGACAAAGCCACCGACGCCGGTCTTCTGTGAAACCGGAATAGTAACTGCGCGCATCCCAGGGCCCAGCGCGGCGGCAAGGAAACCGCGATCACCGGGTGAGACGAGCGCGCCCTGGGTGACCGGCTGACCGGCCGTGACAGGATAACGAACCACGGTGCCCAGCAGCTTGTTCATGTCGGCCTCGCCGTCGATGAAATAGGCGTCCTGAACCATTTCCTTCGGCCAGGCCTGGAAGGAAATTGAATCCGCCGTAATGATGGTGCCAACGGGCAGGGCGCGCTGCGCCACGAGGACCTTCGGACCCTGCGGGACTTGGGCGGCTTCAGCCTTGGGGGCAGAGGCCCCGGCGAACAGGCTTCTCGCGGCCATGGCCGTACCGATCGCAATGACCAGCGCGCCAAGCAGCATCATCAGCTTTTTCTTATCCATGGCCTTGCAAGCCCCCTAGAGAAAATACGAATATCGAACCGTAATGGTCCCAAGTGGTTAAAATCCGGTTCACCCAACACCGCCTGCTGCGGCAACAGACTGCGCTGCAGGCAGAAACTGGCTGGCTAAGGCCCAAAGGCCGGCCATTGAAATCGCGACGCCATATGGAATGGCCAGCCGCTCGCGCCGGCGGCGCGCGCCGTGCCAGAACGCCAGGACCACGGTCAGCAGTCCGCCCAGCAGCGACATCATGATGATTAATTTCAGGAACCACGCAGGCGCGATCCACAGCGCCAGCGCCGCGAGCAGCTTCACATCGCCGCCGCCCATGGCGCGCAGCGCGAACAGTCCTGCGCAAATAGCAAAGGTGACAGCAGCGAGGCCCAGTTGCCAGGCGACGTCAGGCCACAGGCTGAGGCCGCTTGCCCACCACCATGCCGGGGCCGTCAGGGCAATCGCAGCGTTTAGCCAATTGTCGATCTGTCGACGGCGTATGTCAGTCACAGCTGCAATCACCAGCGCGATTGCCAAGGCTCCCAGCAGTACGTATTGGAATTCGACGTTCGGCATTGCCCGCCCCCTCGTGCAGAGGGCATGGATACAGGGCAGGGCTTACTAAAAAGTAACCACCGCCAAGAGGCTGGAATTAGCCAAATGTCAGCTGCCTTTAATCGCCGGGTTATTCCAGCCGGAGCAGTTGAAAGCCGCTGGACTGCGCCCGATGGCCACCCTGTTCGCCGGATCGACTGGATTCCGGCCAAGCCCAAGGGCTCAATCCTGTTCTTGAACGGCCGGGGCGACTTTTACGAAAAGTACCTCGAAGCGATGGCCCACTGGCATGGCCAGAACTGGGCGGTAACTGCGTTTGACTGGCGCGGGCAGGGCGGCTCGGGCCGGCTGGGCGCTGACCGTTACACCGGACATATCGATGATTTCGGGACCTGGGTACGGGACCTGCGCGATTTTTGGAGTGAGTGGAAAGACCACTCACCCGGACCGCAGATTGTGATCGGCCACTCGATGGGCGGGCACCTGGCGTTGCGCGCGGCAGCCGAAGCGGCGGTTAATCCGGCGGCGCTGGTGCTGTGCGCGCCCATGCTGGGGTTGCGCGACGGCAATATGCCCGACGTGCTGATGCAGGCCCTGGCCGGGCTGATGTGCCGCCTGGGCGATCCGCGCCGTCCAGCCTGGAAGTGGGATGAGCGGCCCGGGCAGCCGCCAGAAGGCCGCCAAGACCTGCTGACCCACGATCCCGGACGCTATGCTGACGAGTTATGGTGGCGCCAGCAGCGGCCAGAGCTGGTGATGGGGCCGGGCTCGTGGCGCTGGCTCGAACGGGCATATGCCTCGATGCGCTGGCTTGCGCAGCGCGAAGTGCTTGGGCGGGTCCATCAGCCGGTGTTGCTGCTGGCGACCGATCAGGATGCGCTGGTTAGCTTTAAGGCCAGCGCCCGCGCGGCGGCCGGGTTGCCGCATTGCGAACTGATCAACTTCGGCCCGCGCGCACGCCATGAAATCCTGCGCGAGGCTGATCCGGTCCGTAGCGAGGCGCTGGATCACATCGATGCATTTCTGGCACGGGTCACGGGATGACCGACCGATTCGATTTCGCGATTGTCGGGGCCGGGATCGCCGGCGCCTCGCTCGCCGCAGGCCTGGCCGCGCATGGCCGGGTGGTGCTGTTGGAGGCAGAGGACCGCCCTGGCTATCACGCGACCGGACGATCAGCTGCTTTCTGGACCGAGAGTTATGGCGGGCCGCAAGTGCAGCCGCTGACCAACGCTTCCGGCCCGTTCCTGCACGAACATGGCTTCCTTAGCCCTCGCGGCGCGCTGACGCTGGCGCGAACGAGCGAGTTGGATGCCCTGGCCAGCTTCGCTGCAGAGTTCCGCGCCCTGGGCGTGCAGGTTGACGATCTGGACCGGGCCGCACTGGAGGAGCGCATGCCGGGCCTGCGCGATGAATGGGCGGCCGGTGCTTATGAACCCGAATGCTGCGATATCGATGTGGCCGGACTCCACCAGCATTGGCTAGCCAGTGCCCGGCAAGGCGGGGCCGAATTGTGGACCCGCGCGCGGCTGGCCAAGGCAGAGCGCAACGCCAACCAGTGGAATCTGGCACTGGAAGATGGCCGCAGTGTTACAGCTTCGATCCTGATCAATGCCGCTGGCGCCTGGGCCGATCTGGTTGCCGGAATGTCAGGCGTCAGTCCGCTCGGGATAACGCCGTTTCGGCGGACTGTCGCGCAATTGCAGCTGATCGATGGCCCCCCGGCTGACTTGCCGCTGGTGCTGGGCATTGATGGCCTGTTCTACTTCAAGCCCGAAGCAGGTCGGCTTTGGCTCAGCCCGCATGATGAGACGCCGACGCAGCCCTGTGATGCTGCACCCGAAGAACTGGACGTGGCGCTGGCGATCGATCGGTTCGAACAGGTGGTCGATTGGCCGATCGTCAGGATTGAGCATCGCTGGGCCGGCTTGCGGTCGTTCGCGCCGGACCGGCTCCCGGTTTATGGTTTCGAGGCTGCCGCGCCGGGCTTCTTCTGGTTTGCCGGTCAGGGTGGGTTTGGCATCCAGACGGCGCCTGCCGCTGCTGAACTGGCAGTTGGCTTGATTCTGGGTGCGCCCGCGGGCGCAGTCGATCCGCGGCCTTACGATCCGAAGCGCTTTAGCTAACGCTTCAGACGCCCTTACCAGTGACTGCCGCATCGCTGGCCAGCCGGTCAGCCCGCTCATTTTCCGGGTGGCCGTCATGGCCTTTGACCCAGATCCAGTCGATCCGGTGCCGGTTGCGCGCCTCCAGCAGCTCTAGCCACAGGTCGGCATTAAGCACCGGCTTCTTCTGTGAATTCTTCCAGCCGTTCTTCTGCCAGCCGAAGATCCACTTGGTGATCCCGTCAATCACATAGCGGCTGTCGGTGTGGAGCGCGACGTCGCACGGCTCTTTCAGGGCATCGAGCGCGCGGATTACGGCCGTCAGTTCCATGCGGTTGTTGGTCGTATGGGCCTCATGGCCGGCCATCTCCCGCTCGTGCTGGCCCATCCGCAGCACAACGCCCCATCCGCCGGGGCCGGGATTGCCCTTGCAGGCCCCATCGGTGAAAACTTCGACCCGTTTCATGCCGCGTCAAACACCCCGGCGTTGGCGGGATCGGCATAGAATTCGAGCCGACGGCCAAAGGCCAGCGGGTCTTTGCGGGTGACGAGCGCATCAGCGGGTGTGTTAACCCAATCCCAGGCGCGCGTCAGGGCAAAGCGCAGGCAGGCTCCGCGCGCCAGCAGCGGCAGGGCTGCGCGCTCAACGTCGGAAAGCGGGCGGACTTCCTTATACCCCGCGATCAGCGCGGCGGAGAGTGCCGCGTCAAAACTGCGGCCATCGTTCGAGAAGCACCATGCGGCGTGGGTCACGGCGAGGTCATAGGCAAACAGATCGGTGCAGGCGAAATAGAAGTCGATCAGGCCGGTAACCTGATCGCCCAACATCAGCACGTTATCGGGGAAGAGATCGGCGTGGATCGTGCCGCGCGGCAGGTCTTCAGGCCACTGGGCAATGGTTGCAGGCAGTTCGCGCGCGACGAGTTTGGCAAAGCTGGCATCGATCTGGGCCAGCCCTTCCGGCCCGCATTCATGGGCGAGACGTTGCCATTCCGCGCGGCCCATCGCGTTTTCGCGCTGCCCGGGAAAATCGGCCGCAGCGAGCTGCATCTGCGCGAGCGCCCGGCCGACCGCATGGGCCTGTCCCGGGGTGGGCGCGCTGACGGATACGCCGGGCAGGAATTCGATCAGGGCGACAGCCTTGTCATCGAGCAGGCGGTAAAGCTGGCCCTGCCGGTCATGGATCGTGCGCGGTACCGGACAGCCCTTGGCCGAAAGGTGATCGAGCAGGGAGAGGAAGAAGGGCAGATCTTCTACCTCGATCCGGAATTCGTACATGGTCAGGATGAAACGTGCGCCGCCTGCGCTATCCTTGCCCGTGGTTTCGATCAGCCAGTTGCTGTTGGAAATCCCCTCAGCAATGCCTTTGGCCGAGGTCAGTTCGCCCACGTCGAATTCGGCCACCAGCTGGCCCAGGACTTCCGCCCCAAGATGGGTATAAACCGCCACTGCCTGACCCTAATCCGCCAGCTGTCGCGGCAGCTTGAACACGATGTTTTCTTCGGCCGAGACCACCTGTTCCACATCCACCGTGCGGAACTGGCCGATCCGGTCGATCACTTCCTGAACCAGGGTTTCGGGGGCAGAGGCCCCGGCAGTCAGCCCCATGGTGGTCACGCCGGCAAACCAGGCTTCGTCAATGTCAGTCCCGCGCTGGATCAGGCGGCCTTCCGCGCCGCAACGCTGGGCAACTTCGACCAGCCGCACAGAGTTGGAGCTGTTGGGTGCGCCGATCACCAGCACCAGCTGGCATTGGTCGGCAATCGACTTGACCGCCGCCTGACGGTTGGACGTCGCGTAGCAGATGTCTTCGGCCTTAGGGCCCGCGATGTCGGGGAACCGTGCGCGCAGCGCAGCTACGATCTCCGCCGTATCATCGACTGACAGGGTCGTCTGGGTCAGGAACGACAGCGGTGCATCAGCCGCGAAATCGAGCTTGGCGACATCTTCCAGCGTTTCGACCAGAGTGATCGTGCCGTCGGGAACCTGTCCGACAGTGCCGATGACCTCAGGGTGGCCCTTATGGCCGATGAACAGGATGTGGCGTCCGGCTTCGATCTGGCGTTCGGCCTGGCGGTGCACCTTGCTGACCAACGGGCAAGTGGCATCAAGCCAGTCCAGCCCGCGTTGGGTGGCGGCTTCCGGCACCGCTTTGGGCACACCATGGGCGCTGAACACCACTGGGGCACCATCGGGGACCTCGTCCAATTCCTCGACAAAAATTGCACCCTTGGCGCGCAGTCCGTCGACCACGAAGCGGTTGTGCACGATCTCATGCCGGACATAGACCGGTGCGCCATAACGGGTCAGGGCGCGATCGACGATCTCGATCGCCCGATCTACCCCGGCGCAAAAGCCGCGCGGCGCGGCGAGCAGGAGGCGGAGGTCCGGTTTTTCGGGCTGCTGAAAGGGCGCGTTCATGTTCCTCCCCCTAGCGTTTTGGCAATGACGCCGCTAGGGCAAGTTCAGCCCTTTGACAGGAACCTGCCAGAATGACGCCTCGCACCCGCCTTTACGCTGCTGTTGCCCTTGCCGCCGCCCTTGCTGGCTGCCGCGGAACCGGGGACCTGGTGGTGGACGAAGGCGTAGGCATCACCGCCGTGCGCAGTGCCTGCCCGGCTGTTGGCGTGCCAGACTATACCGGCGATATCACCGTGTTCCGCAACGCGGGTGCCACCACGGCCGACAATATCGATGTGGTGGGCGCGCTCACCAACCTGCGCTCCACTTGTAATGAGGCGGGCGACAAGGTCTCCAGTGCTGCGACGTTTGACGTGCTGGCCCGCCGCACGGACACGCGTGGCGCGCGGCAAGTGACGCTGCCCTATTTCGTCACCGTTCTGCGGGGCGGTAGTGCCGTGATTTCGAAGCGCGTCGGCTCCGTTACGATCAACTTTGCCGATGGTCAGGAGCGGGCTCAGGCCAGTGGTTCGGCCAGCGCCTTTATTGACAAGGCAGAAGCCAGCCTGCCAGCGGATATCCGCGAACAGATCACCCGCAAGCGCAAGGCTGGCGATTCTGACGCGGCCGTCGATCCGCTTTCGCGGCCTGAAGTGAAGGCTGCAGTTGCCCGCGCGACCTTTGATGTGCTGGTTGGCTTCCAGCTCACTCAGGATCAGCTGACTTACAACGCCACGCGCTGATCCGGGCTTTCCGCTGCGGGAAGGTTCCATTTTCGGCGCAAACCGTCTAACCGGCGCGCCATGACTGCTGTCCAAACTATTCACGCCGCTTTTGTCGGCCATATCTCCGCTGCGCTTGATGCGCTGGAAGCTGCCGGAACCTTGCCGGGCGGTCTCAACCGCGCAGCGGTTGCGGTGGAGCCGCCGCGGGATCCCTCGCACGGCGATCTGGCCACCAATGCCGCCATGGTGCTGGCCAAGCCGGCGGGGATGAACCCGCGCGCCCTGGCCGAGGCTCTGGTGGCTGAGCTGCTCAAGGTGCCGGGTGTGGCCTCGGCTGAGATCGCCGGGCCGGGCTTCATCAACCTGCGCGTCGATGCCGCCGCCTGGTTAGCCGAACTGCGCGCAATTGCTGCGCTTGGTGGTGACTATGGTCGCTCGGCGATGGGCCAGGGCAGCACGGTCAATATCGAATATGTCTCGGCCAACCCGACCGGTCCGATGCACATGGGCCATTGCCGCGGTGCCGTGGTGGGTGATGCGCTGGCGACCTTGCTGGAATTTTCCGGTCACAAGGTGATCCGCGAATATTACGTCAACGATGCCGGGGCGCAGGTCGATGTCCTCGCCCGTTCGGCGCACGTCCGTTATCGCGAGGCGCTGGGTGAGGCCGTCGGCGAAATACCCGAAGGGCTTTATCCAGGCGAATATCTGGTGCCCGTGGGCCAGGCGCTCGCGGCTGAATTTGGCGACAAGTATGCCAAGGCCCCCGAAGCTGAATGGCTGGTGCTGTTCCGCACCCGCGCGGTTGCGGCCATGCTTGAAATGATCAAGACCGACCTGGCGCTGCTGGGCATTCATCATGATCTGTTCTCGTCCGAGGCGGAATTGCAGGCCGCAGGCAAGCCTGAAGAGGCCGAGAAGTGGCTGCGGGCCCATGATCTGGTTTACGACGGCGTGCTCGAAGCGCCCAAGGGGAAGACGCTCGAAGATTGGGAGCCGGTCGAACTGCCGCTGTTCCGTTCCACCAAGTTCGGTGATGATCAGGACCGCCCGATCAAGAAGAGCTCGGGCGAATGGACCTATTTCGGGGCCGACCTCGCCTATCACTTCCAGAAGGCCCAGAGCGCCGACGCGCTGGTAGATATCTGGGGTGCCGATCATGCTGGCACGGTCAAGCGGATCAAGGCTGCGGTAGCGGCGATGACCGCCATTGAAGGCAAATCGACCCCCTTCGAGGTCAAGCTGGTCCAGATGGTCCAGCTGATGAAGGGCGGCCAGCCGTTCAAGATGTCGAAGCGTTCCGGTAACTTTGTGACCCTGGCCGATGTGGTTGAGATGGTGGGCAAGGACGTGGTCCGCTTTACCATGCTGACCCGCAAGCCTGATGCGCAGATGGACTTCGATTTCGACAAGGTGGTCGAAGCATCGAAGGACAATCCGGTATTCTATGTCCAATATGCGCACGCCCGCATTCGTTCGACCCTGCGCAAGGGGGCAGCTGAAGGCTTTGGTCCCGATGATGCCGCGCTTGACCGGCTGGGTGAGGAAGAACTGGGCCTGATCAAGCTGGCCGCGCAGTTCCCGCGGTTGGTTGAGGCTGCCGCTGTCGCGCGTGAACCGCACCGCATTGCCTTCTTCCTCCAGGACCTGGCCGCTGGCCTCCATGGGTTCTGGAATGTGGGCAACGACCGGCCTGAAAAACGCTTCATCGTGGCACAAGATGCCGCGCTGACCTCTGCAAGGCTTTATCTTGCAACACAAATCGGGCAACTTGTTCGAAATGGTCTTGCGCTACTAGGCGTGGAGGCAGTGGAGGAAATGTAATGGTTGGGGCAAACGACGAACGCCATGGCGAAGGTTGGGACGAGCATGATGCGGACCGCCTGGAGACCGAGCAGCTTGAGCTGAACGAACCTGGTGAGCGTCTCCCCTGGCTGGAAGGTGCCGAAGACGACATCGGCGGCGATGACGATGGCTATGACACCAGCCGGCTGATGCTGGTCTTTGTCGGCGCGTTGGCCTTGCTGGCCGCTGTGGTTGGCGGGATCTGGTGGTTTACCCATAACCGCACCGATTCAGAGCTCGTCGCCGATGGCAGCATCGTTCCGGCGCCTGCCGAACCCTATAAGACCGCTCCCGATAATCCGGGGGGCAAGACATTTGACGGCACCGGAGATCTGAGCTTCGCCGCGTCTGAAGGCCAAAGCCGTACGCCAGTTATGGCCGGGAGCGCCGAAGCTGGTGCCGCCCCTGTCGCAGCAGTGCCGACGCCTAGCGAAGCCGCTGCGCCGACAGCCGCCGCCCCGGCGGCCAGCGGGGTTGGCGTCCAGGTTGGTGCCTTCTCGTCACAGGCCAGTGCGGAAGCGGGCTGGGCCAAGCTGGTTGCTCAGGCCAATGGCGCCCTTGCGGGCGTATCGCACCGCGTGGTGGCCGGAACGGCTGACAATGGCACGATCCACCGGCTTCAGGCAGTTCAGCCTGATCGCGCCGCAGCCAGCGCACTGTGCGGCCGGTTGAAGGCCGCTGGGATTTCCTGTCAGGTCAAATAGGCGCTGTAATCCACACGCAGGTGGGGCGGCCCGCTTGCACGGCGGGCCAGTTCCTGCGACCGTCCAATGACCATGACACCCGCCATTTTCGGCCTTTCCGGATTAACCCTGACCGCCGACGAGCGGGCCTTTTTCCATGACGCGGATCCCGCAGGATATATCCTGTTCGGGCGCAATATCGAAAGCCGGCAGCAGGTCCGCGCGCTGACCGATGCGCTGCGCGCCATCCACGGGCGTGACCAGCTGTTGCTTACGATCGATCAGGAAGGTGGCCGGGTCGCTCGGATGAAGCCGCCGGTCTGGCCAGCCTATCCGGCGGGTGAGCTGTTTGACCGGTTGTTTGAGCTGGCCCCGGCCTCTGCAATTGAAGCTGCCCGCGCCAATGCTGAAGCCCTGGGGCAGGACCTGCACGAAGTGGGCATCACCTGCACCCATGCGCCGGTGCTGGATGTTCGCCAGCACGGCGCGCACGATGTGATCGGGGATCGGGCCTATGGGTTTGAACCGTTGCGGGTAGCGGCGATTGGCCGCGCGGTGCTGGACGGCCTGGCTCGCGCCGGGGTGGCGGGCACGATCAAGCATATGCCGGGCCATGGCCGCTCGCTGGTCGATACCCACAAGGAACTGCCCACGGTTACGGCCAGTGCGGCTGAACTGGAAAGCGATATTGCCCCGTTCAAGGCGCTGGCCGATGCGCCGATTGCGATGACCGGGCACTTGATCTTCACCGCCTGGGATGCGGACCACCCGGCCACGCAATCGCCTTTCGTGATTGAGCAGATTGTCCGGGGCAAGATCGGCTTTGATGGCCTGCTGCTGACCGACGATCTCGATATGGAAGCGCTGTCTGGCACCGTGCCCGAACGCGCCGAAGTGGCGATCCGGGCAGGGTGCGACATCGCGCTCAATTGCTGGGGCAAAATGCCGGACATGATCGGCATCTGTGAGCGGCTGGGGGCGATGTCCGCCGCCACCACCGCGCGCCACGCCCGCGCGCTGGATGCGATCCGTCCGCCAGAGCCCAGTGCAGATCAGGCCGGGCTGGTGGCCAAGCGCGACGCCTTGCTGGCGCTGCTGGAAACGGCGGAGGCCAAGGTGTGAGCCAACTACAAGCGCAGAGGGATCGGCGTGGCTGAGCTGGATGACGCCCCGGCTATTACGCTGCCCGACGATGACTGGGCTGGCCCCGCTGCGGCCGCAACCGAAGATGCTGCGCTCTATCTAGAGCTTGATGGCTGGGAAGGCCCGCTCGACCTGTTGCTCGATCTGGCGCGGCGGCAGAAGGTCGATCTGCGGCGGATTTCAATCCTGTCGCTCGTTGACCAGTACCTGACCTATATTGAACAGGCTGAAGCGCTTCGGCTGGAACTGGCTGCCGATTATCTGGTGATGGCCGCCTGGCTGGCCTACCTCAAATCCGCGCTCCTGCTGCCGCGCGATGAGCAGGCGGACCCCAGTCCTGAGGAACTGGCGCTGCGCCTGCAACTGCGGCTGCAGCGGCTGGCCGCCATGCGTGATGCCGCAGCACGATTGATGGGGCGTGATCGGCTGGGCCGCGACGTGTTCCGGCGCGGGGCACCGGAAGGCTTGCGGGTCGATCGCAAGGCCCGCTGGCAATGTGATTGGTTCGCGCTGGTCCAGGCCTATGGGCAGGTCAAGGCGCGGACCCAGCCAGTGGTCCATATGGTGCGTGACCGGATGGTCATGACGCTTGATAGCGCACTCTCCCGCGTTTCTGCGATGCTGGGCGTCAATCTCGATTGGATGGAACTGAAGGACTTCCTGCCGCCGCACGCCGATCCCAAGCTGCGCCGCTCGGCGATGGCGTCCAGCTTTGTCGCCGCGCTAGAACTGGCGCGCCGGGGCAAGGCAGAGCTGCAGCAGGAGCAGACCTTTGGCCCGCTGATGCTGCGCGGGCTGAAGCAATGACCCGGCCCGATGATCTGGTCCGCGCGGTCGAAGCGGCGCTGTTTGCGGCTGAAGAACCGATGAGCGCCGAAGCGATCTCCACCCACCTGGGCGGGGCTGACGTTAAAGCGGCGCTGGCCGAACTGACTGAGACCTATCGGGATCGCGGCATTCAGCTGGTCGAGCGGGCCAAGCGTTGGCATTTCCAGACTGCGCCCGATCTGGCGCACCTGTTGCGGCGCGAACGCGAAGAGACGCGGCGGCTATCGCGCGCGGCGACCGAGGTGCTGGCGATTGTGGCCTATCATGAGCCCGTCAGCCGGGCCGAAATTGAATCGATTCGCGGGGTCCAGACCGCCAAGGGCACGCTCGACGTGTTGATGGAAGCGGGCTGGGTGCGGATTGTTGGCCGCCGTGAAGTGCCCGGGCGGCCAGTGATTTTTGCGACGACGCCGGAGTTCCTGACTCACTTCGGCCTGGAAAGCCGCCGCGACTTGCCCGGAATTGACGAACTTAAGGCCGCCGGCCTGCTCGATCCGGTCGAAGACGCCCTGGCCGATGCGATGGAAACGGCGGACGAACGCCGCCAGGCGGCTGAAGCCGAAGCCGGACTGGCAAGCGACGACGAAAGCGCCTAGATAGGGGCGGACGGGGGCAGGATCCTCGAAACGGAGTCGGAAAATGGGCGGTTTATCTATCTGGCACTGGCTGATTGTGCTGCTGGTCGTGCTGGTCTTGTTCGGCCGTGGCCGCGTGTCGGAAATCATGGGTGATTTCGGCAAGGGCATTAAAAGCTTCAAGCAGGGCATGGCCGATGAGGACGCCAAGGCGTCCACACCGCCAGCCCAGATCCCTGCGCCGACCGAGGTGCCCGCTGCCATCGAGGCAAGCAAGACCGAACAGAAATAAGCGGGCGAGGACTGGCGCGTGTTTGATATCGGCGCCTCTGAGCTGCTGCTGATCGTCATCGTGGCGGTGGTGGTGATCGGTCCCAAGGACCTGCCACTGGCGCTGCGCACGGCGGGCCGTTGGATTGGCAAGGTCCGGCGCGTCTCTGGCCATTTCCGCGCGGGCGTGGAAACCATGATCCGTGAGGCTGAATTGGCCGACATGGAAAAGAAGTGGCGTGAGCAGAACGAGGCGATCATGCGCGAGCATCCGCCTGAAAGCGCCAGCGCCGAGGGGGCGCTGATTGGCCTGGACCCCGGCACGGCGGCGGCTGAAGCACCGGCCGACCCGGGCCAGTCCAAGCCCGATCAGTCCAAGCCTGAACAGCCAAAACCTGAACAGGCCGCCTGACATGGTGCTGAAGATTAACGACATCGACGAAAGCCAGGCCCCGCTGCTCGACCATCTGATCGAGCTGCGCGCGCGGCTGATGCGGATTATCGCGGCCTTGCTGGTGGCGTTCGGGGTCTGCTTTTACTTCGCCAACGACATCTTCGGATTTCTGGTTCGCCCGCTCACCCAGGCTTTTCCGCCGGGGCAGGGCAAGCTGATCTATACCCAGCTCTACGGCGCGTTCTTCGTCAATGTGAAGGTAGCGCTGTTTGCCGCCTTTCTCGTTTGCTTCCCGATCATCGCCAACCAGCTGTGGGCCTTTGTCGCGCCGGGGCTCTATGCGAAGGAAAAGACGGCCTTCCTGCCATTCCTGCTGGCAACGCCGATCCTGTTCACGGCTGGCGCGGCGCTGGCCTATTTCGTGGTCATGCCGACCGCCTTCCACTTCTTCCTGGGTTTTGAGGGCGAGCGTGGCGGTTTGTCGATGGAAGCCTTGCCGGAAACGGGCGCCTATCTCAGCCTGGTGATGCAATTCATCATGGCCTTCGGGATCAGCTTCCTGTTGCCGGTCCTGCTGTTGCTGCTCAACCGGGCCGGGATTGTCAGCCGTGATGATCTGGTGCGGGCACGGCGTTACGTGGTCGTTGGCATCACGGTCATTGCCGCAGTCATTACGCCGCCAGACGTAATCTCGCAGCTGATGCTCGCGATCCCGCTGTGGCTGCTTTACGAAAGCGCCTTGGTAATCATGTGGTTTACCGATCGCCAACGTGCGGCTGAAGAACAGGCGGGAACCGCGCTGGTTGCACCACCGAGCGAGACGGAAATCTGAATTCAAATCACATCGTCATGCTGAACTTGTTTCAGCATCCATCGTGCCGGCGAACCCGCTGTTGCGGATAGCCAAAGCCGCCCCGTTTGCGCACCATGGCTGGCGGCGGTTTCGCGGCACATGGACCCTGAAACAAGTTCAGGGTGACGACGACAAGGGCTTGGGCTCAGTGCTTACTTCGCCTGATGCACCAGCCGCCCGCCCAGCCAGACCTGCAACACCTGCGTGGCGCGAATTTCGGCGGGGGTGGCGAGCATTGGATCACGGTCAATCAGCAGGAAGTCAGCGCGTTCGCCGCGTTGAAGGCGGCCAAAGCGGCCTTCGGCAAAGCCAGCCCAGGCCCCATTGGCAGTATAAGCGGCCAGCGCCAGTTCGCGGCTAACCCGTTCCTGCGGCTGCCACCCGCCCAGCGGCTGGCCATCGGGACCGGTGCGGCTGATAGCGGCGGCCAGTCCGGCCCAGGGATCGGCCAGTTCCACCGGCACGTCTGAGCCGAAGGCCAGCTTCGCGCCGCTGGCGGCCAGGCTGGCCCAGGCATAGGCACCGGTCAGGCGGTTCGGACCGAGCCGGGCTTCGGCCATGAGCCGGTCAGACGTCTGGTGCACCGGCTGCATCGAGGCGATTACTCCGGCCTTGGCAAAGCGCGGGATATCGGCCGGGTCAAGGATCTGGGCGTGTTCAATCCGCCAGCGCCGGTCGCCGGTGTAGGTCTGGTTCATGTCCTCAATCGCGGTCAGGGCGGCGGCATTCGCCTCGTCCCCAATCGCGTGAATGGCCACCTGGAAATGATCAAGCGCGGCGCGGCTGATAAAGTTTTTAAGCTGGGTATCGCCCGTGATCCGCAAGCCCTTGATGGTGGGTGCATCACTATAGGGTGCCTTCAGGCTGGCCCCGCGCGAACCCAGCGCGCCGTCAGAATAGAGCTTCACCCCGTTCAGCCGCAGCTTGTCGTCATAAAGCCAGGGCGAGGGCCCCGGGCCGCCGATCAGTGCCATGTTATCGGTGCCACTGGCGTAGGACATGATCCGGACGCGCAGCGACCCATTATCGCCCGCGCGGCGGAAGGCCTGCCAATCTTCGATGGTCGTGCCCATATCGGCAATCGCCGTCACACCGCGGGCCAGCAGGATTTCCTGCGCCTTGGCAAATGCCAGGTCGCGATCTTCCGGGCGCGGTGCGGGTACGGCCTTGCCGACCAGTTCCGTCGCATTGTCCACCAGCACGCCGGCTGGCTTGCCGCCGGCCAGTCGCTCAATCGATCCACCCGCCGGTGCCTTGGTCAGCGCAGTGACCCCGGCCGCAGCCAGCGCCTTGGAATTGGCCCAGCCGGCATGGCCATCGACGCGTTCCAGCCAGACCGGTCGATCAGCAACCACGGCATCCAGTTCAGCAGCGGTTGGAAAGCGCCGTTCGGGCCACAGTTCCTGGTTCCAGCCGCGGCCCAGAATCCATGGGCGATCTGGATTGGCCTTGGCATAGGCTGCGACTTTGGCCAGTGCTTCGGCCAGCGATTTCGTTTCAGTCAGGTCCAGCGTCAGGGCGGAAAAGCCCAGACCCATCACGTGGCCGTGGCTATCAATCATGCCCGGAACCATGACCTGGCCCTTGCCATCAACGAAATAATCGACCTTGCCCGGCCGCTTGTCACCCCGGTGCAGGATCTGGACGATCCGGCCGTCCTCGCCGACCAGTAGCCCAGAGAACCGCTCAACTCCGCCGGTCGCGTCGATGGTCAGGCCATCGACATTGTCGACCAGCGTATCGGCCAAGGCCGGCGCCGACAGGGCGAGGGCGGCGGTTGCCGCCAGCAGGCCCCGGATCACGCGCCACCCCGCTTGGGCAAGCGGCGGATCAGCGATGACGTATCCTGACGTCCGCCGCCGAGCGACTGCACCTCGGCATAAAACTGATCGATCAGCGCGGTAACGGCCAGCGGCACGCCCAGCGATCGGCCTTCCTCCAGCGTCAGGCCCAGATCCTTGCGCATCCAGTCAACCGCGAAACCAAAGTCGAATTCATCCTTGGCCATCGTGTGCCAGCGGTTGTCCATCTGCCAGGACTGCGATGCTCCGCCAGAAATTGCCTCGTAAACCTTTTCCAGATCGAGGTGCGCGCCCTGGGCAAAGCGCATGGCTTCAGACAGGCTGGCCAAGATGCCGGCAAAGGCGATCTGGTTGACCATCTTGGTGGTCTGCCCGGCGCCAGCCTTGCCGACATGGACGATCCGCTTGGTATAGGCTTCCATCACCGGACGCGCCGCCTCGATCGCCTCATCGCGGCCGCCGCACATCACGGTCAGGGTGCCGTTCTCAGCCCCCGCCTGGCCGCCAGTGACCGGTGCATCAACGCACTGAACCTGCAGGTCACGCGCTTCGACCGCGATTTGCCGGGCGATCCGCGCAGAAACGGTGGTATGATCGATGAACACGGCGCCCTTGCGCAGGGCGCTGAACACGCCGGATGGCCCCAGCACCACGTCAGCCAGATCATCATCGTTACCCACACAGGTCAGCACGACCTGCGCCCCCTCGGCCGCCTCCGCCGGGGTCTGTGCTACGCGCACGGCCAGGCCGGGGTTAGCCGCCTGCCACTTGTCCAGCCGCTCCGGGCTACGGTTGTAGATGGTCAACTGGTGGCCGGCATTGCCGATGTGCCGCGCAATTGCGCCGCCCATAACGCCCAAGCCCAGGAAAGAAACGTGTTTCGGTTCGCTCATGCTTGCGGTCATAGCGCCTTTGGTGGCCAATTCCAGCGTGCGGGACGAACAGTCGCAAGTTTAAATCCAGTAAGCATTTCTAGGCCAGCAGTGGTTTGCAAGGCGGCGCCCTTTCCGTTACGTCCCCGGCATCATGACCAGCCTGCTTGCAACGGAACCCGATACCGCCCTGCTGACCATCGACGATGTGCGCGCTGCTGCTGCGCGCATTGCCGGATCGGTGGTGCGGACCGACACCGATCATTCCAAGACGTTGAGCGAGATTACCGGGGCCGAGGTCTGGCTGAAGTTTGAAAACCTTCAGTTCACGGCGGCGTATAAGGAACGCGGTGCGCTTAACGCGATGCTGCTGATGGATCAGGAAAAGCTGCGGCGCGGTGTTATCGCGGCATCGGCCGGCAACCATGCGCAGGGCCTATCCTATCATGGCACCCGGCTTGGCCTGCCCGTTACCATCGTGATGCCGCGCCCGACTCCTTCGGTTAAGGTCATGCAGACCCAGGCCGTGGGCGGCAAGGTGGTGCTGTATGGTGAAACCTTTGACGAAGCCTATGCCCATGCCCGCGAATTGGAGCAGGACCTTGGGCTAACTTTTATCCATCCCTTCGATGATCCGGACGTAGCGGCCGGGCAGGGCACAGTTGCGCTCGAAATGCTGGAAGACGTGCCCGAACTGGATACGCTGGTGATCCCGATTGGCGGCGGCGGGCTGGCTTCGGGAATGAGTGTTGCGGCCCGGGCCATCAACCCGGACATTCAGTTGATCGGGGTCGAGGCGGGTCTGTTCCCCTCGATGTACAACCGCCTAAAGGGCACCCATCTGCCTTGCGCCGGCGATACCCTGGCCGAAGGCATCGCAGTTCAGGAACCGGGCGCGTTCACCAGCAAGGTGCTGGCGCGGTTGCTCGATGATCTGGTCCTGGTCACCGAAAGCCAGATGGAAAGCGCGCTGGCGCTGCTGGTGCAGATTGAAAAGACCGTGGTCGAAGGCGCTGGCGCCGCTGGCCTTGCGGCGGTGATGGCCTATCCCGAGCTGTTCAAGGGCCGCAAAGTGGGCATCGTGCTGACCGGTGGAAACATCGATACGCGCCTGCTCGCCAATGTGCTGCTGCGTGATCTTGCCCGGTCGGGCCGGCTCGCCCGGCTGCGGCTGACGCTGCAGGATCGCCCCGGCGCACTGTTCAAGGTGATGCGGGTGTTCGACCAGCATTCGGTCAACATCATCGAGATCTATCACCAGCGGATCTTCACCACCCTGCCGGCCAAGGGCCTGATCACGGATATTGAGTGCGAGGCCCGCGATGCTGGCCAGCTTGATGCCCTGGTCGCATCGCTGCGCGAGGCCGGCTATTCGGTAACACCGGTCGAGCTGGCCTAAGCATCCTGCCGCACGGCTGTGCAAAATAACGGTCCGTTTACCGTCTTTCGTGGTTAAAACTCTTTCAACGCCACCCCCGGGTGGGCATAGTGGAAGACAGTAACCCGACAGAGGATTCTTGTACCCCGTGAACGCCCCCGTGCGCTTTCCCCGGTTCTTCGTGACCAGCCCTGCGCCGTGCCCCTATTTGCCGGGGCGCAGTGAGCGCAAGGTGTTCACCGAACTGAAGGGTCCACACGCGGACACGCTGAACGATGCATTGGGTCGGATTGGTTTCCGCCGCAGCCAGACCGTGGCTTACCGCCCGTCGTGCATTGATTGCAGCGCCTGCGTTTCGGTCCGGGTCGTGGCGGATGAATTCCGGCCTTCGTCGGCACAGCGTCGCAATTTGAAGCGCAACGGCGATCTGGTCACCACCTTTTGCCGCCCCTGGTCAACGGCCGAACAGTTCGAGCTGCTGCAAAGTTATCTTGGTGAACGCCATCCCGGCGGCGGCATGGCCAGCATGGACGAGACTGACTTTGCCGACATGGTCGAGCACACGTCGGTCGATACCTATCTGGTCGAATACCGCGAGCCGACCGCCGATGGTTCGCCCGGGCGGCTGGTCGGTGCCTGTCTGACCGACAAGCAGGGTGATGGGCTGTCGATGATCTACAGCTTCTATGATCCCGATCATGCTGAACGTTCGGGGCTGGGCAACTACATCATCCTCGATCACATTCGCCACGCGGCGGAGATCGGGCTGCCCTTTGTCTACCTGGGCTACTGGGTCGAAGGCGCACAGCGGATGCAGTACAAGGTGCGCTATCGCCCGCTCGAACAGCTCACGCGCTCTGGCTGGGAACGGATCAGCGATGCCGATCAGGACCGGCTGATTGCCGCCGCTGCTGCTGGCCGTGGTCAAGCGGTTGAACCGCTGGCTGGAGGGGGCAAGGATGGCATGCCGGGCGCACAGGATCAGTATCGGCTGACTGACCCGGCCTGACAGCCTGGTCCGGCCAGCTGGCTTTCAATTTCAGCCAGCGACTTTTCAACCAGCGACTTTTCAACCAGCGACTTGGCCGAAATGCCGCGCTGCACAAACGCCGCAAAAACAAGGCCCCTTCCCGCAGTGCAGGAAGGGGCCTGTTTGTTTCAAGGCTGATCAGATCAGGCGGGCAGGCCGCTGATCGACTTCATTTCCATGAAGTCTTTCAGGCCGGCCAAGCCGCCTTCGCGGCCGTTGCCTGACTGCTTGTAGCCGCCGAACGGCGCGCCCGGGGTCGGGCCCCAGCCGTTGATCGCAACGATGCCAGCGCGTAGCTTGCCGGCCACGGCAGCAGCCTTGGCCGGATCGCCAGTGATCGCAGCCGACAGGCCATATTCGGTGGCATTGGCCAGTTCGATGCCGTGGTCGAGGTTGTCGTAGGTCAGGATCGTGGCGACCGGACCGAAGATTTCCTCCTTAGCGATGCGCATGTCCGGGGTTACGCCCGAGAAGACGGTCGGCTGGACAAAGTAGCCGCGGTTGACGCCGGCCGGCAGATCGGTGCCGCCGGTTTCCAGCGTGGCGCCTTCG
>CAZNFV010000004.1:28364-37572 GCA_964572445.1 uncultured Novosphingobium sp. | reverse complement strand
CAAGGCCAGCTCGGCAAGGCTGATACGGCCGCAAAGGCCGAAATAGCGGGCAAGATTGTCAAGCAATCGGGCCTGCTTAAGGGCGCGGCCAAACTGGCCAAGATGGCCTTCGCCGGCGAGAAAGAAATCGCCGCCGCCAGCCACGCCGGACACTTCATCGTCGAGGGGATCGATCAGGCCGAGGCCAATGGCCGGATCGCGCTGGTCAAGCGGCTGTGCGGCGAATTCGGGACCGAGATTCCCAATTCGGTGCCGGAAGTGGTCCGCGCCATGCCCTTTGCCCCGTTCCACAATGTGCTGGGGCCCAAGGGGGAACGCTGGCTGCCGTGCCACACCCAGTTGCCGCATGACCGCGTCGTGCCGTTCCACCATGCGCTCCAGGCCCTTATGGCTGAAGAGGCGGAGACGATGGCCCGCCACGGAATCATCATCGGCGGGATGTTCATGGGCGTCGGTTCAACCGCCTTTGTCTATGAACCCGCCTTCTATTGGCCGGACGCGCAGAATGCCTATCATCAGCGGATGGTTGACGCCGACTACCTCAAGGACCTGCCGACCTATCCAAGGTCAGAAGCCAATGAGGCCGAAGCATTGCGGATCAAGGACCGGATCGTGAACCTGATGCATGAATTTGGCGGCATCCACTTCCAGATCGGCAAGGTCTATCCCTATGACCGGGATCATAACCCCGCGCACTGGGCCGCGCTGAAAGCGCTAAAGGCCCAGCTTGATCCCAAGGGCATTCTGAACCCGGGCAACCTGGGGCTTTAAGCGCTCAGCACCTCGATCGCGACCCGTTCAGAGCTTTCGAGCGCCGCTTCCAGACCGCGTGCGCCAGTGGCGGTGTGCTCCCCGGCAAAGTGCACCCGCCCTGCCGGCTGCGCCATCGTCGCATGAAAATCGCGGATCTGGCCGGGCATGAACACTGCCCAGGCCCCGGTCGAAAACTCTTCGGAACTCCAAGAGTGGTAATGCACCGGCTTGACCGCGCCTTTGGCGGCCGGCCGCAACTGCTCCAGCGTCTGCACGGCGGTTGCCATCGCCGCATCGCGCCCCACCCGGTCCCACGCCAGCGCCAATTCGCCCCGTGCCTGGATCATCAATCCGGTCACTTCGGTATCGGTGGGCCCGAAGTACTGCGGGAACACGGTGCCCAGTAACGAATTGGTCCACATCCCAGGCGCCAGCTGATCCTCTTCCCAATAGGGCCGGGTGACCGTCGCAAAGATATTGGCAAGCGGTTGATAGGGCACGGTAGCGATCGCCTGGGCCTGAAGTTCCGGCAGGCCGGGCCAGAAGGCGATCCGGCGCATCACCCCCAAGGGCAGCGCGCAAACCACCCGCCGCGCCTGAAGGCTTGAACCATCGGCACAATAGACCGTCGCATGGGCATCGCCGCTGTCGATCCCGACCACCCGCTTATTGGTGATGAGATCACCCTTTAGCAGCTTGGCCATGCCGATTGGCAGATTGGCATTGCCGCCCTTGACCGCTAGCTGGCGGGTGCCGACCGCGATCTGGCCCTTCACGAAGCCATCGTTCCATTCCAGCATCAGCGCCGAAACTTCCCAGGCCGAAGTGCCATAGGCGGGCGCGGTATCGTTCACGAGTCGGATGGCTGCGTCGCTAAGCCCCTGTTGCTTCAGAAAGGCATGGAGCGAAATGTCATGGGCCGCAGATTCGGGCAGGTACCATTGGGTCCAATCGGCCAGCGGGGTGTTCTGGGCCACCAACCGGGGCACGACTTCCCACGGCATCATCGTCTTCATCGCGGCGGGCAGCGGGTTCCCGGCGAAAGCCGCCCAGGCTTCGCGCGAAAAGCTCTGCCCGTTCAGGAACAGCGTTTGCGGCGGGGCCTTGCGAAACCGCTGGCCGACTTCGATCAGCTCAACCCCGGCGCGGCGGGCGGCGTCAATCCCGCGGCCATAGCCCTCGCCCATCGTGTTAAAGCCCATCTCCGGGGTTCCCGGCTGATCGAACAGGGTATGGACCCGCCCGCCGACCCGGCTGCGTCCTTCGATCACGGCCACCCGCTGGCCTTCAGCTTCAAGCAGCAAAGCCGCGTTCAGCCCGCTCATCCCCGCGCCGATCACGATTGTATCGAGCATGGCCGGGGCGGTCAGCTTCGACTTCGGCTTGGCCGCAGCGGAAACAGCAATCCCGGCGGCACCGAGGCCAAGGGCGAAGGAACGGCGGGACAGGTTCATCGGTAATCTCCTTGCAGCCTCAGTCTGCCGCTTGCCGATCCAAAGGCAATGGCAAAGCAGGTTTTACCGCCAGGCGATCATTCATCAGCCCCATTGCCGTGCCGCAGTGCCGCCGCCTAGGCTGGTCCGCATGGAATCAAGAAGGTGGTCTGCCATGTCGCTTAAATCGGAATTACGTCTGCTAGCAGCGATCACGCTGCTCGTCGCTGCGCCGCTGGCAGCCCAGACCGCACCGGCTGGCGATCCGGTCAAAGGATCACGCCAGTTCCTGCAATGCAAAGCCTGCCATACGGTGGCTGACAAAGCCCCCCACGCGGTGGGACCCAACCTGTGGGGCGTGGCCGGCGCCAAGGCTGGCAGCAAAGCCGGTTTCACCTATTCACCGGCACTGACCAAGGCCGGCATTACCTGGACGCCTGAGCAGCTTGATGCCTTCCTGGCCCGCCCCAATGGCAAGGTCCCCGGGACCAAGATGGTCTTTGCCGGACTGCCCAATGCCCAGGCGCGCAAAGACGTGATCGCTTATCTTGCCACGCTGAAGAAGCGCTAAGCAGATGCTGGCCCGCCTCATCCTGCTCCCGCTTGCGCTGCTGCTGATGGGTAATGCCCCGGCAGCATCGCCCTGGCTCAGCCTCAATCAGCTCAAGGCCAAGTATCAGGACAGCCAAAGCCGCTATGCCATGATTGCTGGCCTGAAAATCCACTATAAGGACGAAGGGCTGAAGCGCGCCGATGCGCCGGTCCTGCTGCTGGTCCACGGCTCTTCCAGCACGCTTAAGACCTGGGATGCGATGGTGCCGCTGCTTAAGGCCCATTACCGGGTGATCCGCTATGATGTGCCCGGCCTTGGCTTGTCAGATGATGTGCCCGATGCCGCCATTGCCGCCACCACTCCGGCAGAGATTGCCGAGGGATTGCTCACCCGGCTGGGTGTGAAAAAGGCCACCGTTGTCGGCGTGTCCAGCGGCGGCACGCTGGGCGTGTTCCTGGCGGCAAAACGCCCGGACCTGGTGGAGCGGCTGGTGATTTCCAACGCACCGTCCGATCCGGTCGATACTTCGCACCTGGTGCTGACCAAGGCTTGGTCGGATGCACAGGCCCGGGCCAAGGCAAATGGCTATCAGGACGCCGACTATTGGAGCCAGTTCCTGGCGTTCTTCGCCGGTGACAGCACGCGGATTGACCAGCCAACCCGGCTGCATTTCTACGATTTCAACCGCCGCACCGCGCACAAGAATTTCATCGCGATGATTGCCAAGGTCGGCGATGCGCCAAAGGCGCGCGCGGCAATGGCGGCGGTGAAGACCCCAACCTTGCTGATCTGGGGCGGCAGTGATCCCCTGCTGCCAACCAGCGCTGGTCGGACACTGTACAGCTATCTCGGCAATGCCGAGCCTGCCCTGGTCTATCTGCCAGATGTCGGCCATTTCCCGCCGATCGAGACGCCCGAGCGGTTCACCGCCGTGATGCGGGCCTGGATTGAAGCGGGCGTGCCGAGCCGGAAATGAACCTGCGCCGCGCTTACATCGATGGCCCGCACGGCCAGGTCCATCTGCGTATTGCCGGGACCGGCACCCCGCTGATCCTGCTGCACCAGTCACCGCTCAGCGGTGATCAGTTTAGCGCCGTCCTGCCCTTGCTGACCGCTGCGGGCTTCTGCGCCGTGGCAATGGATACGCCCGGCTTCGGCCAATCCGATCGACCCGCGCAGCCGGTGGGCATCGCCGGTTACGCCGATGCCGTGCCAGCAGTTCTGGCCGCGATGGGCTGGAACGCAGCCCATTTACTGGGCCACCATACGGGGGCATCGATCGCCGCCAGCCTGGCTGCGCGACGGCCAGAGCTGATTGACCGGCTGGTGCTGAACGGTGTGCCCCTGCTTTCAGTTGAGGAGCGCGCTCATTTCGCACAGTTCCGCTTTGCTCCGCTAGAGTCCCAAGCTGATGGCAGCCACCTGTTGGCTGCGTGGAATCAACGCCTGGCGGCCTCACCCGGCTGGAGCGATCTGGAAGCCATGCACCGCTATGTTACCGCGCTGCTGGCCAATCCGACACATTACTATTGGGGCTTCGAGGCAGCGTTTGCCCATGACATGGCGGCTGACCTTAAGGCGATCACCGCTCCCACGCTGATCTTCAGCAACACGGGTGAAGACCTCTACGCAGCATCCCAGCGCGCCCATGCCCTGCGGCCGGACTTTGCCTTTGCGGCGCTGAATGGCGGGACCCACGACATCATTGACGAACAACCCGCAGCCTGGACTGCCGCTGTCGCCGCTTTCCTGCGCGGCTGACATAGAAAAGGGCGGGCGACCCGAAGATCGCCCGCCCTCCCCTGTTTATCGCGACTTAGTACTTGGCCGAGAGCGTGATGCCCATCCGGCGACCTTCACCGAGATAGACCTCGGGGATGTTGAAGGAGACCGGGACACCCGCGCGCGGCTGATTGATCGAGTTCTGGACGTAGGTCTTGTCGAACAGATTGGTCGCCCACAGCGATACGCCGATCTTGTCGTTCGAGAAGGTCAGGCGTGCGTTGGTAAGCGTCCGCTCGCCATAGCTGATCGTGTTGATGATGTTCGTATAACCCGGACCAGTGTGGCTGACGTCCACCCGGGCCTTCGCTTCCCATTCATCGGTCAGGTCAAAGCCGGCAGCGGCGTGCACGTTCCACTGCCACTTGACCGAACGGGCCGGACGCAGACCTTCCAGCGAAGGCACTGCGCGGACCGCACCCGAAGGCGTTGTAACCACGATCGGAGCCGGGCAGCCAGGAGCCGCAGTAGCGGCGGCGCCAACACCGATTACGCACTGCGTTACCGTGCCGCCGTCATAAGCGCCGGGACCGAAGGCCACGTCCGAATAGACCACGCTACCGCCAAAGTTGAAATTCTTGGTGGGGTGGAGCTCGGCTTGCGCTTCAAAACCGTCGGTCTTGATTGCGCCGATATTGCGGATGATCCGGACCGGGTTCACCGCAGTCGGGTTTTCAGTAAAGCTCGACAGCTGGGCGTCATTCCAGTCAACATGGAAGTACGAGGCGTTGAGCGTCAGCATCTTGTCGAACCATTCGCTCTTCATGCCGAGCTCGTAGGTCCAGTTGCCTTCTTCATTGTACGGTACTTCGGCGGCCAGAATGCCGGTCGCGCTGACGGCATTCGCCGTGTTGAAGCCACCTGCCCGAACGCCCTTGGCGGCCGAGGCATAGAGGAAGACATCATCCGAAGCCTTGTAATCAAGCGTTACGCGCGGGGCGAAGCTCTCAAAGGTCTTGGCAAACAGCGGCCCGACAACCGGGAAAATGCCAGCCGCCGGAACCGTGGTGCCAACGATGTGCTGGGCAATGCCCGGAGCGCTGAGCGGGTTAGACACCGAGAAGACCTGCGCCTTCTTGCGGTCGATGTTGTAGCGCCCTTCGGCAGTGGCTCGGAATGCGCCCAACGTGTAACCCAGCGAACCGAAGATCGAGAACGTCTTGGTGCTGGCCTTTGAATAGCTCGAAGAAACCTGGCCGACGTTTGAATTGTCGACGGTGAAGGGGTTGGCGGTGAATTCGTACGCCCCAACGCCGGTCGTAGGCGCAACGCCGACCTGAGTGACCTGCATGAACCGCTCATTGGCAGCAAGCCCGGCACGATCAACGCCGATACCGCCCGCAGTCAGCGGGATCTGCTGATCGAAGTAGTTTGCACCGAAGATCCACTGCAGCGGCGAGTCGTTATCAGACTGGAGCCGCAGTTCCTGGCTGAAGGTGCGGACCCGTTCTTTCGAGATCGACACCAGGTTGGTGCGGACAAGGCGGCTGTAAGCCCCGGCGGGCGAGCAAACTGCTGCACCGCAAACGCCCAGCAGAACGCCGGCTGATGACGCATCGTAATCATTGAAGGCATCGTTCTCAGCCCCGGAGAAGCCGGTCAGGCTGACGATCCGCACGCCATCAAGCTTGTAATCCAGCTCCAGCGATCCCTGCCGGGTCTTGGAATGGGTTTCCGGAATGCCGGCGCTAATGTCGCTGACTTTTTGTGCAACCAGGCTGCCGCAATAGAGCTGGCGGAGGTTGAGGGTGACGGCTGCGGTGCTGGTGGTGCCGCAGTTGAAGGTGGCGATTGCCGGCTGGCTGACCGGGCTCATTTCGGTCTTGCTGTCGGTGATGAAGCCCGAAAGGGTCGCCGTGAAGTCAGAGCTCGGCTCCCACACCACGGTGCCGCTGGCGGCCCACTTCTTGGTGCCGCCCAGGTTATCATCGGGCGCAGCCAGATTTTCACCCCAACCGTCATAGGTCAGGTAACCGCCGGACAGGCGCGCGCGCAGCGTATCGCTCAGCGGCACCGAGATCGAACCCTTGAGGCGATAATCCTTGTCGACGCCGGCCGTGGCGGAAACGTCGGCTGAGAAGTCACGGCTTGGCTTCTTCGTGGCAATGCTAAGCGCACCGGCAAAGGTCGAACGACCGAACAGGGCCGACTGCGGCCCCTTGGCCACTTCGATCTGGCCGATATCCAGCACCGAGATGATGTCCAGCGTGTTGCGGCTGGTCTGGTAGATGCCATCGATGAACACACCGACGTTGGCTTCAGTGTTAAGATCGTTGGCGGTGTTTGCCGGGGCAAGACCGCGGACGAAGACCTGCTGCACCGTCCCACCGGCGATGCTGGTGATCGCGATGCCGGGGGTCGAATTGCCCAGATCGTTGAAATTCGAAATCCCGCGCTCGGAAAGCTGCTCGGCGGTATAGGCCGTAATCGCGATCGGCACGGTCTGGATGTCTTCATCGCGCTTACGCGCTGTCACGACGATGTCGTTGCTGTCCGCACCATCTTTATCGGCGTCCTGAGCGTAAGCCGGAAATGCCGTGGCGATGGCAACGAGCGCTGTCCCCTGGAGCGCGACGCGCTTGAGAATCCTGTGCGCAATCAGATTCATGTTAGCCTCCCTTTGTCGTCCCGCTCATCGATGCAGGACGCCCTGGATCGAGGCTATAGACTAGTTGTCCGGACAATACGGCCAAGCGATGATTGTTCGTCTGGCGGATATAAGTACTAGTTCCGTGTAGCGCCCAGCTCTGCCGATATCGCGCGTGCGGTCTCGGTTAACGGGGCAACGAACTGCGCCAGGGCCTTTTCCATCGGCATGGCGACGGCGAAGAAGATGATCGTAATCGCCCCCGCCACTTCATCGCCGCGAAACAGCGGCACGGCGATCGACGAAGTTTTACCCGGGTTGGCAGTATAGGCATTGCGTGACTGGGTCGCATAACCCTGACCACGCACTTCGCGCAGCAGGTTGTCATTCGATAGCAGCAGCGTGGCCATTTTCTCGGCCGCACCCTCAATCGTCCGCAACCCCTCCAGCAGGTGCTCACGCTCACTGTCGCTGCAAAACGCCATATAGGCCTTGCCGCTGGAGCACTCCATGATCGGCAGAGTAAAGCCGGGGTAGTAATTGTTCAGCGTCAACGAGGTCCGGGTGTGGGTGGAATCGCGCACCATCATATGCGCCCCGACCCGGCTCGTGATCGAAATCGGCCAGAGCAGCCGGTCCGTAAGCGCCTCGATATGGGGCCGGGCGATTTCGACCAGCTGGCTGTCATCGTGATAGCCGGAGGCCAGGCTTTGGACGAGCGCGGTGGCGCGATACCGCTTGCGGGCCGGTTCGCGCTCAATCATACCTTCATGCAGCAGGGTCTGCACAATCCGGCAGGCGGTGGGATAAGGGACCTGACTGGTCCGGGCGATCTCCATCATGGTAATCGAGCCGCCCCGATTAACCGCCTGAAGCACCGAAAGCCCCCGGGTAATGGCGCGGATCGGAACACCTTTTTCCATGGTCATCGCCTGAGACACCTCTCTGTCTATCCGTCTGCCGGTTAAACTAGCGGGAGTTTCGTGTTGGTCCAGATGCCATGGCAGACTAGCCTTCGCATTTATCCACCTAGCGAGGAAAAACCCGAATGGATCGCCGCGACTTCCTCTCATCAGCAGCCATGCTCGCTGCTGCCTCCAGCGCATTTCCGGCCGTAGCAGGCGCAAAGACGGCTGCAGGGAACGGCCGCGGAGTGCAGACTTCGCTGAAGGGCCCGCACCTTGATCTGACCACCTCGCGCGGGTGCCGCGAGGCTTGGGCCAAACTGGCCGGCAACATCGACATGAAGTCGACCAAGTACGGCTGGTACAAGGGGATCGTCCAGGGCGTTCGCCCGGGCGAAATTCTGCGCGACCTGGTCGGCTTCACCGGCTTCTCCTGTGCCCGGCTGATCCCCAACGATGGCGAAGATGGCGGCTACAAGAAGGTCCTACGCGAGATTGGCTATTACACCGATCTGAAGAGCGGCGAGATCATCGAGGAATGGACTAACCCCTACCTCAACGAAGTGGTCAAAGTGGTGCCGATCGCCAACGATCCGTTCAACCACACCATCACCGATTTCTATCCGCCGCCGCCGTCCTATGGCGGGCTAAACAAGGACAAGCCGCCCAAAGTGCCGGTGAAGCTGGACTTCCGCCGCCGCGATGACCGGCTGCACTGGTTCAGCACGATCAACCTGTTCTATCCTTCGGCCCTGCAACCGGCCAAGTGGCCGCGGGAAAGCGGATCGCCGTTCAATCAGGTGACCGAGACCTTCCTCTACCAGATCGACTGGCGGGATATGCAGAACCCGAAGAAGACCTCGGTGGAGTATGACGGTTCGTGGACCCGCACCACGCCGTGGTTGCCGTGGATGCTGATGGGGCCCACTCCGGGCCATTGCGCCTATCAATGCTTCATGGGCGCGCATGACAATATTGAAGTGATTGACCGGCGGATCCTGGATCACACCGAAAAGCACTTCCCCAAGTTCATGCATGCCCCCGAGGCATGGACGGACGTGTCGCTTTCCAGCCTGGAAAACTATGCCCGCAATCAGCAGCCAGCCCCGGTCGGCCCAGAAGGCCCGCCGCGCGCCAAGGATCCTGAGCTACCGGCTTGGTTCCGGGCGATGCAGGCCGGTGGCCCGCCGAAGAC
>CAZNFV010000004.1:0-28264 GCA_964572445.1 uncultured Novosphingobium sp. | reverse complement strand
AGGGGATGATGGCATTGAATAGCACAGCAGGGCCGGGGCTTACGGCACAGATGGCCTATGGCTTTGGACAGATTGCGGGTCAGGTGTTCCGCGATGTCCCGTCGCTGCTGCTGCTGTTCTTCATGACCAGCGTGCTGGGAGTTTCCCCCGCGCTGGCCGGCACGGCGATCTTCGTGCCTAAGCTGATCGGCGGGATCGTGTTCGATGTTTCCGCCGGGCTGTTGTCTGACCGATTCCAGCACCGCTTTGCCCGCCGGCACTGGCTGCTGATCGGCGCCCTGGCTGCGCCGGCGGCGATGGTTGCACTGTTCCACGTACCAAGCGGCACCGAGGGCACGATCGCGGCCTATGTTGCCACGGCCTTCGCGCTCTACATGGCGGTGTTCGCCTGCCTGTCCGTGCCCTATCTGGCGATTGCCGGGGACCTGCAATTGAACCCGCACCAGCGCACAGTGCTGATGGCCTGGCGGCTGGCCTTTACCGCGATTGGCGTGCTGATCGCAGGCGCGATCGCCCCGGCCTATGCGGCCGCGTCTGGCGGCGGACAACCGGGTTACGAAGCCATGGCGCAGATGCTGGCGGCACTTTGCTCGGTTTCGCTACTCATTGGCTGGTGGGGCGCCGGGGCCGCCGCCAAGCGCGTTGGCCTGCGTCCCGCCTCGCAGGAAACGGTCACCCTCAGCGCAGCAATGACCGCGCTGGCCGACCGGCGTTTCTCAGTCCTCGCGCTGGTCAACCTGTTGCAACTGGTGGCAGCGGGGATGGCCTATGCTGGGCTGCTCTATTTCATATCCTACAACCTCGGCATCGCCGACGCGCTCAACCGGGTTGGCCCGGTGGTTCTGATCGCCAGTATCGGCATCATCATCGCGCAGCCGCTGTGGGTGAAAGTGGCCGCCAGGATCGGCAAGCGGCGGGCCTATGTCGTGGCCGCGCTGATCCATGCCATTGCACACCTCGGCTGGGCTGCGGCGACCTGGGGCGGCCTGCCCCTGCTCTATGGCTTCGCGCTGGTGCTGGGGATCGGCAATTCCGGCTGGGCAATGCTGGGCTTTTCGATGGTCAGCGACATTGCCGGTGAAGGCAAGGCCGGGCTCTATTCTTCGGTCTTCATCGCGCTCGACAAGATTGCCTTTGCGATGGGCGGCGCGCTGATCACCGGGCTGATCCTGTCCGCCTTCGGCTTCGATGCAATGGCCGCCGCCCATGGCGGGCCGCAACCGGCTTCGGCCCTGACGGGCATTCTGGTCGCCTTTGCGCTGGTGCCAGCCGCCTGCAACATCATCGCGGCGGCAACGTTCGCCAAATGGGGCCGCGACTAAAAGCCTTTGGCTGCCAGCGTCCCGGCCTTCGGCCTTATCCCAGCCGCCTTGCGCGGGGCGGCCAGGAACGCCAGCGTCAACGGCACCAGATCGGCGAAGGCGGCTTCTGCCTTGGGTCCGGGCAGCTCTGGCCGGCCATAGATCCCGCCAAAGTAGTGATCGGCGCCGGTCCCGACATAAGCCAGCGCTGGTCCCTGCGCTTGATTAAAGGCCGTCAGGTGATCCTGCCACTTGGGCGCGATCAGCGGGAAGGAATCCTGGGTTCCGGTCACCACCAGCAGCGGCTTGTCCTCAGGCGGCATCGGCAGGCCCGGGATCGGCCCCGGCGGAGAAATCGCGATGACGGAGCGCACAGCCGGATCGTCCCACAGCATCGCGATCAGCGCGCCAAAGCTGTGCCCGGTGGCGTAAAGCGGGGCCTTGCCCAGTTTCAGCCCGGCCCGCTGCGCCAGCATCGGCAACCGCGCGCGGACCAGCGCCATATCGGCCAGCCGCCACGGCAGCTGTTCTGCTTGCTGCGGCTTCACCCCGGTCCAATCGGTGCTGTCACCATGCAGCGGTGCAACCACGAAATAACCTGCTGCCGCCCAGCGCTCAGTCAGCGCGGCATATTTCGCCGGATTGGAAAGCGCCCCGTGCGAAAAGAACACCACGCCGCGCAGATGCCCCTCGGGCTTGACCAGGGTGACTGGAACGGTCCGTCCGGACCCGTTCTCGATTGCCACCACTTCGCTTGACGGGCGGGCGGTGGCCGGGACGGAGAGTAGCGCAAGCAGCGCGGCGAATAGGGCAAGTATCCTCATTCCGGCAGCATAGCACCCCCCGCCATTGACCGCACGCGGACAGGCCAAGTGGTCGACAACCGGATAATGCGCAGGCAAGCTATGCGCCTGACTGCAATGCAAGGCAGGGAGGGCTAATGCTGCGCCATATTGTCACGGGCCTTGGCCTGCTGCTCGCCCCGATCGCGGTTGCCGCCGCGCCCAGCCCACGCGCCACGGCCAATATGGCCAAAGTCATGGGTAAACCCATTACTCAGGTCGATCAGCTGACACCCGCCGAAGCGGTCCGCGGATGCCCGTCTGCACCCTTTGCCGCAGCGCCAGCCGGCTCACTTGCGGCGGGCACGTTTGAAGCGATGCGGGCCTGGTCCGATACACATGGCGGCGCGGGTCTGATCGTGCTGGTGAACGGCAAGCTGGCGGGCGAAGCCTATGGACCCGGCGTTACCGGGGCGCTGCCGATCCAGACCAATTCGATGCACAAGTCCGTCGTCGCCCTGCTGATGGGCGCAGCGATCACCGATGGCATCGTCAAGTCGGTCGACGATCCGGTCGGACGCTATATTTCCGAATGGAAGGACGATCCGCGCGGCGCGATTACCTTGCGCCAGTTGCTGTCCATGGCCAGCGGCCTCAGGAACCCTTCGCTCGCCAAGGGCGAACCGGCGGCGGTCGAACTGATGCTGGGCGATGTCACTGCTGCGGCGCTGGCTCTGCCGCTAGACGGCACGCCCGGCACCTTCAATTACAACAACGCCAGCCTGCAACTGGCCGGCACCGCGCTGGCCCATGCGGTCCAGCGCACCGGCCAGGGCCGCTATGCCGATTACCTTGCGGCCAAATTATGGTGCCCGCTCGGCAATGGTCCCGCCAGCTTGTGGCTTGAAGCCGATGGTGGGCAGCCGCGCTATTACGCCTATCTCAACGCCGGCCTGAATGACTGGGCGCGGCTGGGCGAGCTGATCCGGCACAAAGGCAAGTGGAACGGCCGCCAGGTCATCCCCGCCAAATGGATCAGCGCGATCACCGCCCCATCGGCCGGCAACCCCGGCTACGGCATGGGGATCTGGCGCGGCTCACCCTATGTGAAGGACCGCCGCTATTCCAAGGAAGTGGCGATCACGGTTCCACAGGCAGAACCCTTCCTGGCGGATGACGTGGTCTATTTTGACGGGTTTGGCGGCCAGCGGGTTTATGTTGTGCCCTCGGCCAGGCTGGTCATCGCCCGGGTCGGCACGCCCGGCCCCGGATGGGACGAAGGGGTGCTGGTCAATCTGGCGTTGAAGGGATTGAAGCGATGAACCTGAAACTGATCCGCCCTGTCCTGACCGGCCTGATGCTCTGCGCCGCCGCAGCGGCGCTGGCTGACGATGCCGCCGTTTACAAGGAACGCTGGGAAACCTTCCTGAAGGCGCCCGGGCAAGTCTCGTTCGGGCCGCTGGAAGATGTGATTGGTGCCAAGCCCAAGGCAATACCGCAACTGGCCCGGCCGACCATCGCGGCCGCCGCTCTGGCCGAAGCCGATGCCTATGCCGCCGCGAACCGGTCTTCCACGCTGATCGTCTGGCGCAAGGGCAAGATCGAATATGCGCGCTATTATGGCGATCGGAATGCTGACAGCCTGCTGGTCTCGAAGTCCATGGCCAAGCCCATCACCGCGATTGCCGTCGGCCGGGCGATCAAGCTGGGTTACATCAAATCGCTCGATCAGCCGGTGGCGGATTTCATCACCGAATGGCGCGGCACGCCCAAGGCGGCGATCAAGCTGCGCTATCTGCTCGATATGCGTTCGGGCTTGCTGGAACAGGGGTTCAGCCCCGATCCAGACCACCCGCTCAATCGCGCCTATCTGGATACCGATCACGGCCGCCAGATCGTCGAAAAGTACCCGCTCGTGACCACCCCCGGCAGCGCCTATGGCTATGCCAATGCGCCGAGTGAGCTGGTTTCGCTGGTGATCGAGCGCGCCACCGGCCGGCGCTATGGCGAATTTGTTGGCCGCGAAGTGTTGCAGCCAATTGGCGCGAAGGGCGGCAAGGTCTGGATCAACCGCCCGGGCGGGCTCGCCCATTCCGGCTGCTGCATCCACTTGCCGGCGGAAAGCTGGCTGCGGCTGGGAATCCTCCTGCTGAACGATGGCAAAGTTAATGGCCGCAGCCTGCTGCCCGCAGGCTATGTCCGCGAAATGCGCACCGGCACGCCGCAGAACCAGCACTTTGGCCTTGGCATCTGGATCGGCAGCCCCTGGCAGGAACGGCGCGGCTTTGGCGCACCGGGGCGGCCCGGACCGCAAGTGCTGCACAGCGAGGCTTACCTCGATCCGGACCTGTTCCTGTTCGATGGCAACAGCAACCAGACGCTGTACCTGTCACCCAAGTACGATCTGGCAATCCTGCGCATGGGCGATACCCCGCCCGCCCAGCCAGAGTGGGACAATGCCAAGCTCCCCAATCTGATCATGCGGGCGATTAAATAAGACCTATTGCCCCTGTGGCGCCGGGACCGGGTCAATCGCGCCCGGCATCGTATCGCGCTTCAGCATGTTGATCACGGCACGGCGGACCTTTGGATCGGTCACCGGGCCAGAGGAGATCACCATGGTCGTGCCGGGGGCGAACTTGTCCGGATCGGCCAGCAAGGCATCCAGCGTGGCATCATCCCACACCGCATCACGCTTGGCCGCAAAGCCGGACGAATAGTGGAAATTGGGGACCGCGGCGATCCGCTGGCCGAAAATGGCATAGAGGTTCGGCCCGGCCTTGGTCTTGCCGCCCTTTTCGAAGGTATGGCAGAATCCGCACCACTTATAGGTTTGGGCGGCAACGGTGCGTTCGTACTCGGTCTCCGCCCAGGCTTGCACCCGCGTGACCGGCGCAGCGTGTGAAGTGACCCCGGCCGGCCCGGCGATCACATCGCCCATTGGCCAGGGCGAAACGCGGAACATGGCAAATGGCCCGTAAGAGCCGAGCGCGACGAGGCCTGCCACCACCACAGCCGCAGCAACGCGGCCTTTGTTGGCGGGCTCAACCGCCGGCTCGCCGACTTTGCGCCAGCGGGCGATCAGCGCACCAAGCGCCCAGACCACGACGATGATCACAATAAAGCGCGCGACCGCGGCCGGGCCAGGCGCGCTCGATTTGAACGTTGCCATGGCATAGCTGGTCGTACCCAGCGCCAGCAGGGCTTGCACGCCGAAGCCCGGCGGAAAGGCGCTGGTCAGGCCTTTGCCATAACGCAGCCAGGCGTAAGCTGCCGTCAGCAGCGTCGCCAGGTTCAGCAGCATCATCATGAACCCGGCACCCGAATGGAAATAGCCGGCGAACAGCCACAGCCGGTAGCTATCCGGCAGCAGCGCCGGCAGCGTGAACAGCGGCCCCAGCGCCACGCTGGTTCCCCCGCCCCAGGCAAACAGGAAGCCGAACACCGGGATCGACACTGTCAGCAGGTAATTCGCCAGCGCCAGGGTCCGGCCCCAGTTAAACAGACCGGGACGCAGGCCGTCCACCGGCAGCATCGCCCGCTCATCACGCCACCATAGCCACAGACGCCACACCACCAGCGCCAGCAAGGTCACGCCCACCAGCACATGCCAATTGCGCAGGTCTTCACGCAGCGGCAGCGTCTTGTCGGTCCGCGGCAGGGCAATCGTCAGCAGCGACTGAACGAAATAGACCAGCGCCAAGGCCCAGCCGGCCCGCACTGCATTGATGGAATAGCCCCTGCCCCCGTCGCCCATGCTTAATGCTCCTCCAGCAATCGGCCCACGCCGCGCACTTTGTCGTTGATCCCCAGGGCGCGCAAGGCGTGCCAATAGGTCGCCGTATTGATCGCAATCACCGGCTTGCCCAATTCGCGTTCCTTGTCGGCAGCCAGCTGGACCATCGAGAGGTTGGTGCCGACCTGCACAATCGCATCGACATCGGGCCCATCCAGATGCGCAATCACTTCGGTCAGCCGTTCCGGCGTGACTTTGGCGATGTCCGTCCAGCATTTGCATTCCAGCGGCACGTCCCGAACGGTTTCGAACCCGCTTTCGGCCAGGTAACGCCGCACTTCGTCGTTCGCGACCGGGTAATAGGGCGAAACGAAGCTGACCCGCTTGATCCCGCCAAAGGCCTTAAGCGCCGCGACTGTCGATTCAGAACCGGTTGAGGCACCGACGCCGGCCAGACTTTCAACCTCCGCCTTGAACTTCGCCCCGCCGGCAACACCGCCGTAAAACGTGATCGCCGACATGCCGAGCACCAGATAATCAGGCTTGCAAGTCATCGCCTCGCGCACGGCGGTCATGGTGTTCTGCGAAATTGCCGTGGTCCCAGCCAGGAAATCGTCATTGGACAGCGCCACCGGGTCGGTCACGAAGATCCCGCGATAGTGGTTGGTCACGCCCGCTGGCCGCATCCGCTCCATGTCAGGTTGTACCACGGTATTGGTCGACGGACCGATCACGCCCAGAACCGCGCGATAGCCTTGCACATCGGTCATAACCTTGGATTCCTTACTGGATCGCCGCTGCCTGCTCGAGACTTTCGAACATCGCCTGCCGCAGCAGATAGGCGCGGCGTTGCTGGTCATCCTGCTTGATCGCCAGCATGTCAGCCCGGCGCCGCTCGTGCGCCTGATCTGACCCGCCCTGGATGAATTCCATGTTCTTGATCGTTTGCGCCTGGGTAAAGGCGTGGGTCACGGTGCGGCGCTGGCGATCATACAGGGCCAGAGTGCCGTTCGGCTTGCCCGCCGCAATCGCCGGGAGCAGCTTTTCGGCCAGGTTAAAGGCATCGTGGACGCCCGAATTCATCCCGAACCCGCCCAGCGGATTGTTGAGGTGGCAGGCATCGCCGATCAGCATGACCCGGCCTTCAACAAAGCTTTTCGCCACCCGCTGATGGACCCGGTAAACCGTGCGGTGATAGGTTTCCACCGCCGCGCCATTACCCGTTAGCCGATCAAACACTGCATTCTTGGTCGCGTCGGAGCGCAGGTCATCATCATTGGTATCCTGCGCCGCCGGCAGCAGCACGCGCCACAGCTTCGGCACGCGCAGCAGCACCAGCCACTCATCCGGATCGGAAACATAATTCACGTGGGCCAGGTTCGGCAGATAGTCGCCCAGTTCGGTCGCGGTTGAAAGGCACAGGAACTTTTCGGGATAGGTAAACCCATCAAATTCAGTGCCCAGCCATTTGCGGACCAGGCTGTTCGCGCCATCTGCACCAATCAGCCAGTCGGCCCGGAAATGCGCGACCGAAAACGGCGTTTCGGCGGAAATGGAAACGCCCTGATCGTCCTGTTCGAACGACAGCAATCGGTGACCGAAGCGGACCGACGCATTGGGATACTGATCCAGCCCCGAAGCCAGCGCGCGGCTCAGGTGGTACTGTTCACACTGAATCCGGAATGGATAGCGGGTGCGATCACCGATTTCCGTTAGGTCAAACTCGATCACCTCGCCCGAGCGGCGATCGCGCCAGTGATAGACCGGGGCCTTCAGCCCGCGGTCCAGCAGCATGGCTGTAATGCCGATCTCATCGAGCATTTCCAGCGTCGGGGGGTGGAAAGTCGATGCGCGCATATCCTGCGCGCAGTCATCGCCCGCTTCCAGCACGATCACGTCAATGCCGGCGCGGGCCAGCAGCGTCGCCATGACCGTGCCAACCGGGCCTGCCCCGGCGATCATGACCTGGCATCGCTCTGTGCTTGCCATATTCCCTGCCAACTCCCGCAAACTGCGTCCTGGCCCCTTCTATGGGCGCACAATCGGCAGCGAGATCGGCCCAGACCAAATGTATCCGTCTGGCGAAGAGCGCTCCCGGCTGGCATGAAACGGATGGCGTGACGCGCGAAGGGTTCGTCGTCACGCCCTGGGAGACGGTTATGGAATACGATTATGTGCCGATCAGCCAGCGCCAGCCGCTGCAATGGCCAAACGGCGCAAGGGTCGCGCTGATCCTGACTTTCAACCTGGAAACCTGGGACCTGACCAAGGATACCGACAAGCCCTATTACGCTGGCGGCCCGGCTATCCTGCCCGATGTGCTGCCCGGCAACGTGCCCGATTTCCCCAATTACACCTGGCGTGAATATGGCCAGCGCGTGGGGATCTGGCGGCTGTATGACCTGTTCGATGAACTGGGCGTCAAAGCCAGCTGCACCACCAATGCCGTAACCTTTGAACGCCGCGCTGCGATGGTCGATGCCTGTCTGGAACGTGGCTGGGAACTGCTGGCCCACAATTGGGAACAGGGCGAATTGCTCAGCAACTATGCCCACCAGCCTGAACAGGAACGCGATCTCGTGCTGCGCACACTCGCCCAGTATGAGAAATATGCCGGGCGCAAGGCCAAGGGCTGGCTCTCCTCAAGCCTGCGCGGCACGTTGCAGACTGCCGATATCCTCGCCGAATATGGCTGCACCTTCTACTGCGACATCATGAACGACGATCAGCCCTATCTGTTGCGCACGCCGCATGGGCCGATCGTGGCGACGCCCTATTCGAACGAGATCAACGATTTCACCTTCATCACCCGCAAGAACTACACCACGGACCAGTTCCGCGATGCGCTGATTGAGGAACTGGATGTGCTCTACGCCGAGGGTGCCAAGACCGGGCGGATCATGAATGTCGGCCTCCATCCTCACGTCTCGGGCCGCGCGCACCGCATTCGCGCAATCCGCGAGTTCATCCAGCACGCCCAGTCGCTGCCCGGCGTGTGGTGGGCCACGCGCGAAGAGATCGCGGACTGGTACCTCGCCAATCATGAGAGCCACATTCCAGGCCAGCTCAAATCCTGATGGACCGCTATGCCGCCCTTGCCGCTGCCGTGCCCAGCTATGCGCTGGGGCAGGTGCTGTCGCTGCCCGGCGTTTGGGATGGCTTGTCGATCAAGCTGGTTGAGCAGGCCGGCTTCCCGGCGGCGTTCCTCTCTGGCGGGGCGCTCTCGATGGCGCGGCATGGACGGCGCGACATGGGCTTTGTCACCATGGCCGAACTGGCCCAGACGGTGCAGTTGATCCGCGAAGTTTCCGACCTGCCGCTGGTCGTCGATGCCGATACCGGCTTCGGCAACGCGGATAATGCCGTCCGGACAATCCGCGTGCTGGAGGCTGCCGGGGCCACCGCGATCCAGCTGGAAGACCAGGTCTTCCCCAAACGCTGCGGATTTTTGGCTGGCAAGGCCGTGATCCCGCAGGAAGAGTATCTGGATAAACTCAAGGCTGTGCTCGATGCCCGCCGCGGTGGCACTTTGGTGATCGCCCGGACCGATGCCCGCAGTGTCGAAGGGTTCAGTTCCGCGCTCGACCGGGCCTGTGCCTTTGCGGAAGCGGGTGCCGATCTGGTGTTCCTTGAAGGGCCCGAAACTGTGGCTGAGATGAAGGCCATCGCGGCGGCCCTGCCCACTGTGCCGCTGGTCCACAATCTGGTCGAAGGTGCGGTTAGCCCAGTCTCTTCAGCGGCCCAGCTGGAATCGCTTGGCTATTCCATCGCGCTTCACCCGCTGGTGCTGCTCCACGGCTTCATCCGGCAAGGCCCCGCGCACCTGGCAGTATTGCGGCAAACCGGATCGACCGACAGCCTGCGGGCCGGTCTGGCCGACCTCCAGGAATTCGGCGCGCTGCTCACCCAGAAACCACCCTCACTCTAAAAGTTGTCTGGACAACTTTGCAGCACCGGGCAAAGGTGCGCGCGAACAGGAGCCTTCCCATGACCATCCCCGTCCGCAACCCCCGCACCGGCGAAAATGACTACGCGATTGAAGCTGCTCCGGCTGCGGAGATTGCCGCGATTGCGGCAGGCCTGCGCGCCGCGCAGCCAGCCTGGCTGGCCATGGGGGCCGAAGCGCGAGGGGCAGCGCTACTGAAATGGGCCGATGCGATCCAGGGCCACGCCGGCGATCTCGTCGCCCGGCTTAGCGTCGACACCGGCCGCACGGCGATTGCCAATATCGAAGTGCTGAGCGTTGTTGGCACGCTCCAGCGGTGGGCCGCGCAAGGCCCGGGAATGATCGCGGCGCTGGACCTGAAAGGCGTGCCCAGCGCTACCCCCGGCGTGACCATCAGCAACCGCCATGTGCCTTACCAGCTGCTCGGCGTGATCGCGCCGTGGAACTTCCCGCTGCTGCTGGCGCTGATCGATGCGATCCCGGCCTTGCTGGCTGGCTGCGCCGCGCTGATCAAGCCGAGCGAAATTACGCCGCGCTTCATTCCGGTGCTGCGCGAGACAATCGCAGCCGTGCCCGAATTGTCCAAAGTCCTGCACATTGTCGAAGGCGATGCCGATACTGGCCGGGCGATCGTCGGCAATGTCGATTACGTCTGCTTCACAGGTTCCGTGGCGACCGGCCGCAAAGTGGCCGAGGCGGCGGCGGCGGCCTTTATTCCCGCCAATCTGGAACTCGGCGGCAAGGATCCGATGATCGTTCTGCCATCGGCCGATCCGGTCAAGGCGGCGTCGATTGCGTTGCGCTCCAGCGTCGCGGCCAATGGCCAAGCCTGCCAATCGATTGAGCGGCTCTATGTCCACCGCAGTCTGGCCGATGCCTTCCTCGCCGCGCTGGTCGAACAAGCCCAGCAGGTGGCGTTCAACTATCCTGACATTACCAAAGGCCATATCGGCCCGTTCATCTTCCCGCCCCAGGCCGACAAGGTTCAGGCGCAGATCGACGCGGCCGTAGCCCAAGGGGCAAAGGTCCTCCACGGCGGGCAGGTTGAGACACTGGGCGGCGGCAAGTATCTGCGCCCGACCGTGCTGACCGACGTGACCCCAGACATGGCGATCATCGCTGACGAGACTTTCGGCCCGGTTATTCCGGTCACGATCTATGACGATGTGGAAGAGGCAATCCGGCTGGCTAATGACACGATCTATGGCCTGTCCGCCGCAGTGATCGGCGATCCGGCCGAAGCCGAGCAAGTGGGCGAGCGGCTGGAAGCTGGCGCAATCTCGATCAATGATGGGTCGATGACGGCCGGGGTCTGGGATGCTGAAAACTGCTCGTTCAAGCTATCCGGCATGGGGCCCAGCCGCATGGGCGATGCCGGCCTGTACCGCTATTTCAGGGTCAAGGCGATCATCCGCCAGGATGGGGAAGCTGCCCCTATTGCTGCCTATGCGGAACAGGCTCCGCTCGGCTAAGGCCCGGCCATGCTCAAACCAGATTCGCGTGCCGAGCTGATCCGCACGCTGGAAACCATTGACCAACGGCTGCGCTGGCTTTCGGCGTGGATCATCCACAACGCCAACCACCTGCGCGAGAGCCGCGACGGGCTGAAGGTCGGCGGGCACCAGGCCAGCTGCGCCTCGATGACCGCAATCATGTCGGCGCTCTATTTCCATGCCCTGCGCCCGCAGGACAAGGTGGCGGTAAAGCCGCACGCCGGTCCGGTCCTGCATGCGCTGCATTATATGCTGGGCAACCAGAGCCTCGAACAGCTGCAGGCCTTCCGCGGCCTCGGCGGCGCCCAGTCCTATCCCAGCCGGACCAAGGACAAGATCCCGGTCGATTTTTCCACCGGCTCGGTCGGGCTTGGTGTGGCTGTCACCGCCTTTGCCAGTCTGGTGCAGGATTACCTGATCGCGCATGGCCAGCTGCCGGAAGGCGAAGCTGGGCGGATGATCGCGCTGATGGGCGATGCCGAACTGGACGAAGGCAATATCTATGAGTGCCTTATCGAAGGCTATAAACACGATATCCGCAATTGCTGGTGGATCGTTGATTACAATCGCCAGTCGCTCGACAGCACGACCGCCGACCGGATGTTCCGCCGCTTCGATGATATCTTCGAAACCTGTGGCTGGCGGGTCATCACGATCAAGCACGGCAAGCTGCAACGCGAAGCCTTCAAGCGCCCCGGCGGCGCAGCGGTCGCGGCGTGGATCGATGATTGCCCCAACGCTGAATATGCCGCGCTGACCTATCAGGGCGGAGCCGCCTGGCGGGCCCGGCTTAATGCCGATCTGGCGGGCGATAAAGCTGCGCTCGCTCTGGTTGCCAGCTTCGATGATGATGGCCTGTCCCGCCTGATGCTCAATCTGGGCGGACACTGCATCGAAACGCTGATCGATGCCTTTGACCGGGCGCAGGATGAAGTGCCGACGCTGTTCATCGCCTATACTGTGAAGGGCCACGGCCTGCCCTTCCAGGGCCACAAGGATAACCACGCCGGGCTGATGAACCCCACTCAGATGGCCGATTACCGTGCCAGTCTAGGCATAGCCGAAGGAACCGAGTGGGATCCGCTCTCTGGCCTGGGCGATAACAGCGCTGCCGCGCTGAAGTCCTTCCTGGAACCGTTCCGGACCAAACTAACCCACCCTGCCCGCACGGCCCCGACCGTGCCAGTGCCGGATCGCCTGCCCGTGCCGGACGGGGCCGAGCAATCGACCCAGGCCGCCTTCGGACGGGTGCTGCTTGATCTGGCCAAATCGGGCCATCCGCTGGCGGACCGGATCGTCACCACTTCTCCCGATGTGACCGTTTCAACCAACCTGGGTGCCTTCGTTAACCAGCGCGGATTGTTCCGGCGGCAGGAGCTGAAGGACGTGTTTGCCGGGGCCAAGATCCCCAGCCCGCAAAAGTGGGCCGGGCACGAAGCCGGCCAGCATATCGAACTGGGCATTGCGGAGAACAACCTGTTCCTGATGCTCGCCGCGCTGGGCCTGGCGGCCCCTTTGTTTGGCGAGCGGCTGCTGCCGATCGGCACTGTCTATGATCCGTTCATTTCGCGCGGGCTCGATGCGCTGAACTATGCCTGTTACCAGGACGCGCGGTTCCTGCTGGTGGCGACGCCATCCGGCCTGACGCTTGGACCGGAAGGCGGGGCGCACCAGTCGATCAACACGCCGCTGATCGGCATGGGCCAGCCCGGGCTAACGCATTACGAGCCAGCCTTTGCCGATGAACTGGCGCTGTTCATGCACCGCGCCTTTGCGGAAATTCAGGCAGTCGACGGCGGCTCAACCTATCTGCGGCTCTCAACCCGGGTGATCGACCAACAGGTGCGCACCGATGCCGCCTGGGAAGCCGATGCCCTGGCCGGCGGTTACTGGCTGCGGGCACCGGCAGTGGGATCGCGCGCGGCCATTGCCTTTTCCGGCGCGATTGCCCCCGAAGCAATCGCCGCTTGGGAGCAACTGGCCGACGATCTGCCGGGCCTGGGCCTGCTGAACGTCACCTCGCCCGATCTGCTGCATCGCGGCTGGTCCGCCGCGCAGGCAGCGCGCTGGCAGGGCGGCAAGCGCGCTGCTTCGCATGTCGAAACCCTGCTGGCCCCACTGGCCGCCGATGCCGGGATCGTGACGCTGCTCGATGGCTCGCCGTCCGCACTGTCATGGCTCGGCGGCGTACGCGGCCAGCGGGTCAGCCCGCTGGGCATTGATCGCTTTGGCCAGACCGGTGACCTGCCTGACCTTTACCGCACGTACCGGCTCGACGCCGATGCGGTGGTTGAAGCGATGGCGGAACTGCTGCTGCCCTGACAGCGATTCAACGCTTCACAAGTTGTCCGGACAAATCTATGCTCCACTCCATAACCTGGAGGGGAGCGGGATCATGCGGACATTCAAGTGGATGGTGGCGGCGGCGGCACTGGCGGTAACGGCCAGCCCGGCCTTGGCAGCAGGCAAAGCCCGGATGCTAGACCTTAACAAGCCCGAAGATGCGCTGGAAATATCGAAGCGCGCCCAGTGCGGTGAAGCGGATGGCAAGCCGGCGGTCTACCACTGGTCCGGCAAGTTCTATTCGCGCATCACGGGCGAACCCGACCGGCTGCTGTTCACCGGCGAAGGGATGAATGTCCGCACCTGCGTGACGGTAGATGACCCCAAGCGCGGCAAAGGCTGGCGGCTGCTGAGCCGTGAGATCATGCTCTACCTCGATCCCAAGACCGGGGAAGTCGTCCGCAAGTGGACCAATCCGTGGACCGACGAAGTGGTCGACGTGATGCACATCGCCAATGATCCGGTGAACCAGCGTCCGCAGTTCGCCAATGCTGCTGATGGCACGCCGATCAAGTTTACTGGCCGGCGTGAAGGCCGCTGGATCTTTGACCCGGTTGAGGTCCCGCTGTTTTATCACAACGTGCTGGCCGGCGATTATCAGGACTATATCGGCGGCAAGTACCACGCGATGGAGATCTTCGATTTCGCTTATGACGCGGAGGAGATGCTCAACCTGAAGAACCCGACGGCCTATCCGATTGTCTCGTGGGTGCGGATTTCGGACTGGATGCCGTGGATGAAGATGCGCGGACGGCAGGGCCAGATGGTGGTCAACGCCATGGGCAACAAGCTTAAGAGCTTTGATGAACTGCCTAAGGTGCTCAAGGACGAGATCGCGCTGAATTACCCCACCTATACCGCCCCACCCCCGCTCGACGATGCCCGCCCCAATGCAACGACCTGGACCGTGTTCAAGCAGAGGGTGGCCGAAAAGAAGCCCGTTCAGAAACCAGCCCCTAGCGCGGGGCACTGATCATGGGCGCGATTGCTGCGACGATGCCGCTCGTCGCCAGCCAGGCCGGGGTCTGGCAGGGCGAATATGTCCACTTCGATGCCGATCACCGCGAGATTGACCGGCACAAGTCAATGCTGGTCTGCCGCCTGATCGACGGGCCGGAAGGGGTGGCTCGGTTGGCCCAGTCCAACATTTATGACTGGGCCGATGGCACGCGCGAAATCCGCTATTTCGATGGCGTTTTGCAGGGCGACCGGATCAACATCTCCAACGTCAACATCGATGGCTGGGTCGCGCCCCTGCCCATGGACGAAACGCAGCGCACGATCATGGTGGCCTGGACCCGCGCCGGACAGCCAGACTTCCGCTATTATGAGATGATCACCGTGGCGGAAGATGGCCTGGCCAAGAACCGCACCTGGCACTGGTACGAGAAGGGCCGGCTGTTCCAGCGCACCCTGATCAACGAAAGTTACCTCACCGCCGATTGGCAATCGCACGATGACCCGGCGTTCTATTCCTTCCAGCCCAGGGCACCCCGATGAGCCAGACGATCCTGCTTGCAATCCACACCATCGTACTGGGCTACTGGCTCGGTTCTGATCTGGTCATAAACAGCGAATACCGCTTCATCGTTCACCGCAGCGATCTGCCGGTGGCGGCACGGCAAGAGATGACCGATCACCTGATGGTGGTCGATCAGCACGTCCGCTATGCGCTGGTGCTGCAGGCCATGCTGGGCACGATGTTGCTGGCCGGGCTTGGCCTGCTGCCAGCCGCAATGGGCGGGATTGCCCTGCTCGCTGGCCTGGGCTGGCTCGCGCTGGTTGAAGCCACGCACCGCACCCGCAAGACCCCGCTGGGGCAGCGCCTCGCAAAGCTGGATCGCGTGGTCCGCTATGGCCTGGGGCTGACGCTGCTCACCCTGGCCGCGACCCAGGCCGACTGGCCGGTGTGGCTGCGGGTCAAGCTGGTCCTGTTCGGCGGCGTGATTGGCTGCGGCCTGCTGATCCGCTTCCAGCTGATCCGGCACTTCACCGTCTGGGGCGAAGTGCTGGCGCAAGGCTCCACGCCAGAGCGCGAAAGCAGCCTGCGCAGCACCTATCGCCGGGCCACTTCGATCCTGGCCTGCCTGTGGTTGCAGGTGTTCACGATCGCCGTGCTGGCGGTGCTGAAACCGTTCTGATCCAGCACCGCTAGGCTCATCAAGGGATCGGCTTGACCGCCCCCAGATAAGACGTGATCACCAGCAGCAGATAGGTCAACCAGACCCACCAGCGGGTATTGTCCATGGTCCGGCGCAGCGGCACTTCGGTGGCATCGCTTGACCCTTCGGCCAGCAGGCGGCCCAGCTGGGCACCGACGGGCTTGAACGTCACGTCAATCATGATCGCGGCTGCAAAGATCGCGCCAAACAACAGCGCCTTCCAGGCCAGCCAGGTCGGCGCAATCGGATTGCCGGTCAGCACCGACTGCGCGCCCAGCCACAGGTAGAACGCGCAGAGCAGGTAGCGAATCCAGCTTTCGATCCGGCGGTTGCGCGCAGCGCGCGGGGTCATGTCATGGGCATGGGCATCCAGCACCAGCCCCAGCCAGACGCCGGCAATCGCCCAGCTGGCCCAGATCAGGCCAACCGGCACATGCCACCAATTGCCAACATAGGAAACGGTCAGCGACAGCGGCACCATCAAGGCCCAGGCCGCGCGCGGTGTCAGGTCAACGATCACCAGCAGCTTGAGCAAGGCGATGCGCTGATCGAGGGTGTAAAGTTCACGCTTGCGGAAATGCTGCCCGAGCAGAAACACGCCAACATCTGCCCCCAGCCACATCACGAACAGCAGCAGATGGACGTAGACCAGCGTCGGATAGGCAAGATCAGCAAGGCTCATGAATCGGTCCCCCCGGCAATAGTTGTCCAGACAACACCACATTTCGCCGCTTGACAAAAGCCCAAATGTCCGGACAACTTTGCATCGCAGGTTGAATGCCCCCGAATGAACGATCCGGTAGTGATAACCGGGCGCGGGGATCGAACTCAAAGGGAAGGACCAACGATGAAACGTATTGCACTGCTGAGCGCCGTTTCGCTTGTCGCAATGCTGGCAGCTCCAGCATATGCTCAGGCCCCGGCTGACAATGATCAGGGACTCGAAGACATCGTCGTCACGGCCCAGCGCCGCGCTGAAAGCGCGCAGGACGTTCCCATCGCGATCACGGCCTTCAATGCCGAGACCATGGCAACCCGCGGGATCAACACTGCCCTTGATGTTACCCAGTTCGTGCCGAACCTTGTGGGCCTGAACAACACCGGGCTTGGCACCGCGAACTCCTATTACCTCCGCGGCGTCGGCAATACCGAGTCGATCGCCACATTCGATCCGCCGATCGGCACCTATATCGATGATATCTACATCAGCCGCCAGAACGCCAACAACTTCAGCTTCTTCGATGTCGAACGCGTCGAAGTGCTGCGGGGTCCGCAGGGCACCCTGTTTGGCCGCAACACCACTGGCGGCGCGATTGCCGTCGTGATGAAGGACCCGGGCGATACGCTCGGCGGCTATGTTGAGGCTGGCTATGGCTCCTATCAGCGCAAGCTCGCGCGCGGATCGATCGATCTGCCGCTTTCGCCGCAGTTCGCGGTCAAGGTCTCCGGCTATTGGCAGGATGACAATGGCTACGCCAAAAACACCACCACGGGTGAGCGCACCAATGAAAACGACGGCTGGGGCATGCGCCTCGGCATCAAGGGTGAGCTGTCTGACAGCGTAACCTGGCGTTCAAGCTACACGCACACCTTCGCCGATGCTTCAAACATCGCCAACTTCGATTGCGATCCGGCCAATCCGGCCAATTGCGATGGACGCTTCGTTTCCACCGGACTGAAGAAGGTGAATGACTTCGGTGGCCGCTTTACCGGCCGCAAAGACGATTTCGGCCTGGGCAACACGGCCAAGATGGATCTCATCGCCTCGAACCTGCAGATCGGGTTGTCTGACAAGATGAACCTCAACCTGATCACGGGCTATGTCAGCCTGGAACACAAGTTCGCGCTGGACTTCGCCGATGGCCGCGCTCTGCCAAGCCTGGCCGTCCCCAATCCGCCGGTACGCGGCTATACCCTGGGCGGGTTCGATATCGCCAACGACGGGAAGCACACCCAGTTCACGCAGGAAGTGAAGCTGTCCGGATCACTCGGTGATGGCCTGATCGATTACGTGACCGGCGTGTTCTACATCAAGGAAAAGAACGACACCGACTTTGCCGATCTCTTCAACCTGGGCCTCGCCCCGCCACCGGCCGGGTTCCCGTTCCTGCTGGCCGACCGGCGCCTGAAGAACAACACCGAAGCCTGGGCCGGTTATGCGCAAGCTGATGTGCACGCTTCCGATGCGCTGACCTTCACCGCCGGGATCCGCTACACCGACGAAGAAAAGACCTTCGACATCACCGACAACCGCGCCAGCTGCAATGATGGCACGGTTGAGGCTACCTGCCTGGTCAATGCCAATCTGAAGGCAGCCAACGGCGTTGCGATCCCGACCAAGCTGCGGACCAAGGTCTGGACCCCGCGCTTTGCCCTGAATTACAAGGTCAACGACGATGTGCTGGTCTTCCTTAGCGCAACGAAGGGCTTCAAGTCGGGCGGCTGGGGCGCCCGTGCCACTGCCCCGTCAGAAGCCCTGCCATTCGGTCCGGAACAGGCCTGGTCCTATGAAGCCGGCCTCAAGGCGGACCTCATGGACAACCGGCTGCGCGTCAACCTGACGGCGTTCTGGCTGGACATCAAGGGCTTGCAAACGCCATCGGCCTTTAACCGTGCAAACGGCTCGATCGCCTTCATCACCCGCAACTTTGCAGACTACCGCAACAAGGGTCTCGAACTGGAAGTCACCGCGCGTCCGGTTGATGGGCTGACCCTCTTCGGTTCGGTCGGCTATATGGATGATGCTTACCGGCTTGATGCAAATGCCCCGGCGTTTGACCAATACGGTGTTCAGGCCGTTGCCGGACAGCTGGCCGCCTGCCGCGCGCAGCTGGCTGCGGGCAAGGTGCCAGTTGGCACTGGTGCGGATAACGCCACGGCATGCGGCGTTGGCATCGTCACCCCGACCGGGACATTGGCAGAACCGGTCCGCAGCCCTGACTGGACCATGGCCTTCGGCGCCAGCTATGAAGCCCCGCTTGGTGGCGGCCTCACGCTGGTCCCATCGGCCAATGCCAGCTGGCGCGCAGACAGCGAAACCGGCACCAGCCAGGTCAGCTTCTACAGCCAGGGCTTCACCAGCCCCGGCGGCGTTACCTATGGCGGCAATACCCGCGGCCTGGGTGATTTCGTGACGGGTTCATTCAGCAAGGCGCGCTGGATTGCCAATGCCTCGCTGGCGTTGAAGTCTGAAGCCGGCTGGTCGCTCGTCGCAGAGTGCAAGAACTGCTTCGATCAGGAAGCGGTTGAAAGCACCCTCGCCAACGTCCTCTACCTGAACCCACCCCGCACCTGGACCCTGCGGGCCAAGTTCGACTTCTGATGAAATATCCGGCTGCGGCGGCAATTGTACTTCTTGCCGCCGCGGCCACTGGTCCGGCGCAAGCCGGTGTGGCCGCCGATCACGGTGTCGCTCCCTGGAGCGAAGCAGTGGTCGGCGTCGCTGCATTCACGCCCTTCACCACCTTGCTGGCCAGCCAAGGCCAGTGGACGCGGCAATCCGCCGGCACGGTTCAGCGCGCTGAACTGACCGCCTGGAATGTCCCCGGAACAGCGCGTGCAAAATTTGAACGCTGGTGCGCACCGCAGGCCAGCAGCGGCTGCCTGCGCTTCGTGCGGTTTGCCGGAGTCGCGCAGCGGCCCGTCAGGCTGGCGGCCCGCACCTGGGATCCGGGCGGGATCTATTCGCTGATGGTCCGTTCAGACGATGTCCCGGCGCTGTTTGATGCCGCGATCAAGGCCGGCTGGTGGGCGGAGAGCGAGCCGGTGCGCTTCACTTTCGGCGCGTCTGACCTGCGCAATGTCGTGCTGACCGGACCGCACGGGATCAATATTGCGGTTTACCAGCGGGTCAGCCCCGCCTTCACGGCTTTCCCGGTCGGGCGGATCAGCCATGCCTTCAATTCAATGCGGATGGTCAGTAACAAGGCCCGCGCGCGGGACTTTTACCTGAACAACCTGGGCTTTGAACTGGTGTTCGACAGCGCCAGTGAACCGCCAGAACCAGCGCGGTCCAACTTTGGGATCCCGCTGAACTATACTCCCTCGATCAAGCGCGCCGCTGCGGCCTTGCAGCCGGTGCCAGGGGAAACCGGCCGGGTTGAGGTGATGGAGATGCAGGGCTTTACCGGCACGGACCAATCCGCCCATGCCAGCCCACCCAACCTTGGCATTCTGCTGCTGCGCTTCCCGGTGCGCGATCTGGCAACCTATCGCCAAGCGGTCGAAGCCAACGGGACGGCCATCGCCCATGCCGCTGATGGCGTGAGAATCGCGGGCCTGGGCACGGTCGATCTGTTCGCCGTGCGCGACCCCGATGGTAACCTGACCGAGTTCTACCATGCGCGCTGAATTCGCTCCGCTCCCTCAGCGCCGGGGACGCATCGCCGATCGCGACCGCAGCGATGGGGCCGAGGGGGAGAGCTTCAGCCGCGACTGGACCCGGGCAGGAAATATCCGCCAGTGGGTTAACTTACATTGGACTGGAGACAATCACGGTGCCCGCAGGCACCTTTGTCAGCCACTGCCTCGGCTTCACGGGCTGGGGGTGGTCGAAGGATATATGGATGCGCTGTTCGGGCTTGAACAGCTGAGGGGAGAACCACTGGGATGAGCGCGCAGAAATCCGAATTTGCGATGGGCTGGAAAGTCCTGCTCGCTGGCCTGGTGGGGGTCGCTTGCGGTGCATCGCCCTTGCCGTTCAACACGATTGGTTTCGCGCTGGCGCCGTTGAAAGAGGAATACGGCTGGTCCTATGCCCAGACCTCGCTCTCGATGACCGTTTACGGGATTACGGCAGCGCTGCTGGCGCCCTATTTCGGATCGCTGGCTGACCGGCATGGCGTGCGCAAGGTCGCGCTGCTGTCCACCCTCGCCTTCGGACTGCTCTTTGCCACACTGGGCGCAACCCCGGCGTCGATCTTCGCCTTTTACCTGTTGTGGTTCCTGATCGGCCTGGTCGGGATCGGCTCCACGCCGGTCACCTGGAGCCGCGCAATCAACATGTGGTTCTACAAGAACCGCGGGCTGGCCTTGGGTATCCTGCTGCTCGGCACCTCGTTCGCCGCACTGGTTGTGCCGCGGGTGGCGGTCTGGGCGATTGAACAATGGGGCTGGCGCGGGATGTATCCCACGATTGCGCTGTTCCCGCTGCTGCTCGCACTGCCGGTGGCCTATTTCCTGTTCCGCGAACCGGCGCGTGAGGAGATGCCCGAGGGCATTTCCGTCGGCGGCAATCTGACCGGCGTATCGCTGGGCGAGGCCGTGCGCGATCGCCGGTTCTGGACGATCTGGCTGTCGATCGCACTGGTCGCGCTGGCCTATGGCGGCGCCCACATCCATATGCCCGAGATCATCAAACAACACGGCATGGGCGCCGCAGAAGGCGCCAGCATCATGGGGATGATCGGCCTGGCGCTGATGGCAGGGCGGATCATCACCGGCTGGCTGCTGGACCGGATCTGGGCACCGATTGTCTGCCTGCCGATCCTGATGATCCCGGCGGCGGCCTGCTGGTGGCTGATGGGCACCGGCACCGATGTGCAGACGATCTACATCGCCGCCTTCATGCTGGGCTTTGCCGCCGGGGCCGAGAGCGATCTGATCGCCTACCTCGCCAGCCGCTATTTCGGCATGGCCAGCTACGGCAAGATCTATGGCATGCTTTATATGCCCTTCGGGCTCGCTTCGGCCATTTCCCCGGTGCTTTACGGCCGGGTTCGCGATGTGACCGGCAACTATGACCAGATGCTCTATGCATCGATGTTCCTGTTTATCGCAGGGGCCCTCCTGCTCATCACCCTGGGTCGCTACCCCATCTTCGGCGCAAAGGAAGAAGCCGCATGAACGCTATCGTCGCCAATCCGCTCGCCGCGCTGGGCGGCAAGGTCAGTGCTGCCTCGCTCCTGACGGACGCGGAGACCTGCGAACTCTATCGCTACGATGTATACGCCGCCGGCCCGCCTCCGCTGGCAGTGTTTCGCCCTGCGTCGGTAGAAGAACTCGCCGCCGGCATCGGAGCGGCAACGGCAGCCGGAATCGCCGTGATCCCGCGCGGCGGCGGCATGAGCTATACCGGCGGCTATCTCTCCCCCACGGCCAGCTTTATTTTGGTCGATACCGCCAGCCTGACGCAGATCATCGCAGTGAATGAGACGGACATGACCGTCACGGTCGAATGCGGGATCAGCTGGGACGCCTTGCGCCGCGAGCTTCAGCCGCGCGGCCTGCGGGTCCGCGCCTGGGGCACGCTATCGGGCATCAATGCCACGGTCGGCGGCGGGATGAGCCAGAACGGCGTGTTCTGGGGCGCTGGCAGCGGCACGGTGGTCGATTCCGCGCTGAGCTTTGATGTGGTTCTGGCCGATGGCTCAGTCGTCTCGACTGGCTCCAGCTTCTTCCGGCCTTATGGCCCCGATCTGACCGGGCTGTTTGCAGCCGATTGCGGTGCCTTCGGGGTCAAGGCCCGGGCGACCTTGCGGCTGGTCCGCGAAGGCTCTGCCTTTGGCTATGGCAGCTTTGCCTTCGATACGCCCGAACAGGTTTTCGCCGGGATGAGCGCCGTGGCGCGCGAAGGCCTGGCGAGCGAGAACTTCGGGTTCGATCCGTTCCTGCAGGCCCAGCGCATGAAGCGTGATAGCCTGACCAGCGATGCCAAGAGCCTGGTCAACATGATGAAGGCGCAGGGTTCGCTGCTAAAGGGCCTCAAGGAAGGGGCCAAGGTCGCACTGGCCGGGCGCAGCTTCCTGGATGATGTGCCGTTCAGCCTGCACTGCATCACCGAACGCCGCCGCCAGAACGAAGCCGATGCCGACATGGCAGAGATCACCCGGCTGATCGAAGCAGCCGGCGGGCGGGCGATCGAGAATACGATCCCCAAGATCCTGCGCGCCAACCCCTTCCCTCCGGTCAACTCGATGGTCGGGCCAGAGGGCGAACGCTGGGTGCCGGTGCATGGTTTCCTGCCGCATTCCCGGCTGCTCGAAGGCTGGCACGCGGTCCAGGCCCTGTTCGCGAGCCGGGCTGATGAGATGGCGGCGCTGGGCGTGAATGCCGGGGCGATGCTGGCGGCAGTCAGCCCGCAGGCCTGCCTGATCGAGCCGGTGTTCTTCTGGCCGGATGAACTCAACCCGCTGCACCGCCACGCGGTGGAGGATGCGCACCTGGCCAAGCTCAAGGGCTTCCCCGCCAATGCCGCCAGCACTGCGCTGGTCCACGAACTGCGCACTGGCGTGGTGGCAGAATTCCAGAAGCTGGGTTCCGTCCACCTGCAGATTGCCCGGGCCTATCCGCTGAAGGACGGCCATTCGCCGGCCAGCTGGGACCTGCTGAAGGCGCTGAAGGCCAAGGTTGATCCCAAGGGACTGATGAACCCGGGCAGCCTCGGCCTGTGACAGCGCCCACGCCCTATGTCGCCGTAGCGATGCAGCTGATGGCCAAATCAGTCGAACGCTGCGCCGATGCAGCGGCGGCGCGGGCCCAGATGCTGGTGCACATCGGTGAGATTGAGGGCCAGATTCGCGGCGCCAAGATCTTCATCGAACAGTTCCAGGGCCGCCCGGTGAAGCTGGCGGTGCTGCCGGAGTATCTGTTCACCTCTTACCCTGGGCGTATCTCGATCCCGGACTTTGCCGAACGCGCTGCCTTCGCTGCCGATGGCCCGGAATATGCCGCTTTGGGCGCCGTGGCCCAGCGGCTGGGACTGTTTGTGGCGGGCAACGCCTATGAAAGCGATGCCCACTTCCCCGGCTTCTATTTCCAGACCAGCTTCGTGATCGATCCGGCTGGTGCGGTGGTGCTGCGCTATCGCCGCCTGCTGTCGATGTTCGCGCCCAGCCCGCATGATGTGTGGGATCGCTATCTGGATCATTACGGTCTGGAAGGCGTGTTCCCGGTGGCGGATACGACGATTGGCCGGATTGCCGCGATTGCATCGGAAGAGATCCTCTATCCCGAGATTGCCCGTGCGCTGGCCTTTCGCGGGGCCGAGCTTTTCGTCCACTCTTCCAGCGAAATTGGCTCACCGCTCGGCACGGCCAAGGATGTCGCCAAGCGCGCCCGCGCCTGGGAGAATATGGCCTATGTCGTCTCAGCCAACACCGCCGGGATTGCGGAGAGTTCGCTCCCGCTGGCCAGCGCCGATGGCAACAGCCAGGTGGTCGGTCCCAATGGCAAGGTCATGGTTCAATCGATGTGCGGTGAGACCTTCACCGCCTTTGCCGAGATCGACATTGCCCACCTGCGCGAAACCCGCCGGGTGCCGGCGATGACCAACAGCCTGGCCCGCCTGCGTCCGGCCCTGTTCGCTGCGGCCTATGCCGCCGCCGCCGGGCAGGATGGCAATGCGATGCTGGATGGCCAAGGCACACCACAGGTGCCGGAGCGCGAGCATTTCCTGCGCGCCCAGGCGAACGTAATCGAAAAACTGAACAAAGCTGGAGTGATCTGATGAAGCACCGCACCGTCAGCGGCAAAATCCGCTACACCTCTGTGAAGCCGGGGATGGAAGGCCAGGAACGCGGGCGCGAGTGGTTCACGTTCACGCACCACACCGATGGCAGCACGGTCCTGCGTGCCCAATGTGAGATCGAAGAGCCCGAACCCACCGTTCTGCGCGACATCACTTATCACATCGGGCCAGACATGGTGCCGCAGAACCTGCACGTGCACCTGACGGTGGGTGACGCATTCATGGGCTCGGGCTGGATGCATCACGATCCGGCCAATGGCACAGTCACTTGCGAAAGCTTTGGCCCCTCAATCGGCCGCCTGTCGCAAGCGATGCAGGTTGGCGCGTTCGATGCCTTTGGCACCCATCCCGTCGTAGCCGATGGCTACCTTGGCCGGAAGATGGACCTCAGCAAGGGCCCGCATCGCCGCAATATGCGCTGCTTCCTGCCTTCGCCTGATCATCGCGGCGCGACCCCGCCGATGATCGCCGAGGTGAACATCACGCTGGAATATGTCGGTGACGAGGAAAAGACCGTCGCTGCCGGGACTTTTGCCTGCCATCACTTCCGCTTTGTCGATGAAAGCGCGCACGGCATGGGCGGCGTCCCCCATCCGGCCTATGACATCTGGGCGACTGCGGATGAGGACTGCATCCTCGTCTACGCCTCGATCGACGGTTACATGATGAACCGTTACGAACTGATCGAATTCCAGCGCGACTGATGACCCAAACCTATCGCGCAATCGAGCAGTACCGCTTTGCGGACAGCTTCCAAGCCGCCACGCGGATCAGCGAGCTAACCTTGCCGCAGCCAGCGCCCGGCGAAGTGCTGGTGCGCAATGCCTGGTGCGGGATCAACGGAATTTTCGATACCCAGCTGGCCCGCAATGCGGTTGGCACGATCCGGCTTGAACCGCCGTTCCTGACCGGCGTGGAGGCCGTTGGCACCGTTGCGGCAATCGGCGCTGGCGTGACCGGCCTGGCGGTGGGCGATGCCGTGGCCGCCACCCGCTTTCGCGGCGGCTATCGGGAGGCCAATTGCGCCCCGGCTGATGATTTCGTCCTGGTGCCCGAAGCCACTGCGGAAGCCCTGACGCTGGCTTCCAGCGGTGTCGCCGCCTGGCTGGCCCTGACGCTGACCGGCCAGATGCAGCGCGGCGAAACCGTTGCGATCAGCGCCGCCGCCGGGGGCCTTGGCCACCTCGCCGTGCAGATCGCCAAGCTGCATGACTGTCAGGTCATCGCGATCTGCGGCGGATCGGCCAAGGCGGACTTCGTCAAAAGCCTCGGCGCGGACCGCGTGATTGACTATCGCACCGAAAGCATCGCCGAGGTGCTGGCCGGCGAATATGCCGACCGGATCGACCTCGCGCTGGATACTGTTGGTGGCGAAGTTTTCGATGCCATGGTCGATAATCTGGCCGATCATGGCCGGCTGGTAATCAGCGGCTGGGCCAGCGACATGGTTGATGATCACCCCCGCCTGGTCACCGCGCCGCGGATCGGTCACAAGCTCTATTACAAGGGCGCCTCGGTCCGGGCTTTCATGAACGCGCTGCACACACCGCACTGGCCAGCCGCCCGCGCACAGCTGTTCGACCTTTACGCCAAGGGCCTGCTCAAGGCCCATGTCGAAGTGCTTGGCACCGGACTGGATGCCGTGCCCGCTGCGGTCGAGGCGCTGCTATCCAGCCAGACCATGGGCAAAGCTGTGGTCCGGCTTTAAAGCCGGACAGTCGCCATCCCCGCCGGACGATAGCGCGGGCCGCTGGTGGCACCGCGCGGTGCAGCGGCCGAAATTTCCGCCAGATCCTCTGCCGTCAGTTCAAGTTCGGCAGCGGCCATCGAATCTTCCAGCGTCACCCGGCGCTTGGCCCCGGGGATTGGCACGACGTCTGGCCCTTGCGCCAGCAACCAGGCCAGCGCGACCTGTGCTGGGGAAGCGCTGCGGCGGGCGGCGACAGCCTGCACCACGCCAACGATCCGCATATTCGCATCGTAGTTGTCATCCTGATAGCGCGGATCATTACGGCGATAGTCACCCTCAGGCAGGTCTTCAGCGCGGGTGACCGTGCCGGTGAGGAACCCCCGGCCGAGCGGGGAATAGGGGACCAGACCGATGCCCAGTTCACGGCAAGTCGGCAGGATTTCATCCTCGATCTCGCGCTCCCAGATCGAATATTCGCTCTGCAAGGCGGCAATCGGCGCGACTGCAGCAGCCCGGCGCACGGTGGCGGCGGCAGCTTCGGACAGGCCGATATGCTTGATCTTGCCCTGCACCTTCAGATCGGCCAGCACGCCGATCACCTCCTCAATCGGCACCTGCGGATCAACGCGGTGCTGGTAATAGAGATCGATGCAGTCAATCTGCAGCCGCTGAAGTGATCCTTCAACGGCGCGGCGGATATTGGCGGCGCTGCTATCGATCCCGGCGATCTGGCCTTCGTCATTATAGCGGAAGCCAAATTTGGTAGCGATCACCAGCCCATCGCGCTTGCCCTTGATCGCCTTTCCCAGCAGTTCTTCGTTGGCGCGCGGGCCATAGATTTCGGCCGTGTCGAAAAAGGTCACGCCAAGCTCGATCGCGCGGTGGATCGTCCGCTCCGCCTCCACCAGGTCCGCATCGCCGCCATAGTTGAAATTGCCGCCCTTAAGCATGCCCATGCAGCCAAGGCCGATGGCGGAAACAGTCAGGCCCTGGCCCAGTTGGCGGTATTGCATTGGCATGTCCTCTTGTCAGATCGTGACGGCAATCTTGCCCAGATGCGCGCCCGCGGCAAGATGGCGATAGGCCTCTTGTGCATCGGCAAAGGCAAAGGTCGCATCGACCACTGGTTCTGCACCGGCCCGCCCGATCACCTCAAGCGCGGCAGAAAGCATCGCGCGACTGCCCGAGGCGATCCCCTTGATCGCGATATTGCGCGCAATCAGCATCCCCTGGCTGACCCCGGCCTGGGCCTGCGGCGTGCCGGAAAGCGCACCGACAGTGCCAATCCGGGCATTAACAGCGCAAGCAGCCACAGTCTCACCCAGCACGTCAAAGCCCAGCGTATCAACCACCACATCGGCCCCGCGACCACCGGTCTGTTCCAGCAGCGCCGCAGCCCAATCCGGACGATCGCGGTAATTCAACGTGAAGTCTGCGCCCAGTTCACGGCAGCGGGCGAGCTTGTTGTCGCTTGACGAGGTGATCGCCACTTGCGCCCCCAGCGCCTTGGCCAGCTGCAGCGCGAACACCGAAACCCCGCCGGTGCCCTGGGCCAGCACCAGCTCCCCCGGCTGGACCTGACCAAAGACCACCATCGCGTGCCACACCGTCGCTGCGACGACCGAAACGGTCGCGGCGCCAAGATCGGTCATGGCATCGGGCACCCGGACCAGCGCGGCAGCGGGCAGCACGATCTGTTCGGCCAGCCAGCCATCGGCGCTCGACCCCAGATCTTTGGCAAACACGCTGAGCGAATAGGGGCCATCGATCCAGGTCGAAAAATGCGGCGCCATCACGCGCTCACCCATGGACCAGCCAGCAACGCCTTCGCCCAAGGCCGCGATCCGTCCGACACCATCGGCCAGCGGGATTCGTTCGGGCGGCTTCGGCGCGCCATAGCGGCCTTCCAGCACCATCAGATCGCGAAAGTTCAGCCCTGCCGCGATCACATCGACCAGCACTTCGCCCGGCCCCGGCACCAGGTCTGCACGCTCAGCCAGCCGCATTCCGTCAATGCCGGTGATCGTTCCGATTTCCCAAGCTTTCATCGCTGCTGGTGCTCCTTTGCAGTTACCATCCGAGGTTAGCCCACGGCTAGCAGAGTTGTCCGGACATTCCCACGCGCGAATGCTTGTGATGTCACACAGTTTGCGCCACTTTCCCGCCATGCGAACAGATGGTCCGGTGCTGGTAATTGGTGCAGGCCTGGGTGGGTTGACGGCAGCAATTGCCCTGGCCCGCGCCGGGCGGGCCGTGGAAGTCCATGAAGCGGCCAGTGAACTGCGCGAAACCGGGGCGGGCCTGACCCTGGGGCGCGGGGCGCAGCACGTGTTCCGCGATCTTG
>CAZNFV010000003.1:32090-48282 GCA_964572445.1 uncultured Novosphingobium sp. | reverse complement strand
CAGTGCGACTGGAACGGAATGTCCTTCAGCAGCACGACCTCATCATAGCCGCCCACTTCGGCAAAGGTACGCGAAAGGTGCAGCGCTGGATCTTCCTCGTTGCCCTGGCAATATTCGCGCCAGGCACGGGCGACGCGGGCGGGCGTATCAAGCAGGCCTTCGCGGGAAGGATCCTCGCCGACCCAGCGCAGCAGGGTGCGCATGGCATCCTGCACATCATCGGGCACAAATAGCTTGGTCTCATTCTCGTCATGATCGAGATGGCTGGTCATGTAGTTCATGGCGTCGATCCTTCCTGCCCCGATTTCTGGGAATTGGGCCTGACGCACGCAGCAGACAACCCCGTCTTTGGACCGCCTGCTGGGGACGGCGGCGAACCCATGCTTGCCTTGACGCCCAAGAGCGGCCAAAGGCGCAACCGAAGCGCGAGCGGCACTTGGCAGGCGATTCCAACCATGAATATTACGCACCCATTCCTGGATTTTGACGGCGACAAGCTGCGCGAGGAATGCGGGATCTTCGGCGTCATCGGCAGCCCAGAGGCCTCTGCCGTTACCGCGCTTGGTCTCCATGCCCTCCAGCACCGCGGGCAAGAGGCCTGCGGGATCGTCAGCTGGGACGGGAAGGAATTCTTTGCCCGCCGAGGCTTAGGCCATGTCGCCCAGGTTTTCGCCGACCAGACCATCCTGAATGAGCTGCCCGGCCACATGGCTGCGGGCCACGTGCGGTATTCCACCACCGGCGGCCAGGGCCTGCGCAATGTGCAGCCGCTCCACGCCGATCTGGCGCGCGGCGGTTTCTCGATCGCGCACAACGGCAACATTTCGAACGCCATGCACCTGAAGCAGGAGCTGGTGGACAAAGGTGCGATCTTCCAGTCGACCTCTGACACAGAAGTCATCATCCACCTGATCGCAACCAGCCGTTATCCCACCCTACTGGACCGGTTCGTGGATGCCCTGCGGATGGTCGAAGGGGCCTATTCGCTGATCTGCCAAACGCCCAAGCGCATGATTGCCTGCCGCGATCCGCTGGGTATCCGTCCGCTGGTGATGGGCAAGATCGGCGACGCCACGGTCTTCGCCAGTGAAACCGTCGCGCTCGATGTGGTCGGCGCGCAGTTCGTGCGGGAAATCGAGCCGGGCGAAATTGTCGAGGTTCGTCAGGATGGGCGGATCAGCTCGCACCGTCCCTTTGGTAATCACTCGGCCCGCCCCTGCATTTTCGAACATGTGTACTTTAGCCGGCCGGATTCGGTTGCGGGCGGTCAATCGGTTTACGAAGTTCGCCGCAAGATCGGGATCGAGCTGGCCCGTGAAGCGCCGGTTGAGGCCGACCTGGTCGTGCCGGTGCCGGACAGCGGCGTGCCGGCAGCCATCGGCTTTGCGCAGGAAAGTGGAATTCCCTTTGGCCTGGGCATCATCCGTTCGCACTACGTCGGGCGGACCTTTATCCAGCCATCGGATGGCGCCCGCCATGCTGATGTGAAGCGCAAGCACAACGCCAACCGCGCGCTGGTGGAAGGCAAGCGGATTGTCCTGATCGACGATTCAATCGTGCGCGGCACCACCTCGATGAAGATCGTGCAGATGATGCGCGATGCCGGTGCCGCCGAAGTCCACTTCCGCGTTGCCAGTCCGCCGACCAACAACTCGTGCTTCTATGGGGTCGACACCCCCGAACGGAACAAGCTGCTGGCGGCACGGATGAACCTGGAGGAAATGACCAAGTTCATCGTCGCCGATAGCTTGTCGTTTGTTTCGATCGACGGTCTCTATCGTGCCGTGGGCGAAAAGGGCCGCAACGCCGCTTGCCCGCAGCATTGCGATGCCTGCTTTACCGGTGACTATCCCACCCGGCTGACCGATCTGATTGATCGCGCGGCAGAGACCGACCAGCTCAAACTCCCGGTCGGGCAAGACACATGACCGACCTTTCCGGGCAGCTCGCGCTCGTTACGGGCGCCAGCCGCGGTATTGGCGCGGCAACGGCCCTGGCCCTGGCCGCAGCCGGTGCGCACGTGATCCTGACCGGGCGGGATACCAAGGCGCTTGAAGCCGTTGAGGAAGCGATCTTCGCGGCCGGCGGTGCGGCAACCATTGCTCCGGTAGACCTGGCTGAAGGCGATGGCATTGCTCGCCTGGCCCAGGCCGTCGCCAGCCGCTGGGGCGCGCTGGACGTCTTGGTCCATGCGGCGGCGATGCTGCCACAGCTTACCGGGGTGACCGATATTGAGGCCAACAGCCTCGCCAAGGCGCTGACCATCAACGCCTCGGCCACTCAGGCCTTGATCACGCGACTGGATCCGTTGCTGCGCAAGAGCGCGAACCCGCGCTTCGTTTACCTTACCACCTCGGTCGCTACCTCGCCGCGCGCCTGGTGGGGGGCCTATGCCGCCAGCAAGGCCGCCGCCGAAGTGCTGGTCGATTGCTACGCGCAGGAAGTGCGGAATATCACCCCGATCCGGGTCGCGATCATCGATCCGGGCGCCACCCGCACGGCGATGCGCGCCAAGGCCTATCCGGGCGAAGATCCGCAGCGGAACAAGGAACCATCGGTTGTGGCCGACCGGATCGTTGCGCTTCTTGGTGAACAATTCGCCAGCCCGCACCGCGAACGCATTAACCAGCCCTCATAAGCTCTGGGCAACCCATCTGGTCCATCCTTTGCCAAGCCTGTCCGGAAAGATTCGGGTAGGCGCAGCTTAGTGAGGAACGGGCCATGAGCGATTACCTGCTGCACACGCGTGATCCCTATTTCGTTGCCGCCCAGGAAGACCGAAGCGCGCCGCGCACCCGCATTGCCATTCCGGCGATGCTGCGCGTGTCTGGAGCACGCGGTTTTCAGACCGTGGTCAATGATCTGTCGCTGAGCGGCTTCTGCGCTGCTGCGATCAACCGGATCCATCCGGGCACGCTCTGCTGGCTGACCCTGCCGGGCCTGGAAGCCCTGCAGGCTGAAGTCGTGTGGTGGGACAACAGTCTGGCCGGCTGCGCGTTTGACCAACTGCTTTCGCCAGTAGTCCACGATAATGTCCTGACCCGTTGGCGCGGGGATTCCAGCTTCCGTCCGGTCTGCTGATCCGGACGACACCAGCCCCCCGAGCCCCCATCTGCTGCGCAGCTCCGACGGCCCTTCCGCGCCCAAGTCGGCGGGGGCTCAACTTGCTTAGCGTGCGATCGGCTTAGCGCGGCGGCTAATCAGCGCTTCGAGGATCACGGGGTTCAGCGGCTGCATGAATTCGCAGCCAAATTCAAATTCCGCGACCCAGGCAACGCGCGCCTCAATCGGTGCCAGGCCGGGAAGTGTAATGTAAAAGTGCTCTTCCGCATGGACGAGGAACACGCCAGCGATGCGGGCGCCCAACTGCGAGATGTCACGCACTTTGACCATCGCCCGCTTGACCCCCTTGCGGAACTGAATCTCGGCATGAAACGTCCGCCGCACAACCCGGCGGCCGTCGATCACGTTAAACTTGGAATGGGTAACGTGACGCATATCCATGGGGGCTTGCTCGATCCTGCTGGTCAGGCCGCAACTTGGCGCAAGCGGGTAAACTGCGGGTTAACGATACAAAAGTAATGTGTCGTAACAAGTATTTGATCCTGAAATGAACAGGGGCGCAGCCATTGGCCGCGCCCCTGCCGTGTCATACTAGACCCGAAGGATCAGAACTTAACTTCGACCGCCACGGTGAACGAACGACCGCGAGGATCCGCAACGCGCGGCTCCCACGAGCTGCCCGCGCCGGTGTTGCCATCGTAAGTGATCGCAAACGGCGGATCAGCGTCAAACAGGTTCTTGACGCCCATGGTGACCTTGTAGTTCGGGCCAAGGCCAAGGTAGCTGACCGAGAGGTGGTAGATCGAATAGGGATCAACCTTCTGGTTAAAGCCGGACCGCACGACCGTGCCGTTGGCGATTCCGGGGAGCTTCTGGTTGGCATAGGTTCCGCGGAAGACTTGGGTAAGCGTGGCCGACCAATCGTTGTTCGACCAGTTGACCCAGGCATTGTGCTTCCACTTCAGGCCAAGATCGCCAGCATAGCTGAACACACCCAGCTGGTTGGTGAAGGCCAGTGACGGTGCAACCTTTTCCAGCTTGCGCAGCTGCAGAGTGCCGTCAAAGCCAAGGTTCACGGACGAGCTGGTACCCAGGTCGAACCCGCCACGCAGGGCAAACTCGATGCCACGGGTCTGGCGGGCACCGGCATTGATCCAGCGCTGGTCGATCAGGGTGACCGCGCCCGACGCATCACGAACGAACTTGTCCGTGAAGGTTGAGGCATTGTCGATCAGCTGGCGCAGGGTCAGGATCTGGATGGTGTCTTCAACATTGATCACCCAGAAGTCAGCCGAAGCGCTCCACTTTGGAGCCGGCCGCAAGACAACGCCGAGGCTGTACTGCTCTGCCGTTTCCGGCCGCAGGTTCAGGTCCCCGCCGGTTGCAACGTCCGGGCGGATCTGGGCGCACGGCAGGCCTGAACCAAAGGCTGCAGTCGGCACGCCGCCGGGGCACTTGGTCGGATCAGCCAGATCGCTGCCCGAATAGGGCGAAACGGTCACGCCGTTGAAGATCTGGTTGAAGCTCGGCACGCGGAAGCTGGTGTTGTAGCTGCCGCGCAGCATCAGCCAGTCAGCCGGCTGGTACTTGGCTGCCACCTTCGGATTGGTCGTCGTGCCGAAGCCCGAGTAATCGTCGATACGCAGCGCGCCAGTCAGTTCAAAACCATCGAAGACCGGCAGCAGCACTTCCGCATAGGCGGCCTTGATCGTCCGGTTCTTCGGGGTCAGCGCATTCACGTTATCGAACGCGGCGTTGAAGATATTCGGCGAGCTTGCAGCGGCTGCCGAAGAACCGTTGAACTCGTAAGTTTCACGGCGATAATCGACTCCCACGGCCAGCTGGGCATCACCACCCGGCAGACCGAACAGCGGGCCCGAAGCCGATCCGTCAACCTGAACGACCTTGTACTGGCCGCCGTACAGCTGAGCGCCTTCAGCCGAAATCGCCTTAAGCCCGGCCAGCGCGGCATCGCTCTGGGTCAGACTGAAGGGATTCAGGATGCCGGAATTGATCAGGCCAACCAGGCCCGGCGCCGAGGCACCCGGCGCAGTCGGTGCGCGGGCATCAACCCCGCCACTGACCGCCCCGGCCACACCCGAACCGACCGCATCGGCCGTCGAGGCGAAGACGCCGCGATAGTGATACCCGGTCCCCAGAACCGACGAGCTTTCGCTGCGGGCCAACGAGGCCCCGGTGCGATAGTCCCAACCTTCCAGTGGCAACGGGCCTTCGACCCCGCCAGCGACACGGAATGTCTGCGTGTTGGTGACATATTCGCGGCGTTCGCAGGGGATGCAGCGCCAGCGGAAGCCGATCGGCTTGCCATAGCGGGCGTCCAGCGCTGCAACCTGCGCAGCATTGCCGGCAAAGGCGCCGCGGATCGCGTTGAACACCGAGTTATAGGTGGTCGCGGTCAGGCTGTTGAGCGGATAGGCAATCGGCAGGGTGCTGGTGTTGGTCGACAGCTGATTGTGCGAGAAGCTCTTCGATGAATCTGCGTCCGATCCGGTCACTTCAACATAGGCCTCGCTCGCGCCGAGCTTGACCGTGCCCTTGGCATAATAGGTCAGCGTATTGACCGGCTGCTGCAGCGCGGCCGCCCGGCCCGTATCCCAGGCGCAGGCATAGATGTTGTTGGGCGAGCTCCACAGGAGTTCGTCATAGGCCATGCCGCCGTCCATCGACGAGCAACCCGCGCCACCCGGCAGATCGAGGGTGTTGATCCCGCCCGCTGCGGCGTTGCCGCCGTTCGGAGCAGTCAGCGTCAGGCCGCTGGTCAGCGTTCCGGTTGGGAAGAACAGGGCATTGTTGCCGATGTTGAACACAGTGGCGATCGGCGTTCCGCGCGTATCGATCGACAGGCCGCGCTCTGGCTGGTTGCCGTTCACGAAATCGCGATCGACCCCGCGCAGCAGCTGGTTCCAGCTATAGGCAACAGCGCCCATGATGTTGAAGCCCTGATCGTCCAGATCGCCGTAACCGGCAACGCCCGACAGGCGATAGATGTTGCCATCGCCGCGCTGGGTGATGTCGCTGAAGCCCTGGACGCCCAGCCCGGTGTAGTTTTTCTTGGTGATGTAGTTGATCACCCCGCCAACCGCATCGGTGCCATAAATGGCCGAGGCGCCGTCCTTCAGAACTTCAACCCGGTCGATCGCGGCGAATGGGATCTGGTTGACGTCAACCGCCTGACCCGAAAGGCCGTGCGCGGCAACGCGTCGACCGTTCAGCAGCACCAGCGTTGCAGCACTGCCCTGACCGCGCAGATTGGCGGCGGACAAGCCATTGGTGCCCCGCTGCGCGCCCGAAGTGACGTCGGAATTCGACGCCAGATTGTCGGCACCCGAACCGCTCGAAGTCAGGAACATATTGAGCTGTTCAGCGCTGGAGATCCCGGCCCGCTCAATATCGGCGGTGGTGATGATCTGCAGCGGCAACGCGCTCTTGGACGGGTCCTGCTTGATGCGCGAACCGGTAACGATGATTGCGCTACTTTCGCCAGCCGCTTCCTGCCCATTGCGATTGGTGATGTCAGGCACTTCCTGCGCCATTGCCGGGCTGGTGATTGCGCCCAGCGCAACCCCGCTCGACAGGACAAGTCGATTCAATTTCCGTGTGATCATGCTAACCCCCTGATCGGCCGCCGCTATGGGCAGAACATCTGTCACACTAGCGCAAGATTTGCGTAGCGAAAGAGGATGGATCGCCAAAGCCGTGGAACTCTGCGGCATGTTGCCCGCCTGCAACATGACGACTGGTTCAGTTTTGTGAAGCGATTGCCTGCAAGGCAGCATCCATGGCGGCCAGCGCGCTGGTCCCATCGGGCACATCGTTGGCGATGATCGAGAAGGTCAATTCGCGTCCGCTGGCAGCGATCAGCCATCCCGACAGGGCATTGGTGGCGTTCAGCGTACCCGTCTTGGCAAACAGCCGGCCGGCCAAAGGTGTCCCGGCAAAGCGGCGTCGCAGCGTGCCATCTACTCCGCCCACTGGCAGCGAGGCGCGGTACTGCGCCCCCCATGGCTGACCTGAAGTCCAGCGCAGCAAGGTTACCGCAGCCCGCGGGGAGATGCGGTTGTATGTCGACATGCCCGAACCATCGGAGAAATCGTAACCTCCGCGCGGCAGGCCAGCGCGCTCAAATACGGTGCGGGCGGCAGCCAGGCCTCGATCCAGGCTATCAACCAGCGGCGGCTTGCCTGCTTCGGCCGGCGGCGCAGCATCGGCCAGCCGCCGCATGAGCAACTCGGCATGAAGGTTCTGGCTGACCTTGTTGATCAGGCTGACTTCTTCAACCAGCGGGACTGCCGGTGTCTCGATAGCAAGGGCCAGCTTTGCGGGCGGCGTGGCGGGCAGCGTCCCAACCGGGCGATGGACTGCCCGGACCTTGCCCCGCACCTTCACGCCGCGCGCGGCCAGTTCCCGTGCGACCAGCCACCCGGCATAGTCGGCCGGATCGTCCAGCCCGGTCAGTTCGCGCCATGGCTGTCCGCCGGCCCTGATCGTTCCATACAGGCGCAGCACCCGGCTACCGATTGCCCGGTCGATGCCCAGCCGCGATTCACCTTCCGCAACGGTCACCGCCTGATTAATCACAGTGTAGTAAGGTGAAACTGCCACCAGCGGGGACTGACCGGCCAGCCGTGGCGTGACCACGATCGGCAATTCGTTGTTATCGATCACCAGCGCCGAAGTGGCCGTGCCGGAATCGGTGCCGATGTTATTCCAGCTCATCCCAGGGCTCCAGCGCTGATCCGTCAAGGCGCTATCATCCGCGATTACGTCACCCACGATCCGGGCCTTGATCGCCAGTTGATCGACCAAAGGCGCAAGACAGCCAGCCGTGCAGTCAGGCGCAGTCGAAAGGCCGACTGTGCCGCTACCGACCAAGACAACATTTGGCACCCCGCCCTTGCCCGGCGCCAGCCCAAGCACGGCGCCCGGTGCCGGTCGGTCTTGCAACAGCGCCATTGCGGCAGCCGTAGTGAACAGCTTGGTATTGCTGGCTGGAATGAACCGGTCATCTGGCCGGATCGCAACGATCTCGCGCCCCTGATCATCAACCACCAGCAGTCCAAAGCGCGTTCCAGCCGGCGCCGACGCAAGGATTGCAGCGGGGCTGGTGGCAGGCGCAGTCTGGGCGGTTGCTGGGGCGGAAAGGGCGAAAACGGTGGCAAGAATGATTGAACGCATTGTTGCAATGCTGACGCCCCGTCAGGATTTAAGCAAGTCCACAGGCGCGATCGCGGCAGGTTGTCCGCACTACAGGACCGTTACCGGGCGCTGGTCAGTCGTTCATCGAATTCGGAGTTGAACCGCAGTGCGCAGCGGGCCATCGTGCGGCCAGTCACAGCTTAAACAGGGAAGCCTTCCACCCATGTACAAGTTCTTGCTCGGCCTCTCGGCCTTTGCCCTGCCGCTTGTTCCCGCCGCCGCCCAGACCGCTGCGCCGGTCGCGCCCAAGCCGGCCGCAATCGAAGCCGATGGTGTGCCCGCCGTGCCAATGGCGCTGGTCGAGGCAACCCGCCCTTATATGGAGTTCCGCACCGCCGGCTTCCTTGACTGGGATCCAAACACCAAGGCGATGCTGATCGCCACCCGCTTTGGTAACGTCGCGCAGCTCCACACTGTCGCCGGACCCGACATGGCCCGCCGCCAGATCAGCTTTGAAGCCGAGCCGCTGGGCGGCCTCTACATGCCGAATGATGGGACACTGGTGGTGCGCAAGGACGTGGGCGGCAGCGAGTTCTGGCAGCTCTTCACCCTGAAGAATGGCCAGCTGACGCTGCTGACCGATGGCAAGAGCCGGAATGAAATCAATGCAGTGAGCGCCGATGGCAAGCTGCTCGGCTATTCTTCCACCCGGCGCAATGGCACGGATTCGGACCTCTACGTGATTGATCCGCGCGATCCGGCCAGCAACAAGCTGGTATTGGAAGTCAAAGGCGGCGGCTGGGCCTTGGCCGATTTTGCCCCGGGTAATGGCGCGGCGGTGGTCGGCAACTATGTCTCGGTCCAGAAAAGCGACCTCTATTGGCTCGATCTGGCCAGCGGCAAACTGACCCCGATTGGCGATCACAAAAAGGCCATTGCCCACGGCGGCGCCCGCTTTGCCCCAGACGGCACGCTGTGGATCACCAGCGACGAAGGCTCTGAATTCCAGCGGCTCGGCACGCTTGATCCCAAGACCGGCAAGTTCACGCCGCGCGCACCGGAAACCAGCTGGGATGTCGAAAGTTTCGACATTGCCGCCGACGGCAGCTTCATCGCCTATGTCGTCAACGAAGCCGGCGTTTCAAAGCTGCGTCTGCTCGATCCGAAGACCGGGCAGGTCCGCGAAGTGACGGCCCTGCCCAAGGGCGTCATGGGCGGGGTCAAGATCGCACCGTGGGGAGAGATCGGGATTACCGTCTCCTCCGCGCGCGTGCCGGCCGATGCCTTTTCGGTCGATCCGGCGACCCTGGCGGTGAAGCGCTGGACCGAAAGCGAAACCGGCGGCCTTGATCCGGCTCGCAATGTCGAAGCCGAACTGGTCGAAGTGAAAAGCTTCGATGGTGAAGCGGTCTCGGGCTTCCTCTATCGGCCCGATCCGGCCAAATTCCCGGGCAAGCGGCCGCTGATCGTCAACATCCACGGCGGGCCGGAAGGCCAATCGACACCCGGCTTCCGCGGGCGGGCCAATTACCTGCTGAACGAACAGGGCATCGCCGTGTTCTATCCGAACGTCCGCGGCTCAACCGGCTATGGCAAGCGCTTCGTCAGCCTGGATAACGGGCCTTTCCTGCGCGAGAATTCGGTCAAGGACATCGGTGCCTTCCTCGATCGGCTCCAAGCTGATCCGGCAATCGATGCGGGCCGCATGGCGGTTCAGGGCGGCTCCTATGGCGGCTACATGTGCTATGCCAGCGCGATCCGGTATGGTGATCGCTTCAAGGCGGCAGACTGTATCGTCGCGATCAGCAACTTCGTGACCTTCCTGGAAAACACCCAGTCCTATCGCCGCGACCTGCGCCGGGTCGAATATGGCGATGAGCGCAACCCCAAGCAGCGCGCCAAGCTGATGGAAATCTCGCCGCTGACCAGTGTCGACAAGCTTTCGATCCCGCTGCTGGTGGTGACCGGCGGCAACGATCCGCGGGTTCCCAAGAGCGAGGCTGACCAGATGGTCGCCGCCGTTCGCGCCAAGGGCCGCACCGCCTGGCACCTGGTTGGCCAGAACGAAGGCCATGGCTTCGGCAAGAAGGAAAACCAGGATTACCAGTTCTGGACCGAACTGCAGTTCTGGAAGGAACACCTGCTGGGCGGCAAGTAATCCCTGCGCCGTCACCCCGGCTCAGCGGCCGGGGTGACGAAACAGGTTAGCGGGGCCCTATCACCCAAACAGCTTGCTGGCAGTGTCAGCCACACGCTTGCCAAGATAGCGCGCGCCATCCAGCTCAGTCTCGCTCGGCTGGCGGCTGCCGTCACCGCCGGCAATCGTGGTGGCGCCATAGGGTGCGCCGCCAACCACCTCATCCAGCCGCATCTGGCCGGCGTGGCCATAGTCGAGCCCAACCACGGTCATGCCAAAGTGCAGCAGGTTGGTGATGATTGAAAACAGCGTGGTTTCCTGGCCGCCGTGCTGGGTGGCCGAGGCAGTGAAGGCCGCGCCAACCTTGCCGTTCAGCGCACCGCGCGCCCACAGGCCGCCCGCCTGATCCAGGAACGCCGCCATCTGGCTACTGATCCGGCCAAAGCGCGTGCCAGTGCCGACGATGATCGCGTCGTAATGTTCGAGTTCAGCCACGCTGGCCACTGGGGCGGCCTGATCGAGCTTGAAGTGTGCACCCTTGGCGACTTCTTCCGGGACCGTTTCGGGGACGCGCTTCACGTCGACCTGCGCCCCGGCACCGCGCGCGCCTTCGGCAATGGCCTCAGCCATCGTCTCAAGATGGCCGTAGCTGGAATAGTAAAGGACAAGGACCTTGCTCATCGGGGAACTCCTGGTTGGACAGAACGGGATAACCGCCAGATGAGCCTTTTGCGCTTTTCCGAAAAGTCGGATAATCTTGCACCATCTTTTCGATTGGATAGATAAGTTGCGCCCAGGCACGCCCTCAGTTGAGCAAATCCGCACGGTTCTCGCCGTGGTCGAAGAGGGCAGCTTTGCCGCCGCCGGCCGCCGGCTGCGGCGCGCCACTTCGGTGGTGAGCTATGCCATCGCCAACATCGAGGCCCAGCTGGGCGTCTCGCTGTTCGTGCGCGAAGGCACCCGCAAGCCGCGGCTCACCATCCAAGGCGCCGCCGTGGTTGAAGAACTGCGGCGGATCGAGACGGCGCTTGCGGGGCTCAGTGCCCGGGTAGAGGCGCTGCATGTGGGGCTGGAGCCGCGCGTCGCCTTGGTGGTCGACGTGATGTACCCTTCGGCCAGCCTCGCCGCTGCCTTGCGTGATTTTGCGGCACAGTTCCCGGCCGTTTCGCTCTCGCTCAGGGTTGAAGCGCTGGGCGCTGTCGCGGATCTGGTGCTGAAGGGTGAGGCCGCGCTGGGGGTGGCAGGACCGCTTGCAGCCGAGCAGCCTGGTGTCGATCGCCATTGGCTGGGCGAAGTCGAACTGCTCCCCGTCGCGGCACCTGGCCATCCACTGGCCCGTGGCGGCGCCATCAGCGATCAGGTGCAACTGGTGCTGTCAGATCGTTCCGCTCTGTCTTCCGGCAAGGAGTTTTCGGTGATCAGCCCGCGCACCTGGCGACTGGGTGATCTGGGTGCCAAGCACGAATTGCTGCGCCAGGCCTTGGGCTGGGGCAATATGCCGCACTGGATGGTGGCCGAAGACCTTGCCAGTCAGCGGTTGGTGCAGCTTGATCTGCCGGAGGCGCCGGGCGGCCCCTACCCGCTTTTTGCCATTCGTCGCACTGATCGCAATCTTGGTCCCGCCACCCAGTGGCTAGCGGATCATCTGGCGTTTTCCCGCGAGCAAACGTGATCCAAAAGCGAAGGGGCGCGGAAGGCCTCCACCTTCCGCGCCCCCGCCCCCGTTACCCTTAAATCGCGATCAGAAATCCTGGGTGATCGAGAGCTTGGCCGTGAAGCCCAGCGGGCTGGCCGTGAACGGATCATAGTTCTGATCGAGCCGCGCGAACGGCGGATCCTTGTCGAAGATGTTCAGCGCCGACACCGCGATGGTCGTGCCGGTCTTCAGCTTCAGGCGATAGGTGGCGTCGACTGTGGTGAAGCTGCCGATCTGCTTGCCCGTGGTGACCGAAGCTCCGGCCAGTGCGCCGGCATTCGGGCCAAAGATCGCCGCCCCACGCTGGTCGGTATAGCCATCCAGATAGTTCACCTGAACGCGCAGCGAATGGTTGCCGAAATCACCTTCAAGGAAGGCATTGCCCTTCCACTTTGGCAGCGGATAGGCCGTGGTCTGATAGTTAAGCAGTCCGACCGCATCGAACGCCGGCTGCACCACGATCCCTTCCACCGTCACGTCAGAAGTTTTGTAATCGATCACATAGGTGCCGGCGAAACCGGCGGTGACCGATCCGGTACCGACGCCCAGTTGGTAGCTGGCGCTGAAATCTATCCCAGAGGTGGTGACATCGGCCGAATTGACATACTGCGTACGCAGCCGCTGGACATTGCCGACGCCGCAACCGGCCCCGGTGAACGTGAAGCGCGATTGCAGCGCGGCGTAAGCCGGATTGCCGCAGTTCGCCACGCCCGAAGCGCCGAACAGCGCGCCCACGATGCCGGCCACCGGTTCACCTTCGATCGGACCGGAGAAGTCATACTTGAAGTAGTCAACGCTGGCGCGGAAGCCGCCAGTATTGATCAACATCCCGGCGCTATATGTCGTTGCGCTTTCCGGGGCGAGGTTCGGGTTGCCGTTGATGTCGATCGCCCGGAACGAGCTGCCGATAATCTGCAGCGAGGTCAGATTGCCCTCAAGGCTCTGCGAAGGCGGTCCGCGGAACGTGGTGCCGATCCCGCCGCGGAATGCCAGCCAGTCGGTCGCCTGGAACTTGGCGCGCGCCTGTGGGTCAAAGGTTGAGCCAACGGCACCACCATAATCTTCATAGCGAGCCGAAAGCTGCACGTTCAGGGCGTCAGTAATCGGCACCTGCAATTCGGCAAAGGTGGCGTAGACATCGCTCTTGCTATCGCCGTTGCGATTGGTGCCAAGGAAGCCCAGCGCGCCGGTCTGCGGGCTGCAAGTCGCTGCAGGGTTGAGCGGTGATCCGGGGCAGGGATTCAGATCGAGGTTCGAGATGTTGTTGTAGCGCCGGCTGTAGGTGTTGCGGCGATACTGCACGCCCAGCGCAAAGCCGACTTCGCCGCCCGGCAGGGTCAGCCCGGTCTGGCCCGAGATCACGGCATCAGCCACGAACTGCGTGGTGAAGGCCTGAGTGCGCGGCGTCTGGAACATCCAGTCGAGCGTACCGACATCGTTGATCAACCCGGCACCAGGATTGATCGACAGCCCGTTTGTGGGCCGCGATCCGGCATAGTTGGGGTTGGTCTGGCCCGTCACTGCATTGGCCTGGACCGCAGTCGAGAACGGGTTCCAGAAGGTACAGCCGTTGGTGCCCGCCAGGGCTGCCAGCTGGGTCGCGCTGAGCCCGGCACGCGAGGCGGTGGAGGAGTAGGCACAGCTGGGCCCACCGAACCCGGCCAGAGCGTTCTGGAACAGATCGCCAAAGGTATCCGTGCCTTCGAATGCGCGATCATATCGGCTGTAAGTCGCGCTCGTGGTGAAGTTGAGCTTGTCTGACAGCGCCGTATCCAGCTCGGCCGTGATCATCATCTCATCAGAGATGCGCGGCGATGTCGCCGAACCACGGCCGGGGAACAGTGCATTGCCGCCCAGCAGGACCGGGCGGAACAGCACCGGGAATGCCAGGGCCGGCGCCAGCGGAGTGCCGCCCGCATCGGTGAGGCAGTTCGCCGCCGCGCCGTAGATGCGGCAATAGTCGCGCAAGGCCGGTGCATAGGTCGGGATCTGGAACACCCCGCCCCCACCGCCAGCAGCATTCGCCGAAGGTGGCAGGGTCGGCAGGTAGCTTGGCGATGTGGTGATCCGGGTTTCCGAATGGCCCCACAGTGCGTTCACCCGCAGGTTCGTGCTCTCACTGATGTCCACTTCGGCATCGAGGAACAGCTGGAAGCGCTCTTCGGGTTCGACCAGGTTGCCGAACAGGCCATACTGGTTGAAGCAGCGGTCCGTGGTTGATCCGGTCAGGCTGCGGAACCCACCCAGCGCCTCGCACCCAAGGTCAGTCGTGAAGCTCAGCCCGCCGACCGTGGCGTTGAAATCAAAATTGCCTGGATTGCCGCCACCCGTCCAACCGCCTTGCGGATTGTTGGGATAGGGCTGGATCGTGAAATCGCGGTCGATCGTCTGCAATTCCGAACGGCGTTGATAACCGGCTGAAACGAAGATCCGTCCGCCGTCGCCCGAATGGCCAAAGCTCAGCGCGCCGCCATAGTCACCATTGGAGCCCGAGATATAGCGATAGTCGGCCGAGGCGCGGAAGCCTTCCTGATTGGTCCGGGTGATGAAGTTGACCACCCCGGCAATAGCGTCCGAGCCATATGTTGCGGCGGCACCATCCTTCAGTACCTCGATCCGGCCAATTGCAGCCGAAGGGATCAGATTGACGTCAACGATGGGAATGCCGCTACCGCCCGACTGGACGATCCGCTTGCCGTTAAGCAGCACGAGGGTGCGCTGCGGGCCAAGGCCACGCAGGTTGACCGAAGCAACGCCTTCGTTCCCTTGGGCGCGCGCATCGAACTGGTTGGCATCGCCAATGATACCGCTGGAGTTCGGAAGGTTCTTGAGGAGGTCGATGGCCGAAGGGCTGCCTTGCCGCGACAGTTCTTCCGCCCCGATCACGTCGATCGGCGCTGGGGCCTCTTCGCTTGAACCGCGAATGAGCGAACCGGTGACGACGATTTCTTTTGGATTGGGACCTTGGTCCTCGGCGGCATCACTCTGGGCAAAGGCTGGCGCGGAAAGCGCGGCCACAGCAAGGGCAATGAATGAAGTTGAACCAAATCGAAGCTGGCGCACTGACATAACCTCTCCTCCTCGTGACGGGTCTAGCGATCCGCCAACGGGCCGGAGCCCACTGGAGAGGCGCACCCACATTGCACCACTTTTGTGGCGTCTGGGTCAAAGCTTACGCATAATTACATCGCAGTCAAATCCTGTCGCAAAGGAAAGCGGACTCCGGCTTGGCAGCCCGGATCTTGCCGCAGCAGAAACACCCCGGCCGTGGACAGGAACAGCCCAAGGCGGGTTAAGGCTTTGCCTTTAGCGCGCGTTTGCTTATAGGCATGAAGCCCCGGCAGAGCTGTCTTGCATGGCTCCTCTAAGCCGGGGTTTGTCATTTTCCTTGCAGGGAAGCCGCACATGTCCCGTCGTCGCCAAATTTACGAAGGCAAGGCCAAGATCCTTTACGAAGGTCCAGAGCCCGGCACCCTGATCCAGTATTTCAAGGATGATGCCACGGCCTTCAATGCCCAGAAAAAGGGCACGATCAACGGCAAGGGCGTGATCAACAACCGGATCAGTGAGCACGTTTTCACCCGGCTGAGCCACATCGGCATCCCTACCCACTTCATCAAGCGGCTCAACATGCGCGAGCAGCTGATCCGTCAGGTCGAAATCATTCCGATCGAAGTGGTGATCCGCAATGTCGCGGCTGGTTCAATCTCCAAGCGGCTCGGCATCCCTGAGGGTGAGCCGCTGCCTCACACCCTGATCGAATATTACTACAAGGACGATGCGCTGGGCGATCCGCTGATCGCCGAAGAGCACATCGCCTGCTTCGGCTGGGCCAATAATGAAGAGATGCAGGACATCTCGTCGATGGCGATCCGGGTGAACGATTTCATGTGCGGCATGTTCGCGGCGATCAACATCCGCCTGATCGACTTCAAACTGGAATTCGGACGGATTTGGGACGGCGAATACAGCCGCGTGATCCTGGCTGACGAAATCAGCCCCGATGGCTGCCGCCTGTGGGACATGGTCACGGGCGAAAAGCTCGACAAGGATCGCTTCCGCCGCGATCTGGGCGGCGAAGAAGAGGCCTATCAGGAAGTCGCCCGCCGGCTTGGCCTGCTCGACACCGACAATGGCCC
>CAZNFV010000003.1:22410-31990 GCA_964572445.1 uncultured Novosphingobium sp. | reverse complement strand
TTCGGTAAGCTCGACAACGGGATGCGCTACGTAATCCGCAGCAATGCCATGCCAAAGGGGCAGGCGCTGGTGCGGATGGTGGTCAACACCGGCTCGCTTGACGAAGCCGATGACGAACGCGGCTATGCCCACTTCATTGAGCACATGGCCTTCAATGGCAGCACCAATGTGCCCGAGGGGGAAATGATCAAGCTGCTGGAGCGGCTGGGCTTGGCCTTTGGTGCAGATACCAATGCCTCAACCGGGTTCGAGCGGACGGAATACAAGCTCGACCTGCCGCGCAACGATCCTGCCCTGCTCGACACGGCGCTGATGCTGATGCGCGAAACCGCCAGCGAACTGACGATCAGCCAGGCGGCAGTTGAGCGGGAACGCGGCGTCGTCCTCTCCGAAAAGCGCGACCGCAATACGTTTGCCCTGCGGAATTTCGAAGACCAGATGCAGTTCCTCCATCCGCAGGCCCGTTATGCCAGCCGCCTGCCAATCGGGACCGAAGCCACGCTTAACGCTGCGACGGCTGAAAAGCTGCGGGCCTTCTGGCGGCGTGAATATGTCCCCGCGCAAACCACACTGCTGGTCGTGGGAGACTTTCCGGTCGAAGCAGTCGAAGCAGCGATCAAGGCGCGCTTTGCGGGCTGGCAATCTGCCGCGGCTGAACCCCAGCCGAAGGCAGGTCCGTTCGGCTCCGCGATTGCACCGCGTGAAGATGTGTTCATCGATCAGGCCCTGTCCGAGCGGGTGACGGTCACCAGTGAGGGCCCATGGCTGAACGAGCCTGACACCTTGGCACAGCGGCGCGAAAACCTGCTGCGGCAGGTGGGCTACGGCATCATCAATCGCCGCCTGCTAACCCGCACACGTGAAGCCAATGCACCCTTCCGCGGCGCCGGGGTCGGCACGGGCGACCAGTTCCGCGAAGGGCGGGCCACCAACCTGATTGTCGAAACCATTGATGGTGGCTGGAAGCGCGGCCTGCTTGCCGCCACCGAGGAATATCGCCGTGCACTCCTTTTCGGTTTCAGCCAGGCGGAAGTGGCTGAACAGATTGCCAACTCGCGCAGCGCCGCCCGCAATGCCGCCGCCAGCGAAAGCACCCGCAGCCATGGAACTTTGCTGGGGGCCGTGCTGGCGCTGGTTACGGATGATATTGTACCCGATACGCCCACCCGCTCACTCGAACGGCTTGAAGCCTTCATTCCACAAGTCACGCCCGATGCCGTGCTGGCGGCGCTGAAGCGCGAGCTGGTTCCGCTGGAAGAACCGCTGATCCGCTTTCAGGGACGGCGTGAGCCGGTCGGTGGCAGCAAGGCGATGCGCGAAGCCTGGAATGTGGCAGTTAAGGCCAAGTTGTCCCGGCCTGAAGCGAAGATCGCAGGGGCCTTTGGCTATACCGAATTCGGCCCGGCCGGACAGGTCATCAGCGATGTGACCGAGCCACAGTACGGTATCCGTCAGGTCCGCTTCGCTAACGGGGTGATGTTAAACCTCAAGCGTACCGACTTGACCAAGGACCGGATTACAGTGCGGCTGTCGATCGACGGCGGCAATATGCTGGTGACGCCAGACAAGCCGCTGGCGATCCAGATGATGAGCGTCTTCGGTCAGGGCGGGCTCGGCAAGCACTCACGCGACGAGATCGACAGTCTGCTGGCCGGGCGCACTGTCGGTGTCGGTCTGGGCAGCAGTGCGGAGACGTTCAGCGCCGCGGCCACAACCACCCCTGCTGACCTCGAACTGCAATTGCAGATCCTTGCCGCGCAGTTGGGCGATCCCGGCTATCGGCTGGAGGGCGAAGTGCTTTATCGGCAGTCGATCAACAACTTCTTCGCCTCCATTGGAGCGACGCCCGATTCTGCCTTGGGTGCGGACCTAGGCGGAATCGTCTCGGACCAGGACCCTCGTTTTGCACTGGGCAAGGTCGAAGACTACCGCAAGCTGACCTTTGCCCAGCTTAAGAGCACGGTCAGCGACCGGCTCGGCAAGGGGGCTATTGAACTGGCGCTGGTCGGCGATTTTGACGAGGCGCAGGCGATTGCGCTCGTGGGCAAGACTCTGGGTGCCTTGCCGCCCCGCGAGCCGGCGTTCCAGCCTTATGCGGAGCAACGCGCCCGCACCTTTACCAAGGATCGCTCGCGCCGCCTGCTGCGCCACAAGGGGGCCAAGGATCAGGCGCTGCTGACCGTCCACTGGCCCACCCGCGATGGCGAGGACCTGAAAGAAGCCATCGCGCTCGAACTGTTGCAACGCGTGGTGCAGGTCGAACTGACCGACACCCTGCGCGAGGCGCTGGGCAAGGCTTATTCGCCCGGCGTCGGGGCCAGCACGCCGCGCATCTGGCGCGGCTGGGGCACCTTCAGCGTGCGGACGTCGGTCGATGTGAAGGAAGTGGCAGCAACCCGAGCGGCGATTCACAGCCTGCTGGAGGAACTGCGCAAGGCTCCGGTCAATGCCGATTTAGTCCAGCGCGCCCGCGCCCCGATGCTCGAAGGGCTTGATGCCTTGCTCAAAACCAATGCCGGCTGGATGGCGCTGGCCGACCGAATTCAGTCCAAGCCAGACGGGATCGAACGCTTCACGGCATCCCGCGCAATCATGTCAGCCCTGACGGCGGAGGACCTGCTGGCCCTGGCCCGCCGCTACCTCGATCCGGACCAGGGCCTCGAAGTGCTGGTCCTGCCCGAGGGCGTTGACCTGCCCGCCCTACCCTAAGTCCAGTCCGCATCCTGCGGCATGACGAGCGGCAGCTTCAGGTAATGCACGGCATTAGACTCTGCCGGCGGCAGATGCCCGGCGCGGATATTTACCTGGACCGATGGCAGCAGCAGTCGCGGCGCAGCGAGCCCCTTGTCGCGATTCTGCCGCATGGTCACGAACGCCCCTTCATCCACTCCTTCGTGAATGTGGACGTTGCTTGCACGCTCTTCCGCGACGGTGGTTTCCCATGCGTAGTGATCGCGGCCGGGAGCCTTATAATCGTGGCACATGAACAGCCGGGTCTCCGGCGGCAGGGCGAGTATCCGGCGGATCGAACGATAGAGCGCAGCCGCATCGCCGCCTGGAAAATCAGCCCGAGCCGTGCCGTAATCCGGCATGAACAGCGTATCGCCAACGAAGACAGCATCGCCAATCCGGTACGAGATACAGGCCGGAGTGTGCCCCGGTGTGTGCAGCACCTCAACCGTCAGCTCACCGATCTGGAAGGTCTCACCATCGGCGAACAGGTCATCGAATTCGGCTCCAGTCCGCGAGACATCCGGGGCATTGAAAACGTCAGCGAAGACTTGCTGAACTTCGCCAATATGCGCTCCAATCCCAACCCGCGCGCCGGTCCGCGCCTTGATCAGCGGCGCGGCAGACAAGTGATCGGCATGGGCATGGGTTTCGAGCACGCGGGTGATGATCCAGCCGCCTTCTCTAGCTGCCGTCAGGACAGTTTCAGCTGAACCGGTGGTGAGCCTGCCAGAGGCCGCATCGAAATCCAGCACGGGGTCGATAACGGCGGCCTGGCGGGTCGAGGGATCACCGACAAGATAGGTCACGGTGAAAGTCGCTTCATCAAAGAAAGCCTGGATATGTGCGGGGTTGGTCATCGAGCAGCTCCTTGATGGTTGACATATATTAGCATTCACTTATTTAGCAAGTTCTAATATATGGAGTCTCGATGAACAGCCTCACTTCAGACCTCGAGCGCTTTGCCGCCAATGCCGGCGAAGTCTCTGCCATGCTCAGGGCGATGGGCAACCAGCGCCGCCTGATGGTGCTGTGCCAGTTGGCTGAACATGGCGAAATGCGCGTGGGTGATCTTGCTCAGGCGGTCGGCCTTTCGCAGTCGGCGCTGTCACAGCACCTGGCCGTGCTGCGCGAGGAAGGCCTGCTGGCCTTTCGGCGGGAGGCACAGGTCGCCTGGTACCGCATCGCCGATCCACGCTGCGAAACGCTGCTTGTCACACTTCACCAACTCTACTGCCAAACGGATTGAAGCCATGACCCTGACAAAGATCACCCCTGCCGAAGCCCGCGCCCGGATTTCCGCAGGCGCAGCCCTGATCGACATTCGCGAGCCGGATGAACACGCTCGCAGCCGCATTCCAGGCGCCCGCAACGCCCCCTTGGGGACCGAACTGGAGCTGGGCGAAGCCCCGGCGGTGATCTACCATTGCCGCTCGGGCATGCGGACCGATGCCAATGCCGCACAGCTCGCAGCGGCCAGTCCGTGCGAAGCCTATCTGCTCGAAGGCGGCATTGACGCCTGGCGTGCCGCAGGGCTGCCGGTGATCACCGACGCCAAGGCACCATTGGAAATCATGCGCCAGGTCCAGATTACCGCCGGGCTGCTGGTGCTGACCGGCGTGGTCCTTTCACTGGCCATAGCGCCGGCCTGGATCGGACTGAGCGCGTTTGTCGGCGCCGGCTTGACCTTTGCCGGAGCAACCGGCTGGTGCGGCATGGCCAAGCTGCTGGCGCTGATGCCGTGGAACCGGCGCGCGGGCACCTAAAGCCATGGGCTTCGACACGATCTTTGCCGCCATCGCCGCAGGGTCCGCAATTGGCCTGGTCCTGGCGCTGGTGGGCGGTGGGGGATCGATCCTGGCCGTGCCTTTGTTGGTCTATCTGGTCGGCGTGCCATCACCCCATGCGGCGATTGGCACAGCGGCCGTGGCTGTCGCGCTCAATGCCGCCACCAGCCTTGTCGGCCACGCCCGCAGCGGCAATGTGAAGTGGCCCTGCGCGGTCACTTTTGCCCTTGCTGGCGTGATCGGCGCAGCATTGGGCGCAGACGCTGGCAAGGCAATGGACGGCCAGCGCCTGCTCGCCCTGTTTGGCGCGCTGATGATGCTGGTCGGCCTGTCAATGCTTCGTCCGCGCAAGACCGCAGATGATCCCACTGTGCGATTGCAACGCAGCACGGCTTCAGTCCTGCTGCCCCGCCTGATCCCAATCGGTTTCGGTGTGGGGTTGCTCGCTGGCTTCTTCGGGATCGGCGGCGGGTTCCTGATCGTGCCTGGGCTGGTGATGGCGACACGGATGCCGCTGCGCATTGCGGTCGGCACCTCGCTGGTCGTGGTCACCGCGCTCGGTCTGACCACCGCCACCTCCTATGCTCTCTCAGGCTTGGTCGATTGGGCAATAGTAGGCCTGATGGTCTTCGGCGGAGCGATCGGCGCGGTGGTTGGAATTCCGCTTGGCAAACGCTTTGCCGCCCGGAAGCGGACAATGGAGCTGGGTTTCGCCGCACTAGTCATTGCCATCGGCGCCTATGTTATTCTGCGCGGGCTCGCTTAGACGAGACCTGGCTTTACGGGTCGCGGCTTGTTCCAGGACAGGGGATGATCGCCGCAGAACGCTTGCTCCGGCGGCGTTCTGACGGCATAGGCCCGCCCGACTCTAATGCTTCCAGTCCGAAAGGCCCCGCGATGAAGGTCCGCGTATTCGTCAGCCTCAAAAACGGGGTGCTCGACCCGCAAGGTCGGGCAATTCACCATGCAATCGAGGGTCTGGGCATCAACGGCGTTGAAGATGTTCGCGCCGGCAAGATGATCGAGCTGGAAGTCGATGCCAGCGTCACTGACGCCCAGCTTGAGGAAATGGCCAGCAAACTGCTGACCAACACCGTGATCGAGAATTATCGCATCGAACGGGTGCAACCGTGAGCTTCCGCTCGGCCGTGATCACCTTCCCCGGCTCAAACTGCGACCGGGACATGGCCGATGCGCTGGAGAAGGTCTCTGGCACTGCCCCCCACCGCGTCTGGCACGGCGATGCCGCCCTGCCTGATGGGCTGGACTTCATCGCCCTGCCCGGCGGATTTTCCTATGGCGACTATCTCCGTTCCGGCGCGATGGCCGCGCGCAGTCCGATCATGCAGGCGGTGATCGCTGCCGCAAACAAGGGCGTGCCAGTCCTGGGCGTCTGCAACGGCTTTCAGGTACTGACCGAAGCCGGCCTGCTGCCCGGCGCGCTGATGCGCAATGCCGGGATCCGCTTTGTCTGCCGCGATGTGCAGTTGAAGGTGGAGAACACGCAAAGCCTGTTTACCGCCGGTTACAGCGCCGGGCAGGAGATCACGATCCCGGTGGCGCACCACGATGGCAATTACTTCGCCGAAGCGGCAACGCTGGACCGGCTCGAAGGTGAAGGCCGTGTGGCCTTCCGTTATGCCGAGAGCGTCAATGGTTCGGCCCGTGACATTGCCGGAGTGCTTAACGCCGCCGGAAATGTGCTGGGCATGATGCCGCATCCAGAGCGGGTGATCGAACCGGCCCAGGGCGGCACCGATGGCCGTGCCCTGTTTGAAAGCCTCGTGCGCGGCCTGGTCGGCGCCTGAAGCTGGCGTCTAGCTGACCTGACGTAGGTTGGCTTTGCCAAACAGGCCGCGCGCTTCCAGCGCAGGCATGGGCCGGCCGAAGTAGTAACCCTGAATCTTGCGGCATCCGAGGCCGCGGATAATTCCCAGCTCGTGCTCGGTCTCAACCCCTTCAGCCGTCGTCGACATCTCAAGGCTCTCAGCCATGGCGACAACCGCGCGGATGATCGCCAGGCTTTCCGGATTGCCAGCCGCCGCACCCTGAACAAAGCTGCGATCGATCTTGATCGTCGAGAAGCGCAGGTTGCGGATGTAGGCGAGTGACGAATAGCCGGTGCCGAAATCGTCGAGTGCGATCCCACAGCCCAACGCCATGATCTGTTCCAGCGCTGCGCGTGCCAAATTGGAATCGCGCACGAAAATGGACTCGGTAACTTCGATCTCCAGCCGCTGCGCTGGCAGGCCGGTGCTCGACAGCGCCGTGACCACGCTGGGAATGAAGCTGGGATCAAGCAGCTGCTCGCCAGAAACATTGACTGCCACTTTGATATTGCCCGGCCACTGCGCCGCTTCACGGCACGCTTCGCGCAGCACCCACTCGCCAATCGGCACGATCAGCCGCGTATCCTCAGCCAATGGGATGAATTTGGCCGGACTGACCGAACCATGTTCATCGTTGTTCCAGCGCAGCAGTGCCTCGAAACTGACAATCGTTTCTTCTTTAGAATCGACCACAGGCTGGAAATTGAGCGAAAACTCGTTCTTTTCGAGCGCGCGCCGCAGGGAGAACTCAAGCTTGCGGCGTTCCTCGGCATGGGCATGGAGCGAGGGTTCGTAGTTGAAGTGCTGGCCGCCGCCCTCTTCCTTCGAACGATAGAGCGCAAGGTCGGCATTACGCATCAGGGTCTCGACCGTGTTGCCGTCGCGGGGACCGATCGCAGAACCGACGCTGGCCCCGATATAAAGCGTGTGGTGATCGACTTCGTAGGGCTGCGACAGCTGATTGATGACACTGGCGGCCACCGTTTCCAGGCGGTTCGGATCGGACGCATCGCGGATCACGATGGCAAACTCGTCACCACCCAGACGGCCGCACATCTCATTATCAGACATGATCGTCTTGAGCCGTTCGGAAACCCGCGCCAGCAGCTGGTCACCCACCAGGTGACCCAGGGTATCATTCACTGCCTTGAACCGATCGAGGTCGATCATCAGGAAAGCGCATTTTGTGCGCCACTGTGCGGAATAGCGCAGCGCCTCGCCCAGCGCTTCGGTCACCATCATGCGGTTTGGCAGGCTGGTCAGCGTATCGAACCGTGCCATCCGCGCGATCTTTTCCGAACTGTCGCGCTGGGCCGTCACATCCGAGCCGACGCCGCGGAAACCATCAAACCCGCCCTTGTCATCAAACTTGGGCGTGCCCGAAAGCTCCCACCAGCGCAGTTCGCCATTGATATGCACGCGCACGATCAGGTTGGAAAAACTCTCGCGACGCTTGATGCGTTCGGCCAGGTCATGAAGGCTGGAGGGAAACTGCCCAGTTTCCCACGCGGGCCCGGCGATCAACTGGATGAACGGCTTGCCATCAATCTGATCCGTGCTCTTGCCCAATGCAAAAGCAAACCTCGGGCTAACCGAACGCACCCGGCGCGACGTATCGATTTGCCACAGCCAATCGGCCTCACCCTCTTCGAATTCGCGCAAGAGCAGCGAGACGACCTCGTTTTTCTCGGCCATGCCGGCCTCAGCGATCCGTGCGATCAGGAATGACCGGGCATTCTCGATCGATCCGGCGACGATGACTGCCAGCCAGACAATCGTTACGATCGCCATCTCGACCTTGCCGGCCCACAGCAGACTGGCAATCGAACCGCCGCCAGCTATCCCGGCAAATAGCAGGTTTGCGAGTGGCACCGCCGGCAGCAACACGGCCGAAGCCGTCAGCAGCATCGCAGTGACCGCCCAGAGCTCCAGATGCGTGGTTGTGTCGCCAAAGGGCGCGAATACCGCCATGGGGACAACCCAGGCCAGCGCATTGGCGACCGATGTGCGCGACTGCCGGTCAACTTCATCGCGCGACATGCGGCGACGGTCAGCGTCGCTCAACGTCTTGTCGACCATGCCACCGTGATAAAGCGTCGCGCCTAGCAGGCCTGCCCAGGCGAGAAGCAAGGCGACGTGAATAGTGCTGGCATAAAGCCAACAGACCCCCATGGCCGCAAGTGCCTGCACAAAGATTCGCGTTTTCGTGACGCGGGCCAGATTTGAATATTGCAGCCCCCGCAGCCGGGTCCAATCAGCATCGCCGGGACTGGCAAGTCCAAGCACGGCCATAACAGGCAGGTCGCGCGGCATGGCGGAAGCGGGGGAGGTGTTAGTATTCACCCGCTCCAGCTAGCGAAGATTTGTTAGCGTCCCGTAAACCGAAGTGCCTTTTTGCAGCGCTTTTTCGCTATTCGACCGTAACCGATTTGGCGAGGTTACGCGGCTGATCAACGTCAGTCCCCTTCACGCACGCTACGTGATAGGCCAGCAGCTGCACCGGCACGGCATAGACCAGCGGTGCGATTAGCGGATGAACACGCGGCATTTCGATCGTCGCCAGGCAGCCCTCGCCAGCTTCATCCAGCCCTTCGCGGTCGGACACCAGCACGATCTTGCCACCGCGAGCGCGGACTTCTTGCATGTTGCTGACGGTCTTTTCGAACAGGGGGCCGGAAGGTGCGAGGACGATCACCGGTACGGCTTCATCGATCAAGGCAATCGGCCCATGCTTCATTTCGCCAGCGGCATAACCTTCGGCATGTATATAGCTGATTTCTTTCAGCTTTAATGCGCCTTCCAGCGCGAGCGGATAGTCCGAACCGCGCCCCAGATAGAGCACGTCCCGCGCTGGCGCGATCAGGTGCGCCATGGCCGCAATCTCGTCATCGTGAGCCAAGGCCGCATTCAGGCTGGCCGGAGCCTGCAGCAGGTGATCGACCACCTCTGCCTCTTCAGCCCGGGTCATCCGTCCGCGCTTGACCGCCATGTGCGCAGCAAGCGCCGCCAGCACTGCCAGCTGGCAGGTGAAGGCCTTGGTGCTGGCAACCCCGATTTCCGGGCCGGCATGGGTCGGCAGCAGCAAATCTGCTTCGCGCGCCATCGAGCTGGTCGGCACGTTGACCACCACGGCAATGGTCTGCCCCGCCGCCTTGCAGTGGCGCAGCGCGGCCAGGGTGTCAGCCGTTTCCCCGCTTTGCGAGATGAACAGTGCCAGGCCGCCCGGCTCCAGCA
>CAZNFV010000003.1:0-22400 GCA_964572445.1 uncultured Novosphingobium sp. | reverse complement strand
GGATCGCGGTAGCGAAAGTCGCTCGCCACATCGATATCCACCGGCAGGCGGGCGAACTGTTCAAACCAGTACTTGGCAACCATCCCGGCGTAGAAGCTGGTCCCGCAGGCCACGATGGTGACGCGGTTGATCGTCGATAGGTCAAAGTCGAACTGCGGCAGAGCAATGGATTGATCGACCTGGCGGACATAGCTGGACAGGGTCTGAGCCACCACGGTCGGCTGCTCGAAGATCTCCTTCTGCATGAAGTGGCGGTAGTTGCCCTTCTCGATCGCTGCGGCTGAAGCGCCCGATGTCGTGATCTCACGCGTGACGAGGTTGTTGTCCTTGTCATAAATCCGCGCGCCATCGCGGGTCACGACCGTCCAATCACCTTCATCAAGATAAGCGATCTTCTGGGTCAGCGGGGCCAGCGCCAGCGCATCGGAACCCAGATAGGTTTCCCCGTCCCCGTAACCAACCACCAGCGGCGAGCCAAGCCGCGCGCCGATCAGCATGTCTGGGTATTCACGGAAAGCGATCGCCAGGGCAAAAGCCCCGCGCAGCTGCGGCAGCACGGCCTTGACCGCCTCTTCCGGACTCGCGCCGCCTTCAACCGCTTCGGACAGCAGGTGGGCGACCACTTCGGTATCCGTCTCGCTTTCAAACTTGCGGCCGCGGGCGATCAGCGCCTCACGCAGCGGCTTGAAGTTCTCAATGATCCCATTGTGGACCAGCGCCAGCACTCCGGTTGCGTGTGGGTGGGCATTGGCTGCGGTCGGTGCGCCGTGCGTGGCCCAGCGGGTGTGAGCGATACCCACCGTGCCGGGGGCAGGATCACGGGCAAGTTCGCGGACCAGACCCACCAGCTTGCCCGGTGCGCGGCGACGGATCAGCTGGCCATTGGCCAAGGTGCAAACGCCCGAGGAATCATAGCCCCGGTACTCCATCCGCCGCAGGCCATCGACCAGCCGCTCTGCCACCTCTTCCTTGCCGACGATGCCAATAATGCCGCACATGGGAACTTGCTTTCGTTAGAGGGTATAAGGAACGCGGATGCGCGGAGGGCGCTCAGCGCTGCTTTTCCGCTTTCTTCTTTTTCATCGCATCGTGGAAGCGGTCGGCCCAGCCTGGCTTGACCAGTTGTTCCCCGCGCACGATCCGCAATTCGCCGTCCATCACGTCCCGCGTCACTGCGCTACCGGCCGCAACGATGGCGTCTGCGCCGATCTTCACCGGGGCGACCAGTGCGGAGTTTGAACCGATAAAGGCGCGTTCACCAATCACGGTCTTGTACTTGAAATAGCCATCGTAATTGCAGGTGATCGTGCCCGCGCCAATATTGGCCCCGGCCCCGACCTCCGCATCGCCGATGTAGGACAGGTGGTTGGCCTTGGCGCCCTTGCCCATCGTGGCCTTCTTGACCTCAACAAAGTTGCCGACCTTGGCTTTCTCTTCCAGCACTGCGCCAGGGCGGAGGCGGGCATAGGGGCCGACTTCGACGCCGCTGGCGAGGGTGGCACCCTCGATATGACAAAATGCCCGGATCTTGACGCTGTCAGCCACGGACACTCCAGGCCCGAACACCACGTTGGGTTCAACCAGCACGTCGCGGCCGAGCTGCGTATCCCAAGCGAACCAGACTGTTTCTGGCGCAATCAGTGACGCGCCATCATCCATCGCCTGTTTGCGGCGGCGCTGCTGCCAGCGGCTTTCCGCCTCGGCCAGTTCAGCACGGCTGTTGATGCCCATCACTTCGACCTCATCGGTCTCAACCACCACCACCCGTGCGCCCTCGGCGATGGCATTGGTCGCCACGTCGGGCAGGTAATATTCGCCCGCCGCATTGTCATTGCCAACGGCTTCGAGCAACCGCCACATATCGTCACTGTGGGCAACGATTACGCCGGAATTGCACAGATTGACGGCGCGTTCCTCGTAGCTGGCATCCTTGTGTTCAACCATCTTGCGGACCGTACCATCCGCATCAGCGATGATCCGGCCATAGGCGGCGGTATCAGCGGGCCGGAAGCCCAACACCGCCACTTTGGCGCCGCTCGCCAGTGCGTTGCACAGCCGCTGCACAGTCGTCGCCGCCAGGAAGGGGACATCGCCGAAGCAGACCAGCACCAGTCCTGAAAAATCCGCCAATGCCGCCTTGGCCTGAAGTGCTGCGTGGGCCGTGCCCAGCTGCGGTTCCTGCACCACGACTTCCGATCCGTTGCCGGCCAGCGCGGCTTCAATCTGCTCGCGCCGATCGCCGGCAACAATCACGGTCCGGGCCACGCCAACTTCCCCAATTGCACCAAGCAGATGCAGCAGCATCGGATGCCCGGCGATCGGGTGGAGCACCTTGTGCAGGTCGCTCTTCATGCGGGTACCCTTGCCCGCGGCAAGGACGATGACAGCTAGAGACTGGTTCATGGGGTATCTCATGCCATCAAATGCTTGCCGTTTCCAGAACGGCACAGCTTGCAATCCCCCTTCCGTTCGTGTCGAGCGACGGCGAAGCACCGGCGGCACGGTGTTTCGGCTTCGCTCGACACGAACGGGAACTGATTATGCGCTTTGCTATCGTCGGCTTTGATCTCGACGGAACGCTGCTTGATACCTCGCGCGATCTGGGCGTTGCCTTGAACCACGCGCTGGCCACGATTGACCGGCCAGCCGTCCCTGAAAGCGAAGTGACCAACCTGATCGGCGGCGGCTCCGCACTGATGCTGCGCCGCGCGCTGGCCTTGACCGGGGGTGAGGCTGGCGTGGATTTCGATGCGCTGCGGCAAGTCCTGTTGGCCCATTACGAGGCCAATATCGCGGCCCACACCGTGCTTTACCCCGGCGGAGCGACGATGCTCGACGCGCTGGACGAAGGCGGGGTCAAGATTGCGATGGTCACCAACAAGCCGCAGCATCTGGCGATCAAGCTATTGGGTGAGCTGGGCCTGCTGAACCGCTTTGCCTGCGTGATCGGCGGCGGCGGCGGCTATCCGTTGAAGCCCGCACCCGATGCGCTCCACGCGATGGTTGAACGATCAGGCGGCGGCGCGGCGGCCTACATCGGCGATACCACGTTTGACACCGGCGCCGCCCGCGCCGCCGGCCTGCCATCGGTTGCTGTCAGCTTTGGCTTTAACGATCTGCCAGTAGCGGACCTGGGCGCCGATGCGGTGATTGACCACTTCGACGCCCTGATCCCGGCGCTGTCCGCGCTCTAGAAGTCAAACTGGGCGCGCAAGCCCATGCTATCCGCCTGATAGCTGCGATCGCCGGCAGCTGGCAGCGCGGCATCGTTCAACCAGATATGCCCGTAGCTGGCCAGGAACCGGACATAGTCCGCCGGAATCCAGACCAGACCAAGTCCGGCGATCTGTTGGCGGCCGCCAAGGATCCCGGCGTCATTCAGATCCAGCCAATCGTACCGCAGGTTAAGCTGGACTGCACCGATCCCGCCCTTGCCCAACGGCTTTTTCGGGCGAATCCGATCATAGGCACCGGCCTTATAGGCCGTCGTATCGTCGGTCAGCAGGTAACCCAATTCAGCAAAGCCGCCATTGAAGGTTGGATCGGCCAGACCGGGGCGGCGGGCCTTCATCCAGCTGCTTTCAGCCGTGGCGTGGAACCGGCCGTTAATATAAGCGGCTTCCAGGCCATAGCCCGTTTCGCCCGTCGCCGCGATGTTTCCCGTGTTGACCAGCCGCAGGTCCGTGGTGTGAACGAAGGGCCGCCCGCGATAGCGCGTTGTGGCTTGCGCATCGTTGAAATCGCGCAGGTGCAGCGATCCACCCAGGTGCAGCTGACCCTTGCCCAGCTTGGGCATAAAGACCACGCGGCCATCAACACTGTAGCTGTTGTTGCTATCGGCATTCAGATCGGCCGCGTTGTCTGTGAACACCCCGACCTGGACCAGCACCGTCTTGCCGACATAAGTGCCAGACAGGCCAACTCGGCGCTCAAACCCGAAGGCGCCGTTAAAGGCGGCACGTTCCATCATGCTGGTGAACAGATCCGAAGTCATGTCCTCCATGCTCTGGAACGGCTTGTGCTGGCCCACCGTGACGGTGAAGTTCGGACTGGCCTTGTAGGTCAGGTAGATGTCGGTCAGATCGACGCCGCTGTTGGCCAGATCGGCTTCAACGCGATAGCCGAACCCGCCGGGGATGGTTCCATCAACGCCAAGGTAAACGCGCCGGAATTCCGTGGCGATGCCCAGGCTGGACTGGCCGGCAATCCCCGCCGGCGCGTCGACCCCGGCAACGTCCAGTTGCATGCGTCCGCGTGGCTTGAAGCTCCAGCCATCCTTGGTCGCCAGCTTGGGCCCGGCATCCCAGGTGATCTCGGTTGCGGGCTTGGCGGTCACGGTTGCGGGGACAATAGCAGCCTTCACCGCTTCAGCTTGCGCGCCGGCAGCAACTGCACGAGCTTCGGCGCTTTCGGCGCGGGCCTTGGCGCTATCCAGCTGCCCTTCAAGCGTATCCACTCGGGCCACCAGCGCCTGCATCTGCGCGCGCATCGCGGCGAGTTCTTCGCGCATTGCGGCATCTTCCTTCGCACCAGCCAGCGCCGGGCTCGCCCATCCCAGTGACACAGCAACCGCAATGGCTGAAATGCGCAGTCCGTTATTCATAGCGAGGGTCCTTCGTGACAGTTATCTTGCGATTCGCAGACTATCTTAGGACATCTGCATGACAGTAATTTGACACAGTCGTGTTGGCTGCCGCTACGGCATACGGCCCGACCTTTCTAGACTGTTGAAAGCGGTTGCAAGGCGTGCCAGTGCGTTCGCCGCTTCCCCAGCGGGATCAACCAGAATTTCTTGGAGCAGAGCCAATGACCATTTCTTACAAGGACCGCGTTGCGATTGTCACCGGTGCCGGCGGCGGCCTTGGCCGTGCCTATGCACTTGAACTGGCCAAGCGCGGCGCAAAGGTTGTCGTCAATGACCTCGGCGCATCGCGCGATGGCACCGGCCACTCTGATGCCGCGCTTAAGGTCGTTGAAGAAATCAAGGCGATGGGCGGCGAAGCCATGTCCAATGGCGGATCGGTCACCGAATTCGCCCAGATGGAAGAAATGGTCGCCAAGGCCAAGGAAGCCTGGGGCGGCGTGCACATCCTGATCAACAACGCCGGCATCCTGCGCGACAAGAGCTTCGCCAAGATGACGATGGAAGACTGGAAGCTGGTCGTCGACGTGCACCTGAACGGCAGCGCCAACTGCACCAAGGCGGTGTGGGACCTGATGCGTGAGCAAACCTATGGCCGCATCCTGATGACCGCCAGCAGCACTGGCCTGTTCGGCAACTTCGGTCAGGCCAACTATGGCGCGGCCAAGCTTGGCCTGGCTGGCTTCACCAAGACCCTTGCCCTTGAAGGCGCCAAGTACAACGTGCGGGTGAACACCCTGGCCCCCGTCGCCGGGACTCGCATGACCGAAGATCTTGGCATGCCCGAAGCGCTGTTCAATGCGCTCAGCCCGGAAAACGTCGCTCCGATGGCGCTTTACCTGGTTAGCGAAGATGCCCCGACCAACATGATCTGCGGGGCCGGTGCGGGCGCTTATCACGCGGCTTATGTCACCCTCACCCCGGGCGTCGCCCTCCCGGCCGACGACCGCACCCCGGAAGGCATCGCAGCAGCCTGGGATCAGATCATCGACCGGACCGGCGAAATCGTACCCCAGTCGGGCGGCGAACAGAGTCAGGTCGTAATGGCTGCTCTCGCCAAGATCGGCGGATTGGGCTGATCTCAGCCATAGTGTATTGACTAACTAATACACGTGGGGCATCCTCGCCGCCTGACAGGTGGAGGATGCCCCAATGTATAGTGAAGCCGAACTGCAATCCGCAGTCGCCGCAGGAGCGCTAAGTCGCGAAGCTGCACAAGGCCTGCGTGATCACGCCTCCGGCCTGCGCTCTGCGCCAATGGCGGATGAAGAACAATTTCGGCTGATCACCGGGTTCAACGATATTTTCGTGACCATTGCTGCCGTGCTGCTGCTGGTGGCATGTGCTGGCATCGGCGGAGCGATCGCCGCCGGCGCGGGTGGCCTGCTGGTAGCAGGCGCAGCCTGGGCCATGGCTGAATTCTTCACCCGGCAGCGCCGCATGGCCCTGCCCTCAATCGTGCTGCTGCTGGCCTTTGTCGGCGGCGTGGTTGCTGTACCGATTGAGCTTATCGAGTCCTCCGCCCCTCATTTCGGTGACCAGGCGAGCGCTCTGATTGGCGCTGGCATTGGCTTACTGGCAGCTGGTGCCGCGCTGCTTCATTGGCGGCGCTTCATGGTTCCGATCACCGTTGCGGCCGGCACTGCCGCCTTGGCCGTGACAGCAGTTGCGCTGATTGCTGCGGCAATCGAGCCGATGTTTGGCCGCGGCGGGATGGAGAACGTACTCCTTTGGCTTCTGTTCGGCGCTGGCCTGGTTGTGTTCGGTTTTGCCATGCGCTGGGACATTTCAGACCGCGCCCGGGAGACCCGCCGCAGTGACGTGGCCTTCTGGCTGCACCTGCTGGCCGCACCGATGATCGCCCATCCCCTGTTTCACGTACTCGGCGTAACCCAAGGGCAGAATATCAGCGGCCTTGCCGCGCTGGGCGTGGTGGTGATCTATGTGTTGCTCGGTTTGGTCGCACTGGCGGTTGATCGCCGCGCGCTGCTGGTTTCGGCGCTGGCCTATGTGCTGACCGCCATGACCCTGCTATTCCGCCAGTTCGGCATGGTTGAGCTGAACGTGGCGCTGACCGGTCTGGTGATCGGATCGGCCCTGCTTAGCCTTTCCGCCTTTTGGGGTCCGATCCGGCGGGCGGTAGTCTCCCCCCTCCCCGAACTGTGGCGTGGGCGACTGCCAGCCACCGTCTGAACGCTGGCTAACCGAAACATTGCGAGGCGGCGGGCCAGGCTCGCCGCCTCGTTGTGTTTTGCCGGTGTAACTTGTGGCTGAGCCAGCCTAGCCTGCAACGACCTTAAGCAGCCGCCGCTCCAGCGGGAAGAGCACACCAGAAAGTTCGTGGCCACGCTTCAGCACCTGGCCACTTTCGCCGTAAAGCGTCCACATACCCTGCTTGGCACGCAATGCGGGACGCTTTTCGACCCGGGCCTCGGGTCGCTCCGCCGCACGGCGAAAACCTGAAAAGCTGGCGGCATCGCGGCCAAAGTCCATTGCATAGTCCCGCCAGAAGCCTGCGGCGACCATCCGGCCGTAAAGATCGAGGATGCGCTGCAATTCTTCGCGCTCAAACCCGACCTGAGTGATTTGTCCGGCCGGGAATGGAAAGGGCGTGACAACGCCGCTCAAGCAGCCCCGCCACGCTTGCGGGCAGCGCTTTCTTCATCCGACTTGGCGTCGCGTTCTGCAAACAACTGGGCCAGCCGCTTTTGCAGCGTTTCAATCTCGCACTGCAGCAGCTCCAGCTTTTGCGTCGCAGGATCGAACCGGTCAGAACAGGGGGTGCCATAGGGCACGAAGTTCTGGGTTTCGGCGCGAACCTCAACCGGGGTCTGCTTAGCCGGGATGCCGATCATCGTCGCGCCTTCGGGCACATCCTTGGTGACTACCGCATTGGCTCCGATCCGCGCCCGGTCACCCACTGTGATCGGGCCGAGGATGGCTGCGCCCAGGCTGATGATCACGCCATCGCCGATGGTCGGGTGGCGCTTGCCACCCTGGCCGCTGGTGGGGTTAGTCCCGCCGAGCGTCGCCCCCTGATAGATTGTAACGTCATCACCAATCTCGGCGGTTTCGCCAATCACCACAAAGCCATGATCGATGAAGAAATTGCGGCCAATCCGGGCACCGGGGTGAATATCAATGGCAGTCAGGAAACGGCTGATGTGATTGACCAGGCGGGCCAGAAAATAGAGCCGTAGCTGGAACAACCCGTGGGCAATCCGATGCAGGCCGAGCGCCCATACTCCGGGATAAAGCAGCAGTTCCCAGCGTGAACGCGGGGCAGGATCGCGGGCGGCGATCGAATCCAAATAGGTGAAGAAACGTCCCGGCATGCTAATCCCCATCGGCACCGAAGTGTCTCATATGCACCACTTCAAAGCAAGCGCGGCTCGTCCGGGCCAAGCACCGCTTCAAGCGCAGCCCGCCAGATTGCAGGCCCTGGAGCCTGCTTTCGTTCCAGGCTGAGCCGGTCAATCGCCGCCACCGTCTGCGCAACTCCGATGTGGGTCCGCTCAATCCGGGGTACAAGATAACTCGCCGCATCCGGACCCAGCGGCAGACCACGCTGTTCAGCATGGACGGCAATCAGTTCAGCCAACATGGCATCGTCCGGCGCGCCGATTTCCAGTTTCATGACTGCACCAAGCCGCGAGGCCAGATCCGGCAGCGCAATCTGCCAGCCGTCAGGGGCGGCGCTGCGCACGATCAGCAAGGGCTTGCCGCTTTCCTGAGCGCGGTTCCAGCGGTGGAACACCTCAGTCTCGTCGATCCGGTCAGCATCGTCGATCGCCTCGCCCAGTCCGCTCTCAACGAACCACCGCGCGATCAGCGATTTGCCAGAATGCGGCGGGCCAGCCAGCACGGCGGTCCGGAAGGGCCAGGTTTCGGCCAGGGCACAGGCTTCCAGCACGGTGGCATTGGCATTGCCGACAACAATGCGGCTTGGCCCCGCTTCTGCGGCGTGCAGCGGCAGCGCGATCTGGCTCATCAGCGCCGGATCGACAGGGCGTTTGCCCCCACCGTCACCCGCCAGCCACGCGCGCGCAGGGCGTCGGCCAGGCTGCCGATGTCGCCTGACGTGGTAACGCGCATCACCGAAGTGCCACCCAGTGCGAGGCTGGTCGTTGATGCCCCCTGCACGCCTGCCGCGCCTCGTACTGCGGCCAGCGCGGCATCAACCGCAGCAGCATCGGGGGAGGCAAACTGAACCGTAAAGGTCGATAGGCTGATCTGCGGAGTTGGCGCTGCGCTGGGCGTGGCGCCAGTCGCGCTTTCGGCGTCGCTCGTGCTGACGGCGTTCTGCTCCGCCCGACGGGCCGCGTCGACCAGCGCGGCCAGGCCCGCATCCATCTGGCCGCTATTGTTGAGCGTGGCATCGGGCCGAAGCAGGCCCTCGGCCAAGGCACGCGCATAGATGGTATCGATCCGCTGCACCGCGGCCGCCAGCATAGCCGGGACGCCAGCCTCGTCGTTGGCGGTCAGGGTGAAGCTTTCCAGAAACTTGTTATCCGGGCCAAACCGGGCCGTGAACGTACCGCGGACCGGACCGCCCGGCCACTGCCGTTCCAGCCGCGCCTCTGGGATAATCACATCGGCGGCGTTGAACTGATCCAGCACATTGCGCCACCAGGCCCGGCTGCGCCGCTGGGGCTGGCCGGCGGTTAGCAGCAGCGAATCACTCCCGGCCCCGCTCGGCCTGACATAGTCGATCGGGCTGGCCCCGGCGTTGAAGGCCGCCCAGGCCGCTTGCCAGGCGCCGCGCACTTCAAAGACCTGGCTGACCCCGCCTGAGCGCAGGACCGGAATGACCAGCAGCGGTGCAGACTGCTGCCCCGGGCCGCCCTTGCCGCCAATATACTGGCCGGCGCGAGCCCGGTCGAAGACCACACCAAGCGTCGCGATATAGCGGCGGGGGCCGATCTGCTCCCGCTCAACCACCACAGCCGAAACCATGCTTTCGATCACGCCGAGGTCCATGGCGGGTCCGCCGGCCTTGGCCCAGGCCAGCTTCTGCGCCTCACGCCAGCCATTCAACCGGGCATCTTCGGGCGAAGTACCGGTCGCCTCAACCATGATCCCGGTGATGGCGATGTCTGAGGATGACGCCACCGGAATGATCCCGCGATCCCCTTCGATCTGGGCGATCAGCCGTTCCGGGCCGATCACCGCCAGGGCCAGCATCAGCGCAAAGCCAAGCCCGCTCACCAGTGCAGTGGCGGGGCCAGGGCGCCAGCGGCGCGGAAGGGAAAGGGCTGTTGCTACTGTCATCGGGGAAAACCGTGCGCCTTTTGCCCAATCGCTCATGGAAATCCAAGCCGGAAAGCGTTAGGCGGCCTTTATGGCGGAAAAGTCCTACACCTACGAAACAGCCGGCGTCTCAATTGCGGCGGGCAATGCACTGGTCAAGGCCATCGGCCCGCTGGTCAAAGCCACGGCTCGGCCCGGCGCAGATGCAGAGATTGGCGGCTTCGGCGGCTTCTTCGATCCCAAGGCTGCGGGCTATAAAGACCCCTTGCTGGTTGCCGCCAACGATGGCGTTGGCACCAAGGTCAAACTGGCAATTGATCATGACCGGCATGACCGGATCGGCGAAGACCTGGTCGCGATGTGCGTTAACGATCTGATCGTCCAAGGCGCAGAGCCGCTGTTCTTCCTTGACTACTTCGCCACCGGCAAGCTGGAGAACGGCGTGGCCGAGCGGGTTGTCGCGGGCATCGCCGAAGGCTGCAAGATTGCCGGCTGTGCCCTGATCGGTGGTGAAACAGCAGAGATGCCGGGCATGTACGCGGCGGGCGACTACGACCTGGCCGGCTTCTGTGTCGGTGCGGTTGAGCGCGGTGAGCAACTGACCGGAGACAAGGTTGCCGCTGGCGATGTCTTGCTGGGCCTCGCCTCATCCGGCGTCCATTCAAACGGCTATTCGCTGGTCCGGCGCTTGGCGGCGGACAAGGGCTGGAAGCTGGACCGCCCCGCGTTGTTCGATTCCGACCGCCTGCTGATCGATCACCTGATCGAACCGACGCGGATCTATGTGAAGAGCCTGCTGCCGCTGATCCGTGGCGGCAAGATCCATGCGCTGGCTCATATCACGGGCGGCGGCCTGCTGGAAAACGTGCCCCGCGTCCTGCCTGAGGGTCTCCACGCCCGGATTGACGCCGATGCCTGGGTCCAGCCGCGGCTGATGGCTTTCCTGCAAGCGCAGGGCAATATTGAGCCCGGTGAAATGGCCCGCACGTTCAACTGCGGGATCGGCATGGTCCTGTGCGTTGCAGCTGACGACGTTGCCGGTCTGATCACCGATCTGGAAGCTGCCGGCGAAACCGTCCACGTGATCGGTGCGATTGAGGCCGGCGCGCGCGGCTGCACGGTTCAGGGCAGTGCCGAGGCCTGGTCCGCCCGCGCGCCCTGGGAAGCTGTCCACCTTGCCTGAACGGGCCAAAGTCGCCGTCCTGATTTCGGGCAGCGGCACCAATATGGCCGCCCTGCTCTATGCCAGCCGCGCGAGCGACTGCCCTTATGAGATCGTCCTCGTCGCCTCGAACAAGCCCGATGCTGCCGGCCTGAAGCTGGCTGCGGCCGAAGGTGTTTCGACGTTCGCCCTGCCTCACAAAGACATGGAACGCGCCGATCATGACAGGGCGATGGACGCCGCCATCCGCGCCAGCGGGGCGCAGTTCGTCGCGCTGGCCGGTTACATGCGGATTCTAACGCCTGAGTTTGTCGGCGGCTGGGACGGCCGGATGGTCAACATCCACCCCAGCCTGCTGCCAAAGTATACCGGCCTCCATACGCACGAACGTGCGCTGGAAGCCGGGGACAGCCACGGCGGCTGCACCGTTCACCTCGTCACGGCGGAGCTTGATGATGGGCCAGTGCTGGGCCAGACTCCGGTCGCGATCCTGCCCGGCGACAGCGCTGACAGCCTCGCCGCGCGGGTGCTGATCGCAGAACACCAGCTCTATTCCCGCTGCCTGGCGGCGCTGGTCAGCCGGGAGACCTCGCCCGAACATCTGGTTGCGCAAGTGCGTGAGCGTGCCCTCGCCCTGGCCGAAGCGGACGAAGTGGTCAGCCACGGCATGCCCTGCTTCGGCATCGTGAAGGGCAAGAAGTTCGCCTATGTCAGCCTGGACCACCACGGCGATGGCAAGACTGCGCTGCTGGTCAAGATCAGCGGGCCGGATGAACAGGCCCAGCTGATCGAAAACGATCCCGAACGCTATTACCGCCCGGCCTATTTCGGCGATGGCTGGATCGCCATGCGGCTCGACCTTGGCCGCAACGACTGGGACGAGATCGGTGAATGGCTGGTACGCTCCTGGCGCAGCATTGCGCCCAAGCGGCTGACCGGACTGATCGACGCGGCGGACGCCTTCTAGATTTCGCTGCCGTCCACCAGCGGACGGCTTTCGCGGGTTCCCTTATAACGGGCGTCGGGCTCAGTCGGCCCCGGTGAAATCACCACATGATCTTCATGCACTTCGGTCAGGGTGCCGACAAACGGCCAGTCCTCCATCGTGCTGACGCGGTAGCTGACCGTATCGCCAACCTTGAAGGCGGCGGGATCAAAATTGAACTGGAACGGACAATCCTCGCCCCCGTCTCCACCCATGCCCTTCATCGTCAGTCTCCTCTTTTGAAGACTGCTAACACACCTCGTCATTCCCGCGAAAGCGGGAACCCATCGCGGGAATGACGAACTGGCAAATTAAGCCGCAGCCTTGGCCTTTGCCAGCATCGCAGCAATATCGTCGATCAGGGCCAGGCGCTGCTTCTTGAGCCCTTCGGCATAGTCGTCGGAAGTGTTCTCGATCCCGGCATCGATCCGGTGAATTTCACCGTTCACCGCGTGATAGCGCTCGGCCAGCTCGACAAAGTGTGGGCTCTCCAGCTTCAGCTGGTGCAGCAAGGCGTGGTCGTTGGGGAATTCGGCGGCGAGTTCGTGCGGGGTGTTCGACATGCAGTCTCCTCTTCTGAATGAGGGTAACTTCACCTGAACCGCCAAGTGCGCTTTGCGCTGCGTCAATTCCCAAAGAAAAAGGGCCGCCGGATCACTCCGGCAGCCCCTATTTCGCTCAGCAGCTGCTGTTTAGCCGACGATTTCTTCCGGCTTGAAGAAGTAGGCGATTTCAATCGCAGCGTTCTCTTCCGAATCCGAACCGTGCACGGTGTTTTCGCCAATCGACAGGGCGAGTGCCTTGCGAATTGTGCCTTCAGCGGCATCAGCCGGGTTGGTGGCCCCCATAATGTCGCGGTTGCGGTTCACGGCGTCTTCGCCTTCAAGGACCTGAACGACAACCGGCTCGCTCATCATGAAATCGCACAGTTCGCCAAAGAAGGGGCGTTCGCTGTGGACGGCGTAGAAGCCTTCGGCCTGTTCGCGGGTCATGTGGATACGCTTGGAAGCGACAACGCGCAGACCAGCTTCTTCCAGCATCTTAGTGACCGCACCGGTCAGGTTGCGGCGGGTCGCGTCAGGCTTGATGATCGAAAAGGTGCGGGTAACCGCCATGGTGTTCATCCTTGCGATAGTATTGTTTTGGAGTGTGGCGCGCCACTAGCCGGGAAAATGCTGCACTGCAAGGAGCAGGGGTTTGCGCTTTTTTATCAAGCGGCTTGGACCCACTTGCCGGTATCTTCCTGCCGCCAATAGCGGCGTTCTATGCCATCCCGTCCGTCAAGCGCCCGCCAGGTCGCCCGGGCATCGTCAATTGATGAACCATCAAACAGCAGAAACGCCCGCTCGAAACCCAGTGCCGCTTCGCGCCAGGTTCCATCCGCCATGATTACAAAGCGTGCGCCATTGGCGGGCTGCGGGGCATCGGCCAGCAGGATTGGCTGGCGCGGATCATGCGGACTGCCGGACAATCCGTGGGCCAGAAAACTATCCGGTCCATCCCAGAGCCGCGCACTGATCCGCCCGGTCAGGTCATCGTCAGCCGAAACCACCAGCAACCGCTCACCCGCCTTCAAGGTGTTGCGCGCCAGCAGCGGCACCACCTTTTCGGCCGGATCGCGGCTGAGCTGATAGAAATCGACCTTCATGCGCTCCCCTTCGGCTTATTCCGGCGGCAGCGTTCAGAACAATAGATCACATTGTCCCAATCGCGTTCCCACTTCTTGCGCCAGGCAAAGCTAAGCCCGCAGGCGGCGCAGAGTTTGCTCGGCAAGTCCGCCTTGCGCCGCATCCGCGGCATGGCTCAGCCTTCCAGATGGTCGCGCACAAAGCGGTCAAGCACGCGCACGCCATAGCCGGTCGCACCCTTGTCCCAAGTCTGGCCGGGCTTGGAAGCCCAGACCATCCCGGCAATGTCGAGGTGCGCCCACGGCGTGCCCTTGTCGACATAACGCTGGATGAACTGGGCTGCAGTGATCGAGCCACCTTCGCGCGGGCCGACATTCTTCATGTCCGCGATCGGGCTATCAATCAGCTTGTCATAGGCCGGGCCCATCGGCTGGCGCCACAGCTTGTCGCCTGAGGCATCGCCCGCTGCCAGCAGCTTGCCAGCCAGATCGTCGTCATTGGCAAACAGACCGCCATATTCGTTGCCGAGCGAGATGATCATCGCCCCGGTCAGCGTTGCCAGATCGACGATCGCCGACGGGCTGAATTCCTGCTGGGTCCAGGTGATCGCATCGCACAGCACGAGGCGCCCTTCGGCGTCCGTGTTGATCACCTCGACCGTCTGACCCGACATGGTGGTGACCACGTCGCCCGGACGCTGAGCATTACCATCGGGCATGTTCTCAACCAGGCCGCAAATGGCGACGACATTGGCCTTGGCCTTGCGCTTGGCCAGAGCCAGCATCGCACCGGCAACGGCCCCGGCCCCGCCCATGTCCCACTTCATGTCTTCCATGCCAGCGGGGGGCTTCAGGCTGATCCCACCGGTATCGAATGTAACGCCCTTGCCAACGAAGGCGGTGGGCTTGCCGCCCGCCGGGCCGCCATTCCATTCCATCACCAGCAAATGCGGCTCTCGCACCGAACCCTGAGCCACGCCCAGCAACGCACCCATGCCAAGCGCCGCCATTTCATCGCGGCCGAGCACGCGGACATTCACGCCGGTTCCGGCCAGCCGCTCCTTGGCGCGGGCGACGAAGCTGGCGGGATAGATCACGTTGGCCGGCTCAGTCACCAGTTCGCGGGTGAACTCGACACCCTCTGCTAGGGCAGCTTCGACCGCCCAAGCGGCTTCGGTGCCGTCAGGGGCGCCGGCAATACGCAGGGTCTTCAGGCTCGGCTTCTGATCATCGGTCAGCTTGGTGCGGTAGATGTCATAGCGCCAGCCGCGCAGACGCGCACCAAGGAGTACGGCCGCGACATCGGCCGGGGAAAGCTTGGTGCCGGTGAAATCGATCGTCAGCGCGTTCTCGCCCGAGGTGAGGAAGTTGGCGGTCAGCGCAGCGCCAGCGCGTTCCAGCGCAGCAGTGCGATCCTTCGCGGCGGGTTCGCCAGCACCGGCCAGAGCAAGGCGAACAATCGCGCCGTCACGGCTTACAAAACCGTCATGCGCTTGGCCGGCCTTGCCAGTGAAACGGGCTGCACGGGCGCTTTCGACCAGCAGCGCATCAAGGTCGGCCGGCAGAGCCGCCTGATCGACGATGCGGGCGACGGGCGTTACATTGGCGGCAAGCGGACCAGCGACGAATTCGATTTGCATGATTGCTCCGGAAAAACAGAACCTGCGACAGGTGGAACCCGGTGTGGGATCACCTTGGTTAGCGTGGATTGCAGTTAGGCGCGGGCGGTGCGATAGGCAAGCCATGCGTCACCCCGTGCGGCTGCGACCGCCCAGCCCCCCTTGCGCCTTTGGCAGCTGGAAATCCGGCACCCTTGCACTCGCCCTGCTTGCCACTGGCGCAGCAGCGCAGGCGCAGGAAGCGACCGCGCCAGCCTCCTCCAGTGAGGGCCAGTCCGAAGCTCCGGTCGCTTTTGAGGCTGATGGGATCAGCTATGATGACGCCTCTGACAGCGTCACCGCATTCGGCAATGTGGTTATGCGCCGCGATCAGCAGTCAGTCCGGGCTGACAAGGTGGTGTGGAACCGCAAGACCGGCGAGGTCGAGGCCAGCGGGAGTATTCGCCTGGTCGATAGCGATGGCAATCAGCTCTTTGCCGATTCGCTGACGTTGGATGATGAACTCCGCGCCGGGGCGATGCAGAACATGCTACTGGCCCTGCGCGAGGGCGGACGCCTTGCCGCAGCCAGCGGCAGCCGCGCGCCAGATGGCACAGTCGCCCTGTCCAACGCCGTCTATTCGGCCTGTGCGGTGGAAGACAGCGCTGGCTGCCCGGTCAAGCCAAGCTGGCGGATTACCGCCGAACGCGTGACCTATGATGACACCAAGAAGCTTATCCGCTTCAAGGGGGCCAGACTTGAGCTGTTTGGCGCGCGGCTGCTGCCCTTGCCGGGGCTGTTGTTGACGAGCGACGGCCGTCCGATTTCCGGTTTGCTGATCCCGGATGTACGTCTGTCCGCGTCAAACGGGGTCGAGTTTTCGCAAACCTATTACAAGCGCCTGGGCGATAATCGCGATCTGGCGCTCACGGGTTACGTCTATACTGCGGCGCTGCCGATGATTTCTGGTCAATACCGCCAGCTGACCAGCAAGGGTGCCTACCAGCTGACCGGTTACGCTACCCGGTCATCCCGCATTCCAATTGGTGGGACTCCGCTTGGCAGCCAACGTGATTTTCGCGGCTACCTGGCCGGAAACGGCAAGTTCCAGCTTTCACCCAACTGGTCGATTACCGCCACGGGCCGTATTGCATCGGACCGGACGTTCCTGCGCCGTTATGACATTAGCCGCGACGATCGGCTGCGTAGCGTTGTTGAGGCCGAACGGATCGACCCCAATTCCTACCTCTCGATCGCCGGGTGGGCGACGCAGACTGTCCGGGTGGGCGACGCGCAAGGACAGGTACCAATTGCCTTGCCGGTGATCGATTATCGCCGCCGGCTCAGCGATCCGCTGCTTGGTGGCAAGATTGAAGTTCAGGCCAATTCGCTGGCGATCACCCGGACCACGGGACAGGACACGCAGCGCGCTTTCGCCTCTGCGCGTTGGGACCTGCGGCGGATTACCGGCCTGGGCCAGGAAGTGACCTTCACCACGCTGGCGCGGGGCGATGTTTATCATTCTGATGAGAATGCCCTGACCGCCACCATCAATTATCGCGGCAACCCGGGGTGGCAAACGCGCGGCATCGCAACTGCGGCGATGGATGTTAAGTGGCCGCTGCTGGGCCCGCTCCTGGGGGGCACTCAGGTGCTGACGCCGCGGTTCCAGGTCGTCGCCAGTCCGAACCTTTCCAATCTAACGATCCCCAACGAAGACGCGCGCGCAATCGATCTTGAGGATTCGAACCTTTTCGCGCTCAATCGTTTCCCGGGCTATGACCGGATCGAGGATGGGGTCCGCGTTACCTATGGTCTGGATTGGCAATGGGAACGACCGGGCTGGCGGGTTTCGACCATTGTCGGCCAGTCCTATCGGCTGACCAACAAACCCAGTCTGCTGCCGACTGGCACAGGCCTGTCCAATCGCGTCTCGGACGTCGTCGGACGGACCGAGATTCGCTATAAGGATTTCGTCCGCTTCACGCACCGTTTTCGGCTCGACAAAGACAACTTTGCAGTCCGCCGCAACGAGATTGACGCCGCAATCGGCAATGATCGGACCTATGCCGAAGTCGGCTACCTGCGGCTCAATCGTAATATTTCGGCGATCGCCGAAGATCTGAAGGATCGCGAGGAATTGCGCGTTGCTGGCCGGGTCGCCTTTGCGCGCTACTGGTCAGTGTTTGGCTCGGGCGTGTTTAACCTGACGGGTGCGAACGAGGATGCAACGCTGACCACCGATGGCTTCCAGGCGCTCCGCACGCGGTTGGGGATGGCCTATCAGGATGACTGCCTCGAACTGGCCCTGACCTGGCGCCGCGATTTCGTGGCGACGGGGGATGCCCGCCGCGGCAATACCTTCCAGATCAGCATAGCCGTGCGTAACCTTGGTTTCCGGTGATCGGGACATTTGCGGGGGCGGCGCAAACGCGCTATCCGCCCCGGCAATGGTAGTTGCCTGATCAGCTTGGGTTAAGCCAGCCGGCGGCAAATGCTCCGGCAAGTCCGGCCGGAAAAATCCTTTCCGGGCCGTAATGGGGATTGAACTGACGGTGACTCGTATGTCCATTTCGCGCCGCCCGCTTCGTTACACGCTTGCCGTCGCCGCATTGATGCTGGCCGGTGGAGCCGTGGCGCAGAATGCGTCATCCTCGGCCAGCGGCCTGGCCTTGCCCGAAAATCCCAACTTCTTCGCCAAAAACGATCCCAACTATCGTAAGGCAACAGTGGTGGTGAACGGTGAGATCATCACCGGAACCGATATCGATCAGCGCGTCGCGCTGCTGGTCGCGGCCAGCGGCGGCAAGATTGAGGAAGAAGAACTCAAGCGGCTGAAGCTGCAGGTGCTGCGCAACCTGATGGACGAAACGCTCCAGATTCAGGAAGCCGCCGCCCAGAAGATCGAAATCGAACCGGAAGAGGTCGACCAGACCTTCGCCCGTATCGCTGGCCAGAACTTCGGCCAGGATCCCAAGGCAATGGACGCCTATCTGGCCAAGATCGGCTCATCGCCGGCTTCGCTCAAGCGCCAGATTCGCGGCGAGATGTCGTGGCAGCGCCTGCTGCGCCGCAATGTGCAGCCCTTCGTCAACGTTTCGGATGATGAAGTGCGCGAAGTGCTGAAGCGGCTGCAGGATGCCAAGGGCACCGAAGAATACCGCATCGGCGAAATTTTCCTCTCGGCCACGGCTGAGAACCGCGATGCCGTGCTGGCCAATGCCACCCGGATTGCGGAACAGTTGCGTGGCGGCGGCAGCTTCGTTGGCTATGCGCGGCAGTTCTCTGAAGCATCGACTGCGTCGGTCGGCGGCGATCTGGGCTGGGTTCGGCTCGGCCAGCTTCCGGCTGAACTGGGTTCCGCACTGCAGGGCTTGCAGTCTGGCCAGCTGGCAGGACCGATTGAAATCCGCGGCGGCTTTTCGATTGTCGCCTTGATCGACAAGCGCCAGGTCCTGACCGCCGATCCGCGTGATGCCCTGCTTAGCCTCAAGCAGATGTCGATCAGCTTCCCGCCGGGCACGACCGAGGCGCAGGCCACGGCGAAGGCCCGCACATTTGCCGAAGCGGTGAAAGCCGCGCGCGGTTGCGGCACGGTTGACGCCATTGCCCAGCAACAGGGCGCAGAGGTCGTTACCAATGACCAGATCAAGGCGCGCGACCTGCCGGGGCCGCTCCAGAACCTTGTGCTCGGCATGACGCTGGGCGAAGTGACCCCGCCGTTCGGTTCGATCAAGGACGGTGTCCGCGTGCTGATGCTGTGCGGCCGCGACGACCCCAAGGACGCGACTGCCCCGAACTTTGAGCAGATCCAGGGCCAGATCGAAGACGAGCGCGTGAACAAGCGCGCACAGACCTACTTGCGCGATCTGCGGCGTGACGCCGTGATCGACTACGACTGATCGCGGCATGAGCGAGGGGGCACTCGTCGTATCGCTGGGCGATCCGGCGGGGGTCGGTCCTGAACTGATCGCGGCTGCCTGGGCCGCGCGCGAGGCGGAACTGCTCTCGCCCTTCGTAGTGGCCGGCGGCGCAGAGATCCTGGCGGCTGCGGCGGAGCTGCGCGGGATCTCGGTTCCGATCCGCGAAGTGTTCCACCCTGCTGAAGCGCTGGACTGCTTCGATTTCGTGCTGCCAGTGCTGGCCGGTGCCGATGGTGCATACACCCCGGGCCAACCAGATCGCGCCGGAGCTGAACTGGCCCTCGCATCGTTGAGCGAAGCCACCAATCTGACCCGCAATGGCGATTGCTGGGGACTGGTTACAGCACCCATCGCCAAGGCACTGCTGGCCGAGGTTGGCTTTACCCATCCCGGGCAAACCGAGTTCGTCGCCGCGGCTTGCACTATCGCACCGGAAGATGCCGTGATGATGCTGGCCGGCCCATCGCTGCGCACCGTGCCACTAACTGTCCACGTTGCCCTCTCCGCCGTGCCGGGCCTCATCACCACCGACCTGATCGTCCGCAAGGCCCGGATTGTGGCGCGGGCCTTGGCACAGGACTTCGGCTTGGCCGCGCCGCGTCTGGCCATCGCCGCACTCAATCCCCATGCCGGAGAGAATGGCCGGATGGGCCACGAGGATGGCGAGATCATCGCCGCCGCTGTGGCCGTGTTGCAGGCCGCGGGGATCAACGCGACTGGCCCCCACCCGGCTGATGCCATGTTCACGCCGCGGGCCCGCGCCACCTATGATGCTGCGCTGTGCATGTATCACGATCAGGCACTGGTGCCGCTCAAGGCGCTCGATTTCGATCAAGGTGTCAACGTGACGCTTGGCCTGCCGATTGTGCGGACCAGCCCCGACCATGGCACTGCTTTTGACATCGCCGGTAAAGGCCTGGCCGATCCCGGCGCCACCATTGCCGCAATCCGCATGGCGGGACAGATCGCCGCCCGCCGTGCAGGAGTTGACCTTGGCTGAGCTTCCGCCGCTGCGCGACGTCATCAACCGCCACAGCCTGTTCGCCTCGAAGGCGCTTGGCCAGAACTTCCTGTTCGACGAGCAGTTGCTCGACCGGATTGCCGCGATCCCGGGCAAGTTGCAGGGCGCGCAGGTCCTGGAGATCGGACCCGGTCCCGGCGGTCTCACCCGTGCCTTGCTGCGGGCCGGCGCACAGGTCACCGCGATCGAGATGGACCGCCGCTGCCTGCCTGCCCTGGCCGAACTGGCCGAGGCCTTCCCGGGCCAGTTGCGCGTGATCGAGGGCGATGCCACCAAGGTCAATCACGGCCTTGAAGGCCCGTTCCACGTCGTCGCCAACCTGCCCTACAACGTCGGCACCGCGCTGTTTGTGGGCTGGCTGAGCGGCGAAGGCTGGCCGCCGCAGTGGGCCAGCCTGACCTTGATGTTCCAGCTCGAAGTCGCCCAGCGGATCATTGCCGAGGCCAGCAGCGATGCCTTTGGCCGGCTGGCCGTCCTGTCGCAATGGCGGGCCAAGGCCAAGATCGCGATGAAGGTCCACCGCAGCGCCTTCACTCCGCCGCCCAAGGTGATGAGCGCCGTGGTCCATGTCACCCCGGCAGCGATGCCCGAAGGTGTCTCTGCCCGGATGCTCGAACGCGTCACTGAAGCCGCCTTTGGCCAGCGCCGCAAGATGCTGCGCCAGAGCCTGAAGGGGCTGCCCGGCGCGCTCCAGGCGCTGGAAAGCCTTGGGATCGACCCCGCCCGCCGTGCTGAAACGCTCAGCGTGGCGGAGTTCGTCAGTATCGCGCAGGTGCTGTCCTAGCTGCCCTTCTTCACGCGCCGCCAGTGGTGCAGCAACGGTTCGGTATAGCCGCTGGGCTGTTCAACGCCCTTGAACACCAGATCGAGCGCGGCGCGGAAGGCCGGGGCATTTTCGTTGCCCACCAACGGTTCGTAAAGCGGATCGCCGGCGTTCTGGGCATCAACCTTGGCGGCCATCCGGCGCAGGCTATCCATCACCTGTTCGCGCGTGCAGACGCCGTGCAGCAGCCAGTTTGCCATGTGCTGCGATGAAATGCGCAGCGTCGCACGGTCTTCCATCAGGCCAATGTCGTTGATGTCTGGCACCTTGGAACAGCCGACGCCCTGATCGATCCAGCGCACGACATAGCCGAGCAGGCCCTGGGCGTTGTTATCCAGTTCGGACCGCACTTCCTCTTCGGACCAGTTGGTGCCCTGCGCCAGCGGCACGGTCAGCAGCGGCTCAAGACCCGGTGTGGGCTTGCCAGCAAGCTCCTGCTGCACGGCGAAGACATCGACCGCGTGGTAATGCATCGCGTGGAGCGTCGCTGCGGTGGGGGACGGCACCCAGGCGGTATTGGCGCCCGACTTCGGGTGGCCGATCTTCTGGACCATCATCTCACCCATCAGATCGGGCGCGGCCCACATGCCCTTGCCGATTTGTGCCTTGCCGGAAAGACCACAGGCCAGCCCGATCTGGACGTTCCGCGCTTCATAGGCCGCGATCCACGAGCTGGCCTTCATGTCCGCCTTGCGGATCATGGCCCCAGCTTTCATCGAGGTGTGCATCTCATCCCCGGTGCGATCAAGGAAGCCTGTGTTGATGAACACGATCCGGTCCTTCACCGCGTGGATGCAGGCGGCGAGGTTGGCCGAGGTGCGGCGTTCCTCGTCCATCACCCCGACCTTCACGGTGTGGCGTGGCAGGCCGAGCAGGTCTTCGACCGCATCGAACAGGTCGTTAGTGAAAGCGCACTCTTCAGGTCCGTGCTGCTTGGGCTTGACGATGTAGATGCTGCCGTGGCGGCCATTGCCATACTTGCACTGCCCCGCCCGGTCATGCGCGCCGATCGCGCTGGTAACCACGGCATCCATGATCCCTTCCGGGATCTCGCTGCCATCGGCCAGCAGGATCGCCGGGTTGGTCATCAGATGGCCGACATTGCGGACGAACAGCAGGCTGCGGCCTGGCAGGGTCAGATCACCCCAGACACGATCGCCGTTGAGGGTGCGGGTCATCGTGCGACCGCCCTTCTCAAAGGTTTCAGCAAGATCACCGCGGATCACGCCCAGCCAGTTGCGATAGGCCCCCAGCTTGTCTTCGGCATCAACTGCCGCGATTGAATCCTCAAGGTCGCAGATCGTGGTCAGCGCGCTTTCCAGCATCACATCGGCAATGCCCAAGGGATCGGTCTTGCCGACCGGATGAT
>CAZNFV010000002.1:0-52174 GCA_964572445.1 uncultured Novosphingobium sp. | reverse complement strand
ACATCAATTTCCGGCACGTGGCCCAGGCACTGGCCGAATATGACCGGGACTACGATGTCCAGATGGTCGCCTACGACCGCTATGCCTTCCGGCGGCTGGAAGAGGAAATTGCCGAACTCGGCCTCGACATGGAGTTCGTCGAGCACCCGCAGGGCGGGACCAAGCGCGGCAAGCCGACCGATGCCATGAAACTGGCCGCCAAAAGCCAGGACCGCGAGCCGCAGGGCCTGTGGATGCCGGGCTCGGTCCGCCAGCTCGGCGGGAACGCCGGCACGCTTGCCGCTGTTCACCTCGGACTTCTTCACCCACTCCAGCAGCGTGTGACCCGAGCAGCCAATCATGGCCGCAATGGATGTGATCGCTGCCCATCGGGATGGATGCTCGCCCTCCTGGTCCAGTACCAGGCGGACAGCCCGATCACGCACCTCAGGTGAAAACTTGTTCGTCGTCTTGCTCATCGTAGGCCCTTCCTCTCAGGAGTTAGGGCCTCCGGCAATCCCGGGGCGGTTCAGAGAGCGTTTCGCATTAGACTGACAGCTCCCCGCAAGATCGTCCCGCCAAGCATCCACCATCGCCAGCCTCCACACGCTGGCGACATATGAATCAGCATAAGCGATTCTTGGAATCCAGAAACTGCGCTTCTGCCAAAGTAGCGCTAGTCAGAATGACACGTGGAGACCCGCACCGATTATGGTGCTTTCCGGACCATTGATTCCCGCAGACCGCGTTGCCGATATGTCGATGCCCAGTCGGTGGGTCAGGCCAAGGCTCAGGCTGACGCCATAGTCGATGAAGGTGTCGGCGCTGCGTTGCTTGATGTCCACTGGATTGACGCGGCTCGTGCGGTGGATGAAGTCTGACGTATTGGTCATCCGCATTGCCGTGGCCATCGCGGTGAACCCGTGCTGGTGCGATGCGCCGAAGCGCGATTGCAAGGCCGCGCCGCCCGACAGGGTGATGCCATCGGATTTGGTCTCTAGCTCGTCCGGCGATGCAGTGCGGTCAATCGGGGTGCGCTTCACCCCGGTCGCCGCGTAATCGATCCCCAGGCGCGGCGTCAGGATGAGGTATTTGGCAAGGCTGATATTCACGCTCGCCCCGCCGCCCACGCCGAACCCGTCGGCCTGGCTGGAGACGAGCGCACTGGTCGTGGGCGAGACGGGCAATATCCCCTGCCGGAAAGTTGCCCAACCGGCGGCGACATGACCATCGAGGACGAGATGGCCGAACTGGCGCGTGCCTGTCAGTGCAAGCGTAACGATCCGTTCGGGCAGCAGCCCTGCGGGGGCGTGATCGTTGCTGGTCCCAGACACCGTTCCCGACAGTTCGACGGAGCCTTTGCCGATGACGCGCGTGATCGAGACGTTCGCAGCAGGCTGGGTGTCCTGCCCTGCGATCAGGGTGGCGGTGTCGCCCGCCGCGATGATCCACTTGGGCGGCGGGGCAGGCGCCGGGGCAGGTGCGGGCGGGCTTTCCGCATGGGCAGCGGATGCCATGAGCAGGAGAATTGTCGTCAGACAGTAGCGGTGCATGGGATCGTCTCTGTATCTGGGTGCGGGATCGGGTGGGCCGCGCGGGTGACGCTGGCCAGCGCCGCCCCGGTTGCCCCGTCGCACCGCCACTCGCGCAAGGTGAAGGTGTCGGCGGCGGGCAAGCTGGCGGGCAGGAAGGCAAAGGGGCGGGCGCCATCGGGCATCAGCACGATCTCGCGCGGATCGATGTCGAGGCCGTGGCCGGTGGATTTCAGGATCGCTTCCTTGAGCGTCCACAGCCGCAGCGCGCGCCACGGCTGGTCGTGCTGCGGGGCAGTGCTGACCCAGGCGATCTCGCGCGGATCGAGATAGCCTTCGCCAAATTCCGCCCACGCCGCGAAGTCTGCCACTGCTGCCACGTCGATGCCGACATCGCGCTCGGTGCTGAACGCGGCCAGCAGGTGCTGCCGATCGTGCGTCAGGTTGAAGTCGATGGAGGAAGCCTGCGCCTGGGGAGCAAGCATCGGTTTGTTGTGCGTACCAAAGGTGAATTCGGCGAACGCGATGCCGAAATGTTCGCGCAGGCACGAACGCAGCAGCACGCGCCCCGCCACCATGCGCCACTGGTCGGCCGTCTGGCGAAAGCGCAGCAGCTGCGCGGTTTCGGCGTCGATCAGCCATTGGTGCTGCAAGGATGGGGGCGGTGTCCGCTCCAGCCACTCGGGTGGCAGCACGATCTGGCCCAGCAGGACGCCGTCGCTGGTGACGCGGGTGGTTATCGCGCCGCGCGCAGCGGCGGCCTTGCTGGCGTTGCGTTCCGGTTGCCGATCCCGATCGGGCAGCGCGTTATCTGGCATCATGCAGGGGCGGCGCGCTTGCCTCGGCAGGCCGCAGCGGAAGCGACAGGTTGACGCGGGTGCCGCTGGGCGACAGCACGATCTCCAGCCCCGCACCCAGCCGGGCGGCGCGGGCCTTCATGTTGGCCAGCCCTCTGCCGCTGGGCGGCTGACCCGATGGACGGCCGCAGCCATCGTCGCCGATCACCACCCGGATCGCGTCCGCTTCCAGCCGGCAGTCCATCTGGATGACGCGGGCGCCGGAATGCCGGACGGCGTTGGTCACGGCTTCCTGCAGTATCCGCAGGATATCCAGCACGTGCGACGGGCCGAGCCAGCCTTGTGGCGGCAGATCATCGACAAACCACGCCAGCCGGATCGCTGCCGCGCGCACTTGCGGTTCCATGCGTTCGCGCCAGACGCCCAGCGCCAGCGAAAGGTCGCCGCCGTAATCCTCCAGCGAGGAAATCATCAGCCGCATGTCGGCCAGCGCATTGCGGGCGTGGCTGGCGATCTGCGGCACATCGGGATCGGACCGTTCCGCCAACGCGATCATCGAAACGATGTCGCCGCTCATCCCGTCATGCAGATCACGCATCATCCGCGAGCGTTCCTGCGCGATCAGCAAGGCGTCGCGCTGTTCGCGCAGGGTTTCATAGGTGTACTGCAATTCCTGCTCGATCTCGATGACCTTCAGGCTTAGCGTGGCCGCTGTCCGGTCAACCTCGTTCATCGCCTGGGTCTTGCGCCGGATCATCAGCGTGACCGGCGCGAACAGGAAGATGCCGCTCGCCAAGCGCGAACAGAACTGTGCGTGGGAGATGACGTGGGCTGAAATCAGCACGTCGTGGATGGCGATGCCCAGCACAATTGATTCAACCAGCAGGAAGAATTGCGCCTCGCGGTGTCCGTACAATCCGGCGCGGGCCAGCAGGAACGCGGCATAGATCATATTAGCCATGAAATGGATCGTCGCGCCGGGCAGCACCACCATCAGCACGAACGAGCGCGGGGCCACGATCATGAACAGCGAAATGACCAGCGGGGGCAGGAAGATCAGCCATTCCCCCGGCCGGTTGGGCATGTCGAACAGCCGCCGGACGAACATCACGTTCGCGCTGACCGCCCAGAGCGTGCTGAGCGCCCAGAGCGCGCGGTCGCTGGGAGGCAGGAAGTCAGGGATCAGGATCGATCCATGCTGCCCGGCAAACAGCAGCAGCATCGCCAGCCAGCCATAGGCGCTTTCCTTGCGCCGGTTCCACCAGATTGCTCCGAAAAGCAGCGCCAGCGCCAGCGCCGCCCCCGAAGTCATCGTCGGGAGCGTGGCGGCCACCAGCCACCTGCGGCTGTAGATCGGCTTCAATTGCGTCCAAGAGCCGACGCGGACGCGATCGAGCATGACATCGCGCCCGAACTTGGACGAAACCCGAATTTCTATCCGGTTGGTCCCCACCCTGGCGACCTGCTGTAACGGAAACAGCGCGGGCAGGGTGGAATAGCGCACGGTGCGCAACTGATGGACTTCGGCCGTGGCGACCGGATGGTCGTTCACCCGCAGTTCGATCACTTCGGCAAAGGAGGGGATCAGCAGCGCGGCCTCGCTCCTTTCTGCCCGCGTCAGGGTGAGGTCTGCGTGGCAATCGAACTGGCGGTTGGTCGCGCGGACATCGCTGCCCGACGATAGCGGCAGGGTTACCTGGCGGATTGCCGGATCGAACCTGCCATCGGTGGCGATGCGGCAGGTCATCCGATCGATGAAGCGACCCGCTTCGGCTTCGGACCGGGGTGCGCGCGACGGAAAAAAGGCCACCACCGCCAGCGCCACCAGCAGCACGACAATGAGCCGCAGCGAACTCAGGCGGGGGTTCCGGTCCTTTTGCTCCGGAGACTGATGGTCGGTGCCATCACAGTCTGATGAGGCCATGCTGAATTGCCTCGTAAACGGCGGAACCACGGTTATCGACCTGGAGCTTGCGGTAGATGGCCTTGATATGGGTAGGCACTGTCTGCCGCGACATTCCCAGCCGGGTAGCAATTTCATCATAGGTAAAGCCCTTGGCGATACCCCACAATATGTCCAACTCCCTAGGTGTTAACTGAGGCGCGGCGTCGATCGGCGATGCCACATTCGCGGCCTGTCCGCCGCTCCGCGCCCGCATAACGATATAGCGGGCGATCGACGGCGAAATTGGGGATCCCCCGCGCAGCACTTCCAGCGCGGTATGGTGGATGTCTTCCGGCAGGGCGTCCTTCAGCAGATAGCCAGATGCCCCGGCGGCGATCGCTGCCAGGATCGTGCCTTCATCGCACAGCACCGAAATGACGAGGATTTCGGTATTCGGATAACGCTCGCGCGCTTCGCCCAGCAGCCCGAGGGCCAGGCCATCGGGCAGGCGCAAGTCCGATACGATGAGCGCCGGGCGCGCATTGGCGAGGATCGCCCGGGCTTCGGCCAGCGTGCCTGCATGTTCGACCACGAGATCGCCATGCGCCGACAGCGCCGCCGCCATGCGTTCCCGGATCGGGGCGTCATCCTCTATCAGGAGAACCCGATGCGGGGCATTGGCGTTGGGGGTGGAAATTTCCATGACACCTCCGTAGACGAGCAAGCCCGCCCGGCGCCACTCCCTTGAAGGCAGCTCCCCTATTCATGGGATGTCGATCCGGTCGGGTGCCGGGTATCCTCGCAGGCGCAATATTATGGAGGTTTGCGTCAAATTTCGGAAGGATAACTGTCGGCAGCCCGGTCAGGAACGGACGTGCTACAAGCCGGTGATTCCCGCGCGGTGCCGCCTCATCGACCATGCGCCATTCGACATCCTTTCGCAAACATCTGTTTCAGCGATGAAATCCAGCCACCGGATCCGATCTTTCGCCTTCGTGATTTCTTGAAAATAGCTACCCAACATGGAGTTTGTTTATGCAGAATGATGTGACCGCGGTGGATCGCCATACCGAAGCCAGCAAGATTGTTTCGTCTGCATTGGGCTGGTCGGCTGCCGCCGGTTTCGTTCCGGTCCCCGTGCTGGATGTGGCGGCGCTGGCAGCGGTGCAGGTCAAGATGGTTGTCGACCTGAGCGCGCTCTATGGCGAAAAGTCGAGCAACGAACTCGCGCGCGGGATCGTTTCGGTTCTGCTAGGAACGCTTGCTCCGCTGAAGCTGACCGAAATCGCGCTGGTTTCGGGTGCCAAGGCCCTGCCGGTGATCGGCACTGTTATCGGCTCGCTGTCAATGGCCGCATTCGGTACCGCGGCGACTTATGCCATCGGCAAGATCTTCATCCGCCATTTCGAACGCGGCGGCACGATTGCCACGCTCGATGCCGAGGCCGTCAAGGAAGACCTCAAGGCCGAATTCGCCCAGGCCGCCAAGAAGGCCTGATCCGTGCCGGTTCTTCTGTTCCTGTTGCTGGTTGCCGTTTCGGCGGTGGTGGGGTGGTTCGGGCGTAAACGGGCCATCGGTTTTGCCGGGTTTTTCGTGCTCTCGCTGCTGCTGACGCCTTTCGTCATGGCGCTGGTGCTGCTGGTTTCGGTTCCCCGAGCGCCCTGCCCACCTCCGCCCTGCAAGCTTCAGGAAGATGCATAAGCAGCATGGCATCTGAACCTTCTGCGGACACCGCCGGGAATGCTATGTTGAAACCCCTTGGAGAGGCGATCCTCGATCGCTTTTCCAGGGGGATTTCGTCGCTCGGCGATCCCCGCGCCTTGTTGAAGTATCGCCTGCTACAACCCTCGACGCTGCCCGAGCTGGGGCTGCTCGCGGTGTTTTCCGCGCTGTGCGGCAGCGGCATCGTCTTCGTGCTCAACCAGGCGACGACCGAGGCGCAGGACAGCGAGTTCGCCTTCGGCTGGGCGATGCTGTTCGTCGTCATCCTGCTGGGCTTTCGCGTCGGGCAGAAGGCGCTGATCGCGCGGACCAGCGGCGCGATCGAGCAGGCGCTGGATGGCTGGCGCAGCCGGATCAGCCGCAAAGTTACCGAACTTTCGCTGCGCGATGTGGAGGAAGTATCGCGCGGGCGCATCATCGATGGCCTGGCGCGATCCTACGAACAGCTTTCCCAGACCATCGTGCCGCTGGTTGGCGGAGTGGAATCGGCGGTGCTGCTGGCGTTCACACTGATTTACCTCTGCACGCTTTCCATTATCGCGGGTCTGATGATGGCGGTGATCGCAGCCTGCCTGATCTACAGTTATGTCAGCACATCGCACCAGATGAAGGAGACGATGAAGCTGGCGGGCGAGGCCGATGCGCAACTGGCGCGGCTGGCCGAAGACATGGTAGACGGGTTCAAGGAACTGAAGCTGTCGGCCGCCAAGCGCGCGGCACTTCATGCCGACATGGACCCTGTTTCGCAGGAAGTCGCCGTCCAGCGTTCGCGTACCGGCGAAGTCATCAGCCAGTTGATCGCGGTGGCCAGCTCGTCCGGCTATCTGCTGGCGGCGACGGTAGTTTTTGTACTGCCGATCCTGTCCGGCGGCGGCGAAGGCATCAACCGCATCGTGACCGCCGTTCTGTTCCTGCTCAGCCCGATTGGCGGGGTCATCGGCGCGGCGCAGCAGATCGTCACGGCGCGCTTCGCCATCGAATCCATTCGTGGGTTCGAACTGGCCATGGACAAGTGCGCCCGGGGCGACGATACGCAAGGGCCAGATTACACAAGCTTTTCATCGCTAACACTGGCGGGCGTCGGCTATCGCCACGCCACCCAGGATGGCGAGGCGGGCTTTGCGGTGACTGATGTCACGGCAGAATTCACCCGGGGCCAGATCATCTTCGTCACCGGCGCCAACGGATCGGGCAAGACCACCGCCTTGCGCTTGCTGACGGGGCTGTATCCGATCCAGACCGGCACGATCTGCATCGATGGCCAGCCCGTGGCCAGCCCGGCGCCGCAGAGCTTCCGAGATCTGTTTGCGACGGTGTTCTTCGATTATCACATCTTCCGGAAGCCTTACGCGCTGGGGCCGGAGGGCCTCGCCAAGCTCGATGAAGCGCTGGAGATGCTCCATATCCGTCGCAAATGCCCGGAAGAGCTGTCGGCCAGCCTGAACCGCGACGCCCTGTCCACCGGGCAGCGCAAGCGGCTGGCGCTGGCGTTGGCGCTGGCAGAAGATCGCCCGATCATCCTGCTGGATGAATGGGCCGCCGATCAGGATCCCGGCACGCGTGAACGCTTCTACCACGAAATCCTGCCGACCTTGAGCGGGGCCGGAAAGACCATCATCGCCGTGACCCATGACGAGCGCTACTTCGATTGCGCCGATATTCGCTATCACATGGACGAAGGCCGACTGCACAGAGTTACCCCATGAAGGCCCGTTTCAAGCACATTATCAAGCGCCTGAAGATCAGCGGGGGGTTCTTCCTGCTAGTGGCCCTTTTCGTGCTGATCGTCTGCTGGAACCGGATCGTCATCACCACGCCGCCCGGCCATGGTGGGGTCGTCTGGCATCTGCTGTTCGGCGGAACGCGCACGGCCGATCGCTCCATGGGCGAGGGAGTTCACATCGTGCTGCCGTGGAACCGGGTGTTCGACTATAACTTGCGCCTGCAAAACCATCGCGCCACCTACAACGTGGTGACAAGCGACGGGTTGCAGGTGAAAGTCGGCGTCGGATTCCGCTGGCGCGCCAATCCCGATCACCTCGGCACCCTGCACCAGAAGTTCGGCCCCGGTTACCGGGATACCCTGATCGTTCCGGCAATCGGTTCGATCACCCGCCATGTCATCAGCCGCTACGATGCCGCCGATCTGGTTTCCGAACGCCGGAACCTGATCCAGCAGGAAATCTACAACACCGTCATTACAGACCGCATCAAGAACGGCATCGGCAGCGTTGAGGGCAATTACGCTGGAAAGGCCGTTCTGCTTGAGGACACCTTGATCTACAACGTCGAACTGCCCGAAGCCGTGCGGCGGGCGATCGAGGACAAGCTGCGCCAGGCGCAACTGGTTGAGGAATATCGCTACCGGGTCCAGCGCGAGGAGCTGGAAAGCCAGCGCAAGGCTGCCGAAGCGCAGGGCATCCGCCGCTTCCAGGAAATCGTCGCGTCCAACATGTCGAACACCTACCTGCGCTGGCGCGGGATAGAGGCGACTCTGGAACTGGCGCGTTCGCCCAACAGCAAGATCGTGGTGATCGGCAACCAGCAAAGCGGGGGGCTTCCCCTGATCCTTGATGCCGCCGACAAGCCGGGCGCTCCGGCAAAGGCCCATCCGCAGACAAATCCGCCTGCCAAGCCTGCACCTGTCAAGGCAAATCCCTGAAAAAATCTAGGCAGGACAGGGGGTGGGTAATCCCTCCCCCCGTCTCTCAGGCGGCGCGGGCGGCGGTTTCCGCGATCCGGATGCGCAGCACGTGCCGGTCAAAATCGGTGAACGGACTGCGCCCATGCAGCGCTTCGTGGTTGTTCAGCAGTTGCAGGCTGTCGCTTGGCATGACCAGCGTGACGAGCCGTTCGGGGTTGCAGGCGGCACTATCGACGATGCTGAGCGCGCGGCGCAAGTCCGGCGTGTCGAGTTCGGGATAAAGTTCCAGCCCCTTGTTCAAGGTATCGAGCCGGTAGCGGATGGCCGGGCGCGCGCCGAAGATCGGCGCGAACGTCACTTCGATACTGTCGCCCTTGCCGTCGCGCGTGAAGACCGCCGGGATGCGGAACGGCAGTTCGCGCCCGGTCAGGTAGTCCATCGCCCAGCAGCCCTCGGGCGTGGCCGAAAGTTCCCGGCGCAGGCACTGGAGCGCGCGCATCGTTGAAATTCCGCCGCCGCAGCGGGCAGGGGCGACGACGTAGAGCAGCATGTAGCGTTCGGGCTGTTCGAAATACTGGGTGTCGGTGTGCAGGTCCGCCTCATAGGGGTGTTCCGAGAAGGTGGAGACGGTGTTGTCCTCTACCTTTTCCTTGCGCACTTTTACGTCCCACACCACGCGGCGGGTCACCTTGTCGGTGGCGGTGGGCGCGCCCAGCGCGGCGGACAGGGCAAACAACAGCGCCGACCGATCGGGCACCGGCAGGTAACCGATGCCCAGTTGCGGCACTACCACCGCACTGTAGCGCCCTTCCAGAGCCTCGCGCAGTTCGCCGACCAGATCGATCAGTTGCGGCGCGGCCTTGGCCAGATCGGCCCGCAGCGCGGCGGCATCGCTGGGCGGGACAAGGCGTTCGGGGGAAATGTCCGGGCCATAGTGATCCGCCAGCACCGCCAGTGCCGCCGCGATCTGGCCAGCGCCCAGCGGCGCCACCGTGAAGGCGCCGATCCGCGGCGCCAAGTCCCGCAGATGCGTCAGTTGTCGGTCATGCCGGGGCACGGCCATGGTCATATTCATGGTTTTAGCTCCAGCGCTGCCGCGATCATCGATGCTTGTCCTTCGGGCGGGATTTCCGGCCATGCGATGCCCATCCGGCGCAGGAATTGCTGGGTGCGATCGCTGCACACTTCCAGTCGGCGCCCGCGCGACTGGGGCGAAACACCGCGCAGCAGGCCGAAGGATTCAAGGATTTCGGCAAGCGCCGTTTCCAGCTCCGGCCGGTCCACGGCAGCGGCAACGCGGTTCAGGAATGAGCCGAATTCGGCTGGCTGCACAGTGCCTGCAACAGATGCCGCGCCGGTGATGAAATCGGCCAGACTGTCACGCCGGGCGTGTTCGACATGATGCCTCAGGTTGGCCAGCGCCGGGGTTTCGGCCAGCGCCACCACGGCTGCGGCGACCACATCGACATGGCAGAGCCAGACGTGGGAATCGTTTGGCACCACGCCGATCCGGGCCAGCGCGCCCAGCATCCGGAAGAAGGCGTTTTCCCTGATATTGCGCTGCAATGGCCCGCCATCGGCGGCGAACACGATGTTGCCGACGCGGTGGATGCAGACATTGCCGATCCGGTCGCGCGATCGCTCGGCCAGCCGTTCGGCCTCCTGCTTGCTGCGGATGTAATAGTTCCGGTCGGGCTGGTCTGGCACGGCATCGTATTCGGTGAACAGCCGGAAGCCGTCTTCGGGAGGTGCGCCCGATACCGATATGGTGGACAGCACATGCAGGTCGGCAGTCGATCCGCCATACCATGCCGCGCGCCGCGCCGCGAGATCGACAAGATGTGCCGTGGCATCGACATTGTCGGTCAGGAAATCGCGGTAGTGGCCAAAATGCCGGACATTCGCGGCGGAGTGCAGAATTGCGTCGGTCTGCTCGGCCAGATGATCGAACCCGCTGCGGCCCAGCCCCAGATCGGGCAGGCGCAAGTCACCCGCCCGCACCGCAAGCCGCTCGTCACCCGCCAGCCGTGCGGCTTTGTCCGCGCCGAAGTAATAGGCGAAAGTATCCAGCAGGCGCTGGCGTGCGGTGCCGTCATCGCCAGCGCGGACCAGCGCCGTCACCCGTTCGCGCGGCGTTTCCAGCAGGCGGCGCAGCAGATAGATGCCGACATAGCCGGTGCCGCCGGTCAGCAGCACCTGGCGGTAATCGGATTTCCGCGCCAGATCGGCAACGGCAAACACGCGGTTGCGCTTGGCATAGTGCGCTTCGGCCGGGGTCAGCGCGGCTTCGCGGGCCGCGTCATAGGCCGCCAGATTGCCCTGATAGTCCTGCCAGTGCGCTGCCGCCGCATGAATGCTTTCGCGCAAGTGATCGGGGCGGGCTTTGCAGCACAGGGCGAAGTCTTCCAGCACCGGATGCTCGTAGAGATCGTTGATCTGCATATCGAAATGCTGGCGCAGGCGGGTTATCACGGCGATCGCCTTCAGGCTGTCTCCGCCCAGTTCGAAGAAGTGATCCCCGCGGGATGGCAGGGGCCGGTCGAGGATCGAAGCCCACGCTTTGGCCACGGTATTTTCCACCAGCCCGGCCGGCGGATTGTGGGCGCTTGCCGCCGCTGCATCGGCAGGCACGTCCGCGAGTTGCCGGATCAGCGCCTTGCGGTCGATCTTGCCCGATGGGGTCATGGCAATTTCGCCCACCCGCAGCAGCCTTGCCGGGATCATATAGCCCGGCAGGCTCTTGCCGAGGAATGCCTTCCACTCCGCGTCGTCCGGCCATTCCGCGTGGTCTGGCCAGTCCGCCTCGCCTGCCGCAGGCACGGCGAAGGCTGAAAGCGTCTGTCCGCCGTCGGGCGCGGTGGTGACGACAGCCGCCGCCTGGCTCACCAGCGGGTGGGCGATCAGCGCCTGTTCGATCTCGCCCAGCTCGACGCGCTGCCCGCGCAGCTTCACCTGGCCGTCGATCCGTCCCAGCACGATCAGTTGCCCGTCGTGCCGCCAGCGCGCCATGTCGCCGCTGCGGTACATGCGGCCAAACGGCGTCTCGACGAAGGCCTGTTCGGTAAGGTCTGGCCGGTTCGCATAGCCGATGGCCACACTCGCTCCGCCGATCCATGCCTCGCCGATTGAACCGGGCGGCACGCGCTGCCCTGCTTCGTCAAGGATCATGACTGAGACGTTCGGCATCGGCCTGCCTGCGGGCAGGGGATCGTCGTCAGGATCGATCACGCCGATGGTTGTGGCGGCGGTGTTCTCGGTCGGGCCATAGCCGTTGCAATAAGCCAGCCGCTCCGCATAGAAGCGTGCGTCGGTCAGGACAGGCGCTTCGCCCACCGTCATCAGCAGGCGCAAGTCGGGAAATTCCGCCCGGTCGAACATCCGCAGATAGGACGGCGTCATCGTGGCGATGGTCACGCCAAGCCGCCGCATCTTGCCGCGCATGTGGTCAAGGTCTTCCATCTCCGCGCGGGTTGCGGGTAGGATCGCCGCTGCGGCGAACCAGGTTCCCACCAGGTCGCTGAGCCACAAGTCGAACGACGGGGAAGTGATGCTGAGCGTCCTGTCGCGCTCGGTCGTGCCGTGCATCCGGGCAAGGCCAAGGCCCAGGTTCATCACCCCGGCGTGCGACATGACGACGCCCTTGGGCGTGCCAGTGGAGCCGGAGGTGTAGAGGATCACCGCCGGGCCTGCGGGCGATGCGGCGATGGGCGCGAGTGCCGTGCCGCCAATATCGGCGGAGGCGGCAAGGGCATCGCCGAGGTGCAGCACCGAGTATGCCCCCGCGAGCAGGGCTTCGGGCGGCGCCAGGCCATCCAGCACCAGCAGGACATCGATGGAGGCATCGCGGGCGGTGAAGGCCAGCCGGTCTTCCGGCAAACCCTCTACCAGCGGCAGATAGCAGGCGCCTGCCTGCCAGATCGCCAGAACCACCATCGGCAGGCTGGCGGACCGTTCGGTATAGACGCCCACGGTTCCGCCGGGCCGGACGTGCAGATCGCGCAATCTGGCCGCCAGCGCCTGTGCGGCGCGATTGATTTCGGCGTAACTGTGGCAGGCGCTGTCGGTGATGATGGCGGGCCGACCTGGCCCCTCTGCGGCATGACAGCTGAACAGTTCGGCCATTGTCGCGGCGGGAGCGGGGATCGCCTCGCCCTGTTCCCAGTGTTCCAGTTGCGCACATTCGGCGGGCAGGAGCAGCGGCAGGGGCGCATCCACAGGCTGGTCCAGCAGAGCGGCAAGGCTGCCGACCAGCCCGGCCAGCCAGGCTTCAGCGGAACCCTTGTCATGCAGTTGCGCGTTGACCAGCCAAGACAGGGCGAGCCCGCCATCGGCCGTGCCTTCATGGATCAGCAGCATGTCCTGCGGCGGCGGCGCGGTGCTGCGATCATAGGCCAGCGTGCCCGGAGGCGGCAGCTCGCTGCGGCCGAGCGGGGTCAAGCGCAGCGCCTCGCCTGGCGTATCGGCGGCGATTGACGGGTTTTCCGTAACCGCCAGATCGAACAGTGGATGGCGGGAGCTTCCGGCAAGGTCCGGATGGTCCCGGCGGAAATCGCGGACGACGCGGGAAAACGGATAGGCGCTGTGCGCCAGAGCTTCCGCCAGCACCTTGCGCGTCCGTTCCAGCGCACTGGCCGCATCGTCGATATCGGCGAAGTGGCAGGGTACCGGCAACTGGTTGACGTAATAGCCGATGACTTCGGCTTCTGCCGCGCTGGCGCGGGTGCTGGCGGCGGTGCCAAGGAGGAAGTCGCCCCGGCCCGTCCGGCGTTTTATCTCCAGCCCCATCATCGCCAGCATCAGCGCGTGCAGGCTGCTGGCTTGCGCGCGGGCGATCTGGCGCAAGCGCTGTGCCTGTTCGGCTGTCATGTGATAACGCAGGACGTGGCTGCCCATTGCGGTGCCGGTTCCCTGCACAAGAGCATGGGGTCGGTCAGTGGGCCAATCGGCGAAAGCGTCGTCGCCCGCGACGGCAATGCGGCACAGCCGTTCCTGCCACCACGCGCCATCGGCATCCGCCGCCGCACTGGCAAGGTAGGCCTGCTGCCTGCTGGCGCTTTCGGCATAGCAGGTGGTCAGCGGCGGCAGGGCCTTGCCTGCCAGCAGGGCGGCAAGATCGCGCACCAGCAGGCTTAGCGACACGCCGTCACCCACCGAATGGTGCAGCGCCAGCCAGAAGATCGGCGGACCTTCCGCCACGCGCGTCAGCCCTGCGCGGCACAGCGGCCCGCGCTCCATGGCGAAGGGGGCGGATTGCGCATCGGCGATGGCCGCCAGCGCAATGTCGCGCGCCGGGGCGGAGGCGAGCGCTAAGGCATCCGCCATGTCTCCCAGCACCTCGCGGCGCAGTGTCTCGCCATCGGCATCGGCTGCGAAGCGCGTGCGAAGCGCGTCATGGCGCTCCACCAGCAAGGCCCAGGCCGATTGCCACGCGGCGTCATCGGGCACATCTCCTTCCACTGCCAGTGTCAGCGTCATGGTGAAGGGGGCGGTGTCTCGCCCGGATTGTTCGGCGATCCAGAACTCGCGCTCGCCTTCAGTGGCGATGTCGGTGGGCGCTGCGGGCAACTGGCTTTCCGCGCTGCGCTCCGCCACCCGGGCGGCGAAGTCAGACAGGACGGGATCGGCAAACAGCCAATGCGCCGGGATCGGGCATGACAGGCTGCGCTCCAGCCGGTGGCACAGGGCAATCGCCAGCAGGCTGTGACCGCCCAGGCTGAAGAAGTTGTCCTCGCGGTGGACAGGCCCGCAGGCCAGCAGTTCCGTCCACAGATCGGCGATGGCGCTTTCCAGCCCCGGTTCCGGCGCGCTGCCCGTGGCGGGGGCGCTTCGCTGCCTGTCCAGCCCGGCCAGCAGCGCTTTTCTGTCAATCTTGCCCGATGGCGTCATCGGAATGGCGGCCACCGGTTGCAGCCCGGCGGGGATCATGTAGCCGGGCAGGCGCCTGCCCAGAAAGGCCTTCCATTCGGATTGGCTCGGCACATCGCCGCCTGCCGGGACGATGAACGCCCACAGGCTTTGGCGTTCCGCCGCGCTGCCTGCAATCGCTGCAACTGCCTGCAAGACACTGGGGTGGCTGGCGATGGCGGCCTCGATCTCGCCCGGTTCGATACGGATGCCGTTGAGCTTCACTTGCTGGTCGATGCGCCCCAGCAGTTCCACCCGGCCGCCGCCGCGCCACCGGCCAAGGTCGCCGGTGCGATAGCGCGGGCCTTGGCCCGTCTGGAGGAATGCCTGCCCGGTCAGGCTTGGGCGGTTGAGATAGGCACTGGCTAGCCCCGTGCCGCTGAGCCAGATTTCGCCGGATGCCCCCGGCGGCACGATTGCGCCGGTGGCGGGATCGCGGATTTCCAGCCCGGTATTGGGCAATGGCCGTCCGCAATCCAGCCCGTCCGCCTGATCGGGTGCCAGTTGCCCCATGGCGCTGGTAATGCTGGCCTCGGTCGCGCCATAGGCGTTGAAATAGGCCAGATTGCCCGCCAGTCGCGCCACGTCGGCAGGCAGCGGCGCTTCGCCGCCGGTCACCAGGATGCGCAAGCCGCTAAGGCTTTTGGTATCCAGCAGTCTCAGATAGGAAGGCGGCAGATCGGCTAGGGTAATGCGCTGGCGAGCGATGATGTCGGCCACTGCCGAGGGCTGCGACAGGACACCCTCCGCCAACGGATAGAGCGCGGCCCCGGCGGCAAGCGGAATGCCGACGTCCGATAGCGATACGTCGAACGAAGGGGCGGCAAATCCAAGGCAGCGGTCCTGCGGTGTCAGACCAAAGCCTTCGGCGCTGCCCAGTACCAGATTTACATAGCCCCCGTGGCTCAGCGGCACGCCCTTTGGCTGGCCGGTCGATCCCGAGGTGTAGAGAATATAGGCATGATCCTGCGCCGAACCGGCGATGCGGGGACGGTGATCGGGTCCATTTGCGGCAATGGTATCCAGCACCACGGGCAGGCTGATCGCGGCGGGCGGGATAATGCCGTCCAGCGCCAGCAGAACTGTGGCACCGGCATCCCCCGCCATGAAGGCCAGTCGTTCTTCGGGCAGGCTGGCCATCAGCGGCAGATAGACCGCGCCAGCCTTCCACACCGCCAGCATCGCGGCGGGTAACCGGGCAGAACGCCCGGTCAGCACCGCCACGACTTGTCCGGGCCGCACGCCATCGGCGATCAGCCGATGCGCCAGGGCATTGGCTTGCCGGTCAAGCGCGCCATAGCTGATATCGCCGATTTCGGTCAGCACGGCGGGGCGTGACGCTTGTCCGGGGCGGTCCACCGTCGCTTCGAACAGGTCGGCAAACGTGCCGGAAGGGCGCGGCGCGGCGGCTCCCTCGCTCCAGCCTGCCAGCGTCGCCCACTCGGCAGGTGAGGGCGAGGGCAGTTCTGAGCCTGCTGCCGGATGGGCGGCCAGCCAGTGGGCGGCATCGGCCAGTCCTTCCATCCAGAACGCGGCGATGTCTGCGTGATAGATTGCGGCGTTCATCTGCCAGTCCAGCAGCAAGCCGCCGTCGTCCAGCCGCTGATACGTCAGCACCATGTCCTGCCCAGGCGGGTTGGGCATCCGTTCATAGCGGATGTCATCGCCGCCTTGCGCCTGACGCGAGAAGGGGGCGATCTGGTCAAAGTGGGTTGCTGTCGATGCCGGGGGCGCAGCGGGGTTTTCGGTGATGGCGATATCGAAAACCGGGTAGCGGCCGGGGTGGTTGGCGCCGGGGCGCGCGGCGCGCAGATCCTGATAGATCCGCGCAAACGGATACCGCGCATGGGTCAGCGCATCGTTCAGCTCGTCACGCGCGTGGCGCAGCAGGGCCTCGAAACCGCCGGAGCCGACGCTGGCAAAGCGCAGCGGCAGCATGTTGACGCCATAGTGGACGACGGCGGCTTCGGCGGCGGATTCCGGCACCGTCGCCGTGGTGCCGATCAGGAAGTCCTGCCTCCCGGTGCGCCGATGGACGACATGGGCGAGCAGCGCCAGAAGCACGGCGTGAAGGCTGGCAGAATGCCGCCGGGCCAGCGCGGTCAGGGCTGCGGCCTCGGCGCTGGTCAGGCTGGTGGCATAGTGATGGCTGCCAGAAGTCCGGAGGCTGCGCGGGAAGTCCGTCTCCCAGTCATCAAAGGCGCTCGCGGGCAGGCTGGCCAGACGTTTGGCCCACCACTGCGCATCCGCCCCGGCCTCTCGGGCCATATAGGCCTGTTCGCGTGCAGAGATGGTTTCCGGTGTTTCGGCCAAAGCGGGCAGATCATCGCCTGCCAGCAGGGCGAGCAGTTCACCGGTCAGCACGCCGATGGACCGGCCATCGCCGGTGGCATGGTGCTGCGCCAGCCAGAACAGCGATGCCCCGTCTTGCGCTACCGTGACCAGACCGGCCCGCCACAAGGGCGCGTCGGCAAGGTCCATCGGCGCAGACTGGCGGGCGCGGATATGGTCAAGCGCTTCGTCTGTCGTGGCCGCATCGGCCAGCTCGAACGCGCGGGTGACGGCGGCGGGTTGCAGCACTTCACGTAGCAGAGTGCCGTCATCGGCCTCATGGAAGCGGCAGCGCAAGGCTGGGTGGCGTGCAACCAGCGCGCTCCACGCCGCCTGCCATGCCGCTGCCGGGGCAACCGGGCCGTTGATGCGACGGATGAGCGGCATGATGTGGCCGCTGGTATCCAGCCCGGCCTGCCATGCCGTCCAGAATTCGCGCTCGCCATCGGTCGCCCTGCGACCATCGTGGGCAGGAGGGATGTTACTGGCGTGTTCCGTGCGGGCAAGCCGGGCGACGAAGTCGGCCAGCACGGGGGCCGCGAACAAGTCACGCGCGGCAACCGGGCGGCGCAAGATGGCGGTCAGCCGGTGGGCCATGGTGATCGCCAGCAGGCTGTTGCCGCCCAGCGCGAAGAAGTTGTCCCCGCGCGCGGGCAGCGCAATGCCCAGCAGTTCGGCCCAGAGCGTTGCGATCTGCTGCTCCATGCCGGGAAGCGGGGCTTCCCAGCTGGTCGGCGCCGCCACTGGCGCGCGGGCGTCGGTTGTGGCCTGCGCGCCCGGCAGGGGTAGTGCGGCCAGATCGCCGTGGCTTGCCAGAACGGCGGCCCAGTGCTGGATTCCGTCCAGCCAGCCCGCCGCGCTCTCGCGGGTAAACAGATTGGCATTGGCGTGCCATTCCAGCGCGATGGTGCCGTCGGGCAGGCTTTCGTGGACCAGCACCATGTCCTGCCCGTGGGCGCTTTCGGTCAGTTCATAGTCCAGATCATCGGTAGCCAGCCGATCGAAGCGCAGCGCGGTGTCGCCGGGCGCTGCGGGTGGGTTTTCGGTAACCGCGATGTCGAACAGTGGGAAGCGCAGCGGATCGCGCAGGGCCGGGCGGCGTCTCCATGCCTTTTCATATATCCGGGCAAAGGGATAGCGCGCGTGCTGAAGCGCGCCCAACAGCGCCTTTTGGCAGGTCTGGAGGAACTGCGCGGTGCTGGCATCCCCGTCCATGCGAAGGAACAGCGGCAGCATGTTCACCCCATAGCCGACCAGCGCAGCTTCATCGGCGTTTTCCAGCGTCGATATGGTCGTACCCAGCACCAGCCAGTCGCGCCCGTCGCGCTGGCGGGCCTCGATGGCCAGCAACGACAGCAGCAGCGCGTAAAGGCTGATCGCGTTCTGCCCCGCAAGCGTGCGCAAGTCTTGCGCCAGCGCCTGTGGCAGCACGATGCGGAAGCGGTGGGTGGCGATGCCATCGTCGATGCGGCGGGGATGATCCAGCGACAGCGGCCGAAAGGCGCGGTCGGGAACCGCCGCGATTTCCTGCGACCACCAGGCCTCGTCCTGCGCCCGTTCCGGCCCGGCGAGATAGGCCTGTTCGCGCTGTGCAATATCCGACGGGCTGGCGGCCAGCGGCGGCAAGGGCCGGCCGTCCAGCAATGCTGCCAGTTCGCCAGTGATGACCCCCAGCGATCGGCCATCGCTGATGGCATGGTGCAGCGCGAGCCAGAACAGCCACTGCCCGCTGTCGGCAATCTGCACCAGTCCGCCGCGCCACAGCGGCGGGCAGGCCATGTCAAAGGGGGCGAGTTGCCGGGCGCGGATCAGGCGAAGCGCCGCATCGCTGTCCGCTGCCTCCTGCCATTCCAGCCCTGATGTGCTTTCGGTTGTCGGCGACTGGCGGCGCAGCCGTCCGTCTGGCCCCGGCGCAAAGGCCATGCGCAGCCCTGCCTGCCGCTCCACGAGCGCGTTCCACGCTGCGGTCCATGCGGCGCGGTCCGGCATCGGGCCGGTGATCTGGCGGATAGTCAGGACAATATGGCCCGAAGTATCCAGCCCGGCCTGCTGCGCGGTCCAGAACTCGTTTTCGCCCTCGGTCGCCAGCGCACCGTCGAGCGGCACGGCGGGCGCAGCGGCATGGCTTTCACCAGCGCTCGCTACCCGCGCGGCGAACGCGGCGAGTGTCGGCGCGGCGAACAGGTCGCGCGCGGAAACCGGGGTGCCCAGCAGCGGCAGCAGTTTTTGCGACATGGTGATGGCGCGCAGGCTGTCGCCGCCCAGCGCGAAGAAATTGTCCTCGCGCGCGATCGGTAGGCCGGAAGGATCGCCCCCGCCCAGCAGCTCCGCCCAGACTGCGGCGATGCGCTGTTCCAGCGGCCCGCTCGGCGGGGTGCGCGAAACGGCCAGGGCCATATCGGCTTTCTGATCGCGCAAGGCCGCCAGCAACTGCTTGCGATCCAGCTTGCCGTTGGGGGTGAACGGAATGCGCGGCACCGCGATGACGGTGGCGGGGACCATGTGTGGCGGTAGGCGGTCCGCCAGAAAATCGCGCCACGCCGCGTTCGGCAGCGCGGCCACATCGTCTTTCAGGTGCACGAAACCGCGCAGCAGCTTGGTATCGCCAGCGCCCTTGTCAACGATGACGCTGGCTTGCCGCACAGCCGGATGCGCCTGCAGGTGTTGTTCGATCTCTGCCGGTTCTACCCGCTGCCCATGCAGCTTGACCTGCTGGTCGATGCGGCCCGCGAGTTCCAGCGTGCCCTGCCGCGACCATCGGCCAAGATCGCCCGAACGGTACATGCGCCCCTCGGCCGTATCGATGAAGACCCGAGCGGTCGTTTCGGGGTTGTTCAGGTATCCGGCGCCGACTCCGACCCCGCCCAACCACACTTCCCCGGTGCAGCCCGGCGGCACCCGCGTGCCGTCCGCGCGCCGGATGCTGATGACCGCGTTGGCCATCGGCGGACCGACGTGCAGCGGCTGGCCCGCCGGGTGATCCGCCGCAATATGGCCCAGCGAGACGATGATGCTGGTCTCCGTCGGCCCATAGGCGTTCCAGAAATCGATGCCGGGATAGCTGCCCAGATCATCGCGGCTGGGCGCTTCACCGCCGACCAGCAGCGCGCGCATCGTGGGGGCGAAGGGCTTGTCCTGGCTGACCCGCAGATAGGACGGGGCCTGGAAGGCCACCGTTACGCCCAGATCGCCGAACAGGTCTTTCATCGACCATGGATCTTCGCGTTCCGCCCGCGTCACCGGAACCATCGGCAGGCCGTGGAAAAGCGCCATCCCGTGTTCCCACAGCGAGGCATCGAAGGACGGCGTGGCCATCACCGCGATCCTGTCATGCGGATGTTTTCCGAGCGCTTCCAGCGTGCAGAGGATGGCGTTGATCATCCCGTCATGGCGCACGACCGTGCCCTTAGGCGCGCCGGTGGTGCCGGACGTGAAGATGATATAGGCGGTGGCATCGCCCGGGATCGGCAGGTCGGGCCGGGATGGTGCGCCCGTCAGGGTTTCCGGATGGAGCAGCGTCCGGCCTGCGCCGAGGGCGGGCGGCAGATCGGTTTCCGGCAAGACGATCAGGTGCTGCGCGCCCGTATCCTGAAGGATGGTGCCAGCCCGCTCCACCGGCATTTCCGCAGTCAGCGGCACATAGATGCCCCCGGCTTTCCAAATGCCCAGAATGGCGGCGGGAAGCCACGGGCCGTTATCCGCGAGGACCGCTACCGGTTCTTCGGCGCGTAGCCCGCGTGCCAGCAGGGCGGCGGCGATGCGGTTGGCGTTCCGGTCCAGTTCGCCATAGGTGACGGTCTGCGTGCGGGTTACCACCGCCGGGCTGTCCGGCGTTTCATCGGCAATCCGTTCGACCAGCCGGTGCGCAGGCTCGTTGCTGCGCGGATGGACGGGCCCTTGCTCCACGCCCGACAGCCAGCTGACTTCGCCGGGGAGCAGGGCGGGCAGCGGCGCGTTCAGCCGCGAAGGTTCCATCGCCAGCCATGCGGCCCATGCGGTGAGCGATTCCAGCCAGGCCTCGGCCTCGGCCCGGCCCGCGACGGCAGCGTTCCAGACGAGGCTGAGGATCACGCCGCCATCGTCGCTCGGCTCGTGCGAGAATGACAGGCTGAGGCCCGCCGCGGGCACCGCCGCTTCGCCGGGCAGGTCAACCCGGGCAAGGGCATGGCCGCTGCCGGGATCGCGCACCGCGCGCTGGGGATTGGCGGTGAGCGCGATATCGACCAGCCCCAGTTGCCCCGCGCGGCGCAGGCCGGGGTGGCGCTGGTTGAGATCCTGCGCGATCCGGCGCGCCGGATAGAGGCCGTTCGCCACGGCACCGGTCAAGGCGGCCTGCGCTTTGTGCAGCCCCTTCGCCAGCGGGTTTCCGGACGATGCCGGGAGCGGCAACGGCAGCAGGTTGACGAAATGGCCGATCTGATCTTCCGCCCCGGCGGGCCGGGTGGCGATGCCGCTGCCGATCAGCACGTGCGCCCGATCGGTGCGACGCCCGGCTTCCGCCGCCAACAGCGCGAGCAGCAGGGCGTGAAGCCCCGCGCCGTGCCGATTGGCAAGGGCGGTCAGCCGCCGGGCGGTTCCGGCATCGAGCGTGCGGGTCAGCGCCGGGGCAGCGTCATCCGTATCTGATGTGGTGGCGGAGCGATCAAATGGCAGCGCCTCGAACGCTTCGGCGCCATCGCCGCTGGCTAGCGGTTCCAGCAGCCCCAGCCAGTAAACGCGGTCCCGCTCGGCCATGGGGCTGGCGAGGTGCGCCTGTTCGGCCCGGCTGGCGAGGCGGGGGCCATCGATCGCCGGGGCCAGCTTGCCGCCGCCCAGCAGGGTCAGCAAGTCCTGCTGGATCTGCGTAGCCGACATCCCATCGGCCATCGCGTGGTGCAGCACGAACCAGAACAGCGGGGCCGCGCTGTCGGCCAGCCGGATCAGCCCCGCCCGCGCCAGAGGAGGGCAGCTGAGATCGAACGGCAGCGATGTTTGTTCGTGCAGGAAGCGCCCCGCTTCGCGTTCATCGGCGGCATACACCAGCTCGAACGGGATATGCAGGTTCGCATCGTCGGCGGGCAGGGTGCGCAGACGCACCGTGCCGTCTGCCGCAGCTGAAAGCCCGGTGCGCAAAGCCGGATGGTGGCGCACCAGCGCCGACCAGGCCTCGCGCCATTCGCTGGGGGCGGGGCTGGCGCCGGTCAGCCGCAGCGCGCGGGCAATGTGCGATCCGGCGACGGGCAGGCCCAGCGCGGCGGCCACCCAGAAATCGGTCTGCCCGGCGGTGGCGAGAGGCGTGTGATCGAAATCCGGCCCGGTCTCGTCGCCAGCGGCCTGGCTGGCGGCAGACAGCAGCTGCGCCAGCGCGGCGATGTTCAGGCTGGCCAGGATGTCGCGCACGGTGGCGGGCAGTCCGGCGGCCTGAAGTTTCTGCCCGGCCTTGATCGCCAGCAGGCTGCTGCCGCCAATGCGGAAGAAGTTGTCATCGCGACCGATAGTTGCGGGATCGAGCCCCAGCACATCGGCCCAGACGGCGGCGATGATGGTTTCCGCCGCTCCTTGCGCCGGGCCGCCAGCGCCGCGCTGTTCCTGCCAGTCCTGCTCCGCCAGCGCGATCAGTGCGAGCCGATCAAGCTTTGCGGCACTGCTGACCGGCAGGCTGGCCACCGTCAGCGTCCGCGCGGGAAGCATGTAGGCAGGCAGCCGTTGGCCAAGGAAGGCTGACCAATCGACGCTGGCAATATCCTTGCCGGGCAGTGGCTCGACGAATCCCACCAGCCGGTCGCGGTGCTGGATGATTGCGGCGGCATGGACCTGGCCGTGATCGCGCAGGGCATGTTCGATTTCGCCAAGCGCCACCGCCTGGCCGGAAACCTTGATCATATCGCCAAGGCGGCCCAGCGTCAGCAATTCGCCCTCGGCGGTCCAGCGGCCAAGATCACGCGTGCGATAGGTGCGGCCAAAGCGGGTTTCGACGAAGCTCTCCGCCGTCAGCCCGTCCTGCTTCAGGTAACCGCGCGAGACGCGGGGGCTGATGACAAAGATTTCTCCGTCGCAGCCGGGCGCGGCAAGATCGCCGTTTTCATCAAGCAGCACGATTGTCGTGTTGGGAAAGGGGCGTCCGCTGGGCAGCGCGTCTTCGCTTCCCGGCATGACCTGATGCATGGCGAACGTGCCGCAGACTTCGGTGGCGCCGTGCAGGTTCCAGTAGGTGAGATGCCGCGCGTAGTGGCGTGCGTCATCGGCATGGGGCCGTTCGCCCGCCGTCAGGATCAGCCGTAGGCCAGCGGGAACCACCTTGTTGAACAGCCGCAGGTAGGACGGGGTAAACAGCGCCACCGTCACTCCGCGCTTTTCCATGCTGGCGATCAGGTCGGCCGGTCGTTCCAGCAGTTCGCGCGAGGCGGGAACCCAGGCGCAGCCCAGCGCCAGCGGCAGGAACAGTTCGCGGAAGCCCAGGATGAAGCCGGGCGACGAAGACAGCAGCACCCGGTCTTCAGCCCGGACGCCCTGCGCAAAGGCATGGCCCATCGCCATGTCTAGGCAGGCATCGTGCTGGATCAGCACGCCCTTGGGTGTGCCAGTGGAGCCAGAGGTAAACAGGATGGCGGCCAGGCGGCCCGGCTGCACGGGCAGGGACGGGCGCTCGGCATCCGCTGGCAGGGAAGCGGCCAGCACCTGTTCGGGGATCAGGACCAGCGTTGCGGCACCACCGCCATTGTCAGCCAGCGCTGCCAGCAATTCAGCCGGGGGTTGCAGGCCGTCCAGCGCGATGATGCGGCGCATTCCCGCTTGCCGGGCCATGTCGCCAAGCCGCCGGGGCGGCAGCTCGGCAAGCAGCGGCACATAGGCGCCGCCCGCCTTGAGGATGGCCAGAAAGGCCAGCGGCAGATCGGCGGAGCGATCCACCAGCACGCCAACCGGCTCTTCGGCGGCGATGCCCTGCCGCAGCAACGCCCGCGCGATGCAGTTGGCGCGGGCATCAAGCTGGGCAAAGGTAAGCGAAGCGTCGATGCTGAAGATCGCGGTGCCATCGGGGGAGCGGTCTACCCAGGCTTCGAACGATTCATGCAGGCACAGTTGCGATGCAGGGACATGAACTCCGTTGCCGTAATCCGGCGCCTTCTCGATCAATGAGAAGTCATTCGATCGTGTCATCATGTCACCACATGCGTAGATAATTAATAATATGCATTTTTCTTGGATATTGTTCATCGGATCACATTGCGTTGCCGGTGTGGCAGGCGAATGTGGCAAGCTGATCCGTACAGCCGTATCTCGGCATCGTTATCTTAATTGATTGCAGAATGGCAGAGCGCGGCGATCGCCGCCATACCATGTTCAGGGGATGACGGATGGATCAGGGGCGCGAAGGGGCCGTGGGAATCATCCATCGTGTATGGCTTTGGACCCGACGTGCATTGCGGACAGCCACATCGGTAAGTGGGGCGATTTCAATCTCTGAACTGATGGGGTGGATGCCCCCTTCGACGGGCATCGTATGATGCCACCCCGGCGCCATGGAGGTGCCATCGAAGGAGAGGCTTATGTCCGACGTGTACATATTGTCGGTCGATCTGGCCAAGCGGAGTTTCCAGGTCTGCGCTACTGACCGGGATGGGTCGGTTCTATATAACCGCTCAATTTCCCGGTCGAAGCTCGAGCAGCTATTGAAGGATCAGCCGCCGTGCATCGTGGCTATGGAGGCCTGCGCGACCAGCCACTTCTGGGGACGTTTCGCGCAGGCGCTCGAACACGAAGTCCGGCTGATCCCGCCCATCTACGTCAAGCCGTTCGTCAAACGGCAGAAGAATGACGCGGCAGATGCGGCGGCGATCGCCGAGGCGGCTATTCGGCCGAACATGCATTACGTAGCCGTCAAGAGCGCCGAGCATCAGGCCCGCGCGGTCGCGTACCGGACGCATCAATGCTTCGTCGGTCAGCGCACGCAGATGATCAACGCGCTGCGCAGCCACCTTGCCGAATTTGGCTACATCTTCGCGCAGGGGGCTGCCCATGTGAAAGACATCCGCGTAGCGGTCGACAATGAAGCAACCCCATTGCCGGATAGCGTCCGCGAGGTCGCCCGTCTCTATCTCGAGCAGATCGATACTCTGTCGGAGAAGATCGATACGCTGACCTTCAAACTGCGGGAATCTGCGCAGGTGAGCATCGAGATGCAGCGACTTTGCACGGTTCCCGGTGTCGGCCCGGTGACGGCCGGCGCTATCATGGCCTTCGCACCGGACCTGCGTACGTTCGCCAGCGGCAGGAACTTCGCGGCATGGCTCGGGCTCGTACCGCGGCAACGCTCCACTGGCGGCAAGGCGCGGCTCGGCGGAATGAGCAAGATGGGGCAAAGCGATATCCGCAAGCTCCTCATTGTCGGCGCCATGAGCAGGATCCGATGGATCGTGCGCAAAGGTGTGTTGCCGGACAACTGGCTGGGGCGGCTGCTTGCCCGCAAACCCAGAATGGTTGCCGCCGTCGCACTGGCGAACAAGATGGCGCGCATCGTCTGGGCCATGATGACGCGCGAAGAGAATTACCGCTTGGCGTAACCGGTTGCCGTCAATCGGCGGCAAAGCCGTGAGCGCCTGGGGCCTCGGCCCCGGCAAGGAGATCGACTGACAATTATGCGGCAAGGACTTCAAGTCCAGAACGAGGCAAACCAGTCCCGGGACCCGAGCTATCGAGCTCGCTGAACCGATGTGGCCCCCGTTCTTCGGACTGCATACCGGCCCGTGGCGTCATCAAAGCCACATCAAGAGGCCTGACACACGACCGATGAAGCGCTGCGCCGAGGAAAGTCAGAAAATCCCCTTGCAAACCTGGGGGCATCCACACACGACCCATCCCGGTCAGTAGCGCAGACCTGGAAACTCCGCTTGGCCAGATCGACCGACAATATGTACACGTCGGACATAAGCCTCTCCTTCGATGGCACCTCCATGGCGCCGGGGTGGCATCATACGATGCCCGTCGAAGGGGGCATCCACCCCATCAGTTCACATAATATCAATAATATAATGGAAAGAGAGTTCGTCCGTAGGCTCTCGTCCACCGCCAGACTTTCGTCGATCACGTATCGCCCATGCTGAGACGTGTGATAGGCGCGCATTTTCAAGTCGGCATTTTCATTCCTGGTTTTCCCCTCGGCGCCACCTCGCGGGTTAACGGCATCAGCCACTTTGCAGTACCTTCACTGGGAGCGGCGGAGAAGATCGCCGAGCGTCCGCGCCAGTTCCAGGATCGTTGTTCCTTAGGGTTCCTTCGGATATTTCACCGTCAAATCGGTTGTGAATGGCATCGCGCAGTCCGAGATTCATGCTACCTGCCAGATAGATGTTTTCGAAGGCGTCTTTGGCCGGGGTCGTCCGAATCCCCTTAAGAGTAACGTTGTGACTGCGATCGCGCCTGAAGCCGGCGGCCTGCTCCAAATCGAATTACTGAGGATGCGAAAATGAAGAATGGTTTCGAAGCGTCGATCGCGGCGGCGGCGGCCCTGCTGGCTCTTGGCATTGCCAGCGCGGCAACGGCAGCTACCAGCGCCGCCAAGGAAAAATGTTATGGCATTTCCGGCGCAGGTCAAAACGATTGCGCCAGCCCCCAGAACAACCACAGCTGCCACAACAAATCCACGAAGGATTTTAATACCTATGAGTGGAATTGGGTGGAAGGCGGCAAGTGCACCCTGATCGGTGGAACAACCACACCGGGCGGTAAGAAATAAGTACTCTCCACTAAACCAAGACAGGAATACACCATGAAGGGCACCAAAGAAGCAGCATTGGCGGCAACGGCCGCGTTGATGGCCATTTCCATTGCCGGCAGCGCCAACGCGGCGGCGTCTGCAAGCGCCGAGAAGGAAAAATGCTATGGGATCGCCAAGGCGGGCCAAAATGATTGCGCCACTGCGAATGGCAGCCACAGCTGCGCTGGTCAGTCCAAGACCGATAACGGCGCTGCCGAATGGAAATATGTCGCCAAGGGCACTTGCACTAAAGCCGGCGGGAAGACCTCTGCCCCGGCCAAGTAAACGCCTGTCAGCGAGCCAGCAAAGGAACATGCCATGAAGCGGACAAACGATGTGAAGCTGGTTGCAGCGGCGGTGCTGGTGGCCATCAGCACGGCCGGCAGCGCCACGGGGGTTTACCAGACCCACAATACCAAAGAAAAATGCTTCGGTATTGCCTTGGCGGGCCAGAATGATTGCCGCGATGCAATTGGCGTTCATTCCTGCGCAGGCCTGTCCAAGGCCGACAAGCTTGCCACCGAATGGCGATATGTCGCCACCGGCACCTGCACGCAGGCCGGTGGCAGCACTACGCCCCCGCCGACGAAATAGGCCGCCATGCAGCAATACGGACGTCGGACCACGTGACCAAATTCGGGATCGGCCTCCGCGATCCGCATCACGCCGAGTTTCGTGCCGGCACCGTGAAGGTAGATTTCGTCGAGGTTATTTCGGAAAACTTCATGGTTCCGGGCGGCCGGGCGCTGGCAACTCTGCGCGCCGTTCGCGAACATTATCCGGTTGCGCTGCACGGTGTGTCTATGTCGATTGGATCGGCTGGCGGCGTGGATAGCGATTATCTGCGCCGCCTGCGAAGCTTGATTGACACTGTCGATCCACTGTTCGTTTCTGATCACCTGTGCTGGACGCGGATGCCCGGCTTCAGCTCGCATGATCTGCTGCCCTTGCCCTGCACCAGCGAAGTGCTGGATATCGTCTCCCGCAATTTGGAGAAGGCGCAGGATATTCTGGGCCGCCAGATTCTGCTGGAAAACCCCTCAGCTTATATCGACTTTCCCATCGCCGAAATGGCGGAATGGACGTTTTTGGAGGAATTGTGCGCCCGAAGCGGATGCGCGCTGCTGCTCGACATTAACAATGTCTATGTGAGCGCTCGCAATCTGAATTTTGATCCGCGCGACTATATCGCCAACGCGCCATTGGCGCGGGTGCAGCAAATCCATCTGGCTGGCCACAGCGAAGACGCGCACCGTTTGATCGACACCCATGATCAACCCGTGAGCGATCCGGTTTGGGATCTGTTCGAGGCCGCCATGCGTCGTGCCGGCCCGGTCGCGGTGATGGTCGAACGCGACGGTAATATCCCGGCGCTGGAGGTGCTGCTGGCGGAACTCGACATCGCGCGCCAGCGCGCCGCCCGTGCATGACACTTGCCGCGCTCCAGCATGCCATGCGCCAATGGCTGGAAACCGGGGATCCCGCGCTCGCCGCGGAAACCGGGGTGCGGGAGCCAGCCGGGCTAGACGTCTATCTGAACAATTATCGCACCCAGCTGGTTGATTGCCTTGAAGCTGCCTTCCCGCAAACCCGGAACTGGCTGGGCCAAGCAGATTTCGGCCAGATCGCACGTCGGCACATCATGGCCTGCCCGCCCACGGCGTGGACGCTGGCGGACTACCCAGCCGGCTTTGCGGCTGGCCTTGCTGAATGGCTGCCTGGCGATCTAGTTGCGGCCGAACTCGCCGTCTTCGAACTGGCACTGGGCAAAGCTATGACGGGAGCTGATCGCCTGCCGCTCGCCCGCACGATGCTCGGCAGTCTTGATTGGCCAGCCGTCGCCTTGTGCCACGCTGCCGGCGGCCAGCTGCTGTTGCAGCGCAGCAACGCTGCGGCTATCTGGTCGGCTCTCGCGCGCGGCCATGATGCTCCGCCGCCTCAGGTGGCAGATGCCGCCATCAGAATTCTGGTCTGGCGTTGCGATTGGGTGCCCTGCTTTCGCACCTTGGATGCCGATGAAATCGCCATTTTCGAGGCCCTCTCGCAGCCGACGCCGTTCACCGACATTTGCGCCATGCTCGCACGGGACTTGGGCGAACAGGAAGCCGTGCAGCGCCTTGGCACGCTGCTAGCGCGCTGGGCCGAGGACGAAGCGGTTTCTGTCGCCGTACAGGAGACGGTTTGATCTGCATTGGAGAGACCAGCCAGTCCTTTTGGCAAAAGCGGGGGTCTTTTTTGCAGCCCGTTCGCTGAGCCACAGTGTTTGAATGCTTTCTGTTACGGATCAGCAAGACTCAAGCGCTCTGACAGCGCCGAACAAAAGCTTCCCGAAGTGCCTGACTGGCAAGCTCAACAGCCTGGTCAGCGATGGAGATCAGACCAAAAAGGCTGATGAAGCCATGGATTGCTCCATCGAAGGTATGAAGGGTGACCGGGATGCCGGCCGCATCAAGCTGAGCCGCATAGGCTGCGCCTTCGTCGTGCAGCGGGTCGTTCCCCGCGAGGATAATGGTTGCGGGGACAAGCCCCGGGGGGATCTGCGCTGCTACCGGAGAAACCCTGGGGTCGGCGCGCGCGCCACCGGCATACTGCTCCCAATACCAGGTCATTTGCGCAGAGCTGAGGAAGCCGGAATGTTGCGCGCTGAAGGAGCGGGTTGAGCATGAACCGTCAAGCGCTGGATAGAGCAGCAACTGGTGAACCAGCGCCGGATCTGCAGCCAGCGCCTGGGCGGCTGCAGCGGCCAGGTTGCCGCCGGCACTATCCCCGGCCAGGGCGATGGCCCCGGCGTTGATGCCCAGTTGCGCGTGATTTTCTTTCAGCCACCTGAAGGACAGCAGTGCGTCCTCCCATGCGGCCGGGAACGGATTTTCCGGAGCCAGCCGGTAGCCAACCGAAAGGACGGCGCAGTGTGCGTGAAGGGCAAGAGCCGCCGCCAGGCGGTCGTGCGTTTCGAGGGTGCCGTGGACCCAGCCGCCGCCATGGAAGAACAACACGACCGGCAAGACCTGTCCGGGCGCGGCATGATAGAGCCGCCCAGGAAGCGCACGATCCGGACCGGCAATCACGAGGTCCCGGCGCGAAATCTCGACTGGCGGGGCAGGGATCGGGGCATCGAACGCGGCGCGCAGCGCGGTGGGCTCAAGTGGGTCTGGCAGGCCAAAGCCGCTTCCGGTCATTGCCGTCAGCAGTGCCTCGATTTCGGGATCAATCATGGAGCACTCCGTACTCTAAGCTGTCATGGAGCCGTTCGGTCGGCGGCGATCCCGGATCATTTCGTGCCGGGCCTGCAGGGACGGATCGAGCGCTTCGGGCTGCGGAATGATCCAATAGTCGCCCCGGGCGATAGCGGCAAAGACCAAGCCCGCGAATTCATCTGCCCCCATGCCGTGCAGCGCTGTTAACTCCTTCATTGTCTCGACGAATTGGGCGGTAGCTTGATGCGCAACACCGCCAAAGGGGTTGGCGAAGATCTCCGAATGGACCGGCCCCGGCGCCAGCAAGCTGATCGAGATCGGGGCGCCCAACAGGTCCAGTTCGCAGTGCATGGCCTCGGTGATCGCGATGATCGCAAATTTGGTGGCGGAATATGGCGCCATCAGCGGGCTGGGCAGAAAGCCGCCGACCGAGGCCGTATTGACGATCCGCGCTGGCGCTCCACGTGCAATCATCCGCGGGATAAAGGCACGGGCACCATTCAACACGCCGCCAACGTTGATCGCGATGGTGCGCTCCCATTCGGCCGCCGGAATCTCCCAACTGAAGCCGGTGGTCATGACGCCGGCATTGTTGAACAGCAAGTCGGCCCCGCCCAGCGCATCAGCGCGATCAGCCAGTTCTGCCATTTGCGTGGGGTCTGTGACGTTGGTGACCAGGCATTCGGCGCCCGGTATGGCGGCGGTAGTTGCGGCAAGCTGGCGCTCGTTCAGGTCGGCAAGCAGGACCCGGTAACCGTGCCGGGCAGCTTCGCGCGCTAGCCCGGCGCCAATTCCGTTGGCAGCGCCGGTCACGACGGCAAGCTTCTGGTGGCCGGTCATGACTGTTGCTCCATGTTGCAATCGCGCAGGTCAAACGCGCCAAGATCGGGTTTGCTCATCGCCTTGAAGAACTGGTCAAAGGTCCAGGGCCAGCATTGCGGTACGCCCTCTGCGTCGAGATACCAGCTGGAACAGCCGCTGGCGAAGACTGTGGAGCGGGCGGCGGTAATCCGGCGCTGCTCATAATCTTCCATCGCGGCTTGGCTTGCGCAAATCTCGCTCGCCGTCCCGTTCCGGATCAGTTCAAGCAGCTGGTCGATGTAGCCCCACTGCGCCTCGGCTATGTCGATCAGCGAAAAGTTGCCGACTGGACCAGTCGGCCCATTGAGCATGAAGAAGTTCGGGAATTCTGGAACGCTGATCGCCATATAGGCGGTGGCGCGATGTTCCCAAGCCTGTTCGAGGCTCTGCCCTGTGCGGCCGACCGGGTGGAGTGGCCGGACGAACCGGTCGGCATGAAAGCCGGTAGCAAGTATCAGGAAATCGCTATCATGAAGCGTGCCGTCGCGGGTTCGCACCCCGGCTGGCTCAACATGGTCGATTGCCTCGCGCACCACGGCTACATTCGGTCTTTGGACTTTTTCGTAATACGAGGGCGAGTAGATCAGCCGCTTGCAGGCAGCGCGATAGTCTGGGCGCAATTTTTCGCGAAGCACGGGATCGGTCACCGCCGTTTCGAGATGATCCCTGACCACGGTCTCGATCATCACCATCGCTTCTGAGCCGGGATCGATGATGGCATCGTTAAAGCGCCGGACGTTGGCGATGTATTCCGGGTCATAGCGAATGGCGTCGATCGCGGCCGGGTCACTGCGGAAGCGCTGCAGGTCTTCCGGCGACCAGGCGAAATCCTGTACCGGCATGATCCATTGCGGTGAGCGCTGGAAATGCTGGACCTGCCCTGCCACGTCGGCGAGCGCGGAGACGAGCTGGACGCCAGTCGAGCCGTTGCCGATTACTGCAACCCGCTTATCCGCCAAATCGATGCCGTCCGGCCATTGGGCCGAATGGAAGCAGTTCCCGGCGAAACTCTCCAGCCCGGTAATCTCGGGGAAGCGGGGATAATGGAGCACGCCAGTGGCCGCGATGACAATATCGCCGCGGTAGGTTTCGCCACTGCGGGTTTCGACTGTCCAGCCGCCGTCCACCCAACGAGTGGACACGACATCCTGACCAAACCGGATCAACTCGCGCAGGCCAAAGCGATCGGTGACGCCGCGAAAATAGTCGAGGATTTCGCTCCCGCTGGCGAAGTAGCGGCTCCAGTCGGGGTTCGGCGCGAAGGAATAGGTATAGGAATGGGCCGGGACATCGCAGGTCAGGCCCAGATAACGGTTGTCCCGCCAGGTTCCGCCGATCTCGTCCCCCTTTTCGAGCACGATAACCTCGTCGCCGCGCTCATGCAGGCGGATCGCGGCGAGCAGGCCGGCCATTCCTGCGCCGACGACAATCGCTTTGAGTGGCCGGGTCACATTCATTGTCCACCTCCTGGCGCAGCCGCGTCGCCATTGAGTACGACCGGATCATGGCGGATTTCACGGCGGGCCATGGCTTCCCACAGGAAGGGGAAGCCAAGATCGTCGGACATCTGTGCCACCCGCAGCGTTTCCGGATCGCTGACCGGCTGGCCTCCGCCAAGCGCCTCGACCTGCCAGGCGATCCGGCAGCGATGCTCCAGCGTGATCGCGCGTAGATGGGCCTGGCGAATGTCGCGCGCGACGATGAAGACGCCGTGGTTCCGGAGGATTGCCCATTTGGCACTGCCCAGCGCAGCAGCCGCCGCCTCAGCTTCCGAAGCGCCGTCCACGGTGCCGGCATATTCGTCGTAAAACACCGGATCGCCCTCGACCTGGCCTGCCGTCTGGTCATAGACCGGCGGGATCCGGCCGGCCGCTGACCAGACCGAGCCCCAGCGCGGGTGGTTGTGGATGGCAACCTTCAGATCATGACGATTACGGTGCACGGCGAGGTGCAGGCCGATCGCTGGCGTCACGTTCCATTGGCCTTCGATCACTCGCCCTGCCTCATCGACGCGGATAATGTCGGCGGCGGTCAGTTCGTCCCAGGCCAGTTCCCAAGGATTGACCAGAAAGCTGCCGTCATCCTGAGCCAGGGTGATGTGACCGGCGATGTGATCGTCATAGCCTTCGCGGTGGAGCATGCGGCATAGCAAGGCCAGCTCCTGCTGCGGCGAGAGTGCGGGGAGCAGCGGGTAGCGGCCGGGGTGCGGCGCCAGCTGTTCGAGAATCGGATTGCTGCGGAGGGGCGTGTTCATGGCATGGTGCTCCAGGTCAGTTCCACTGCGCCGAAGCTGTGGCAGTGTCGGCCAATTCGACCCCCCTGATACCCAGCACCTCGCGCGCCGCGGCGGGGGTCAGGCCGAATACGTCCTCGAAGCGCATCATGAAGATTGGTGCCGATTGTCGCCCAACGCGCGAGCCGCGTTCGAGGGCGTCGAGCGTGGTCAGCCAGGTCTGCGGATAATGCAGCACGGCGCGGGTGATGATCCGGGTCGAGCCCAGGATCGAGAAGGCCGAAAGCTCACCCGCCAGCTCTGGCGACAGATGCACAAACAGGTTGGTCAGCCGCATGTAGTAAGGCACCAGTTCGCCGATGAAATCAAAGCCCCCGCCGCCCAGGATATGCTCAAGATCGTGAGTCTGGCCGGCGCGTAGCTGGAAGTACTCGAAGTCGTTGCGCGGCACGAAGGGCGGAACGATGTTCACGTCGAGGGCATTGTCGGTGAGCTGGGTGTAAAAAATGCCGCCAACCGTATCGGCTGCGTATTGCTTGAGGCTCTCTAGCGAAAAGCTGGACGAGAAGCCCTCTTGGAACCAGGCATCCAAAGCCGGATTGCTGGCCCGTTCGGCAGCGAACAGCGCATTGATGTGATCGACGTCCTGCACTTCGCGAAGAATTTGCACGAGCTGGATCGAGTCGGACGGCGTTGGCACGTCGGGGCCGTTGCGGCGCAGCAGGTGGGTCGCCACCCAATCCCGCACCCGCGCATCGTTAAGGTACTTCGACGAGCTGACCAGCACGCTGCTGTCGGTGGCGACAGGCATGATGCCCTGCATAAGATAGGAATAGTCGGCCATGTCAGGCTCCTGCGTTGGCGGATTTTAGATGGAGGGAGGCGGCCAGGGCGGCCGGGACCGCCACCGGGAAGCGCAGCAGCATCTGGGCCATGCCCTTGGCTGCGGGATCGAGGCGGGTGCTGGCGTTGATCCCGCCAGGCAACGCACCATCAATCACGAAGTTGAGCGCGTGAACGCCGGGAACATCATAGGCGCGAACCGCCGGTGGCTGATCGTTTGGCCCCAGGTGCCGATACCACCCGCTGACTGCCTCGGGGGTGAGCGCCGCGGTGAGGAAGGGGAGCCACTCGGGCTGACGGGCTATGACAGCCACGTTAAACAGCTGCCCCTTGTCGCCGCTGCGCGCCCAAGCCAGGCGGACGAGATCAACGTTGACCGGGTCCTGCAGCAGCACCGGGGGGGCAACAGGTCTGGCTGCAGCGGCGGGCGCAACCACGGGCGTACCGGTTGGAACCGGAACTGCGCTGGTCGCACCGCCGATCGTCATGGTTGCGGTAACAGCGCGCTTGGCGATCAGGAACAGGAAGGTGCCGGTCAGCGGCATGACATGGGTGGCCAGATTGATCGAGGTGCCAACCGCCATGCCCGAGATCCCGGCCCACTGCTCGCGCGCGAAGACTGCCGCGCCTTCCTGTGTAGGATGATCGACCACCAGCTTGCTGATCAGTTCGCGGGTATTCGCAGCGCGCGCATGGGCGCCAAAGCTTTGCTCCCCACCGATCAGGACGGTCTCGGTGAGGGTAAAGTCGGGCAGATTGCGGGCGCGGAGCAATAGCTTTGACCGGGCAAACAGTGCCTCGGCCTGCCGCTCTGCCTTTTCGCGCGCCTCTTCGCCGATGATCGGTTGGTACGCAATCGACCGCCAGCCTCTGTCAAAGGTAATGCAGGCCTTGTAGCTATCGCTCCCCGCTCGGCCCTTAGCCCCGCTGACCCGGACGCGATCCGTCGCAAGCTGTTCCAGCCTTACCTCGCTGAAATTGCAGCGGACGTCAGCCACGATATAGTCGGAGGGATCGTCGACTTCGTACAACAGCTGTTCGGCAACCGTACCAATTGAGACCAAGCCGCCGGTCCCGGCGGGCTTGGTAATCACGAGCGTGCCATCGGCGAGGCACTCACCAATCGGATAGCCGATGTTGGCCCAGTCCTGCACATCGCGCCAATCGGTGAAGGTGCCACCGGTTACCTGCGCCCCGCATTCGAGCAAGTGGCCGGCCAGCGTGCCGGCAGCCAGCAGATCGTGATCATCGGGCCCCCACTGGAATTCGTGGATCAGCGGACCCAGCACCACCGCACTATCGACTACGCGCCCGGTGACGACGATGTCCGCCCCCGCTGCCAGTGCAGCGGCAATCGGGAATGCGCCGAGATAGGCATTGGCGCTGATTACCTGATCGGGGAAGGGGGCGCCGTCAAACATGTCGCGGTGGCCGGCTGCACGCAGGTCTGGGATGCAATCCCGCAAGTCGTCACCCCCGACATGGGCGACGCGGAGGGAGAGCCCTTGTTCCGCGATCAGGGCTTCAAGCGCCATGGCAAGCCCGGCTGGATTAACCCCGCCGGCATTGGCGACGACTTTTACCCCCTGTGCGGCGATTTCGTGCAGATAGGGACCAACATGCACCGTGAGGAAATCGGTCCCGAACCCGGCCTTGGGATCTGCGGCCTGCATGCGCCCGAAGATCCCCATCGATCCTTCTGCCAGGTAATCGAACACCAGATAGTCGAGGTCGCCGTGTTCGAGCAGTTGCGGTACGGACAGTGCGGTATCCGAGAAGGACGCGGTCGCGCCGCCGATCCGGATAACCTCCTTGCGCGCGGCATTTTGTCCCATGTGCTGTCCGTCCTCTTTTGGTCGAGGCATTGGCTAACAGGAACGATTGCGGGTAACTGTCACCTTCGTTACAGTTGCCGGATGCAGTCAGATGATCGTTCCCTGGCATTCAAAGTGCTGCGCCATGCGGCCTGGTTGGCGGCCTATCCGGACGATCTAGTGCACAGACTCGTCAGCGAAGGGCGGCTGGTCCGGCTCGGCGTGGGCGAATGGGCCCAGGCTGAGGGAGATGATCGACCGGGGTTGTCGGTGGTTATCTCCGGCCAGCTCCATTCCTATTGCGCCGCGCCAGGTGACCGAGAGGTTCTGATCGGCCTGGTCGGACCAGGTTCTGTGATTGGACATGCTACGCGCTACAGTGGCGGCCCGCGCCTCGTCACCGCCGTCTGTGTCGAACCCAGCACCTTCCTCGAACTTTCGGAAGACGCCCTTGACCGCATTGGTTCGCAGGCTCCACTTATCTGGCAGGCGATGGCGGGGTTCGCCTATGCCCATATGCGCAGTGCCGTTCGAATGGCGGCCGAGGTCATCGCGTTGCGTCCCCGAGAGAGGATTGCCGCCCGGTTGCTTGCCTTCCATGATCATATTCAGTCAGCTGATCGGCAGGTCATCAAGGTCAGCCAGGAGCTTCTGGGGGAAATGATGGGCTTGACCCGCAAGACCATCAATTACCATTTATCCAGCTTTGAGGCAGACGGGCTGGTCAGAATTGGCTACGGCAAAATAGAACTTACTGACATTAACGGGCTGAAGTTGATCGCCGATCGGGCTGCTTAATAGGTCGTGTGGTTTTAGCCCTGGATTATCCGATCACCGTGCCGCGATTTGTTGCGCCCGGAATGGGCGGCGATCGCATTCCAGGTTGTCTGGCGGCAGGCTATGGAGCCTGGGAAGTTTGCTGGAGAGGACCTCGATGCCCATTTTGAGCCGTGCGCTTATCGTTGGCTTTGGCCTGCTGGCCTTAAGCGCCGCGAGCCTCAAGGCTGAAACTGCCCCGGCAGCCGGCGCAGCCGGGCCACGCGCTGCGACCGCTTCGACAAGAGCGGTGCTCGCCGAGGCTGCGATATCCCTGCCGCCAGAGGACGGTGCTGACTTTGAATTTGCGCGCCGAGGCTTCATCGCCACCTGGCCGGAAGCCGTGATCCGGCAGGCCAATGGCAAGTCTTCCTTCGACCTTTCCGGCAACGACTTTATCGAGGGTCCGGCGCCCGATACGGTCAATCCTGCGCTGTGGCGGCAGAATCGGGTGCTGCGGGCCGAGGGCCTCTTCCGCCTTGCCCCGGGGCTCTACCAGGTGCGCAATTTCGACAACAGCAATGTGTCCTTTATCGAAACGCCGCGCGGCTGGATTGTGATCGATCCGCTGACGGTCGAGGAAGTGGCGAAGGCGGCCTTCGACCTGCTCAAGAAACACGTGGCGGACAAACCGGTCTTGGCTGTCATCTATACCCACGGTCATACCGACCATTTTGCCGGTGCTACCGGGATCATCGATCAGCGCGATGTCGCGGCGGGCCGGGTTCAAGTGATCGCGCCCAAGGGCTTCGTGGAAGAGGTCGTCAGCGAATGGATGCTGGCTGGCACGGCAATGGGCCGCCGAGCCTTTTATCAGTTCGGCTATTTCCTGCCGCGCGGGCCCCAGGGTCACGCCGGAATGGGCATGGGTACAGCGATAGCGGCGGGAAAGCAGGGCTTCATCCCGCCGACCGTGGAAATCGAGCGCACGGGTCAGAGTGTGACGATCGATGGTGTCGAACTGGTCTTCCAGATGACGCCGGGGGCCGAGGCGCCGACCGAGTTCAACCTCTGGATACCCTCGCTGAAGGCCCTGTGCCTAGCCGAAACCGCGACTTCCACGCTGCATAACGTGCAAACTCTGCGCGGCGCCAAGGTGCGCGATGCCAAGGCTTGGGCAGATTACCTGACTGAAGCGCTGAGGATGTGGGGAAGCAAGGCTGAACTCAGCTTTGCTTCGCACCACTGGCCGCGCTTTGGCAACGCAGTGGTTGCTCAACACATTGCCCACCAGCGTGATGCTTACAAGTTCATCCATGATCAGGCGGTCCGCCGGATGAACCAGGGGCAGACACCGACTGAGATCGCTGAGGGCCTGAAGCTGCCTGCGGCGCTGCGTAACGACTGGTCGGTTCGCGAATATTACGGAACCGTCAGCCACAACGCCAAGGCAGTCTATGATCGTTACATGGGATGGTACGATGGGGTTCCCGCCAACCTCAATCCGCTTCCGCCGGTCGAGAAAGCAAAGCGCATGGTGCGGGCGATGGGCGGAGCCAAGGCCTTGCACAAACAAGCCGATGCCGCCTTCGCGGCCGGGGACTATCGCTGGTCGGCCGAGTTGGCCAACTATGGTGTTTTCGCCGATCCGCAGGATCGCGCCGCTCGCACGCTGCTGGCCGACAGTTATGAGCAGCTTGGCTACCAGTCTGAAAGCGGAATCTGGCGCAATATCTATCTGACCGGGGCAAGGGAGTTGCGGCAGGGTCATCCAGATGGCTTTACCGAAGGTGGGCCGAGCTATCTTATGCGGGCCACCCCGCTGGGAAGTTTCCTCGATCTTCTGGCGACGACCCTGGTGCCCGAACGTGCGGGTGAAACCCGGCTGCGGTTTAACCTGGTCGATAGCATCAGCGGCGATCGCTTTGCCGTGACACTGGGCAATTCGGTGCTGGTCAGCGAGAAGGGCCAGAGCCTTGACGATGCACCAACGCTCACCGGGCCAAAGCCCGTCCTCCTAGGGATCCTATTCCGCCAGGTGCCGCTGGACCGGATGGTGGCCGCTGGTCAGGTGACCCTGGTAGGAGATCCGGCCCCGATCCAGCTGTTGCTTCCCATGCTGGAACAGCCACGGCTGGACTTCAATATCGTCGAGCCGTGATCCCGCAGCAGGCAGTGGTTGTCGGCCTCGCGCTGAACGCATAAACCAGTCAGCGGCCCTGATCGTGTCGGTCGGGCCAGGCTGATGGGAGCGGACAGTGGCAGGCGACCGCGTGGAGCGCAATTTTGGCAAGTTGCATGCCTTACATGTCGCGGCCCTCACACGGCACTTGATTGAATGTCGCCGGGCTTGTGATGGCGATCTTGACCTGTTTCTGGTCCTGACGATCATCGGCGAGCGAACATTTAGCTCGCGGTCTGTGCCTGATGCCATGAGCCATACCGAATTCCTGAAAGGGACGGTTGATTCGGTTGAGCCGCTGGCGATCAACCTTCAGTCAATTGCCGATTACAGCGGCATTCCGCGCGAGACGGTGCGCCGCAAGATCGAGCAACTGATTGCCAGGGGCTGGGTCCGGCGCGACGCGCTGCGGTTTGTTACGGCCACTGACCAAGCCAATGGTGAGCTGCGCGAACTGACGGCAAGTACACTGCATTATCTGCGGGATATGCAGGCTGCGCTGGCCGAGTGCGGGGGCGATTGACGGCGGCATAATAGCGGTCAGCCGATTACCAAATTCCGGCATTTTGAGCGGCAATTCCGACTTATTATGGCGCGACTGGCGGCTATCTTTGCCGTATTGCGCAACGGTAGTTGACATTTTTTACGCAAATGGTCATTCGTTACGCATCTCAAGCCTGAAAAACCAAGGTTGAGGGGAGGAATCATGAAAGTTGCTCAAAACCCGCGTGCCGCCGTTCGTCTGATGCTGGGCGTCAGCCTGCTCGCCGTTGCCAGTCCCGTTCTCGCGCAGGAAGCTGCTGAAGAAGGTGGGCTCGGTGAAATCGTTGTTACCGCGCAGAAGCGCTCGCAGAATTTGCAAGATGTGCCGATTGCAATCAGCGCCATTGGCGCCGAAAAGCTTGAGCGACTGAACGTTCGTGACACCCGCGATCTCAGCGGCCTTGCCCCTAACGTGACTATTGTTCAGGGTACCACCAGCAATTCCGCTGCGGTCATCTCGATCCGCGGGATCACTTCGCCAGCCAGCGAATCATTTGGCCTCGATCAGGCCAATGCGCTTTATGTCGATGGTATCTACATCGCCCGTTCGGGAGCCAGCGCGCTTGACGTGATGGACATCGAACGTGTCGAAGTGCTGCGCGGTCCGCAGGGCACCTTGTTTGGTCGTAACTCGACCGGCGGTGCGATTGCCTTCATCAGCCGCGATCCTTCAGAGGACCTGCGGGTTAATGCCCGTGGCGGCTTCGGCAACTATGGCGCCTGGAATGCCAAGGTGTCGCTCGACACCGGCGAAATCTTCGGCGGCCTGAAGACCAGCCTGAGCTACTCGCGCAGCCAGCGTAACGGCACCGTCGACAACATCCTTCAGGCAGACGATGCCAAGGATCCCGGCGCCCGTAAGACTGACGCATTCCGCGCTGCAGCCAAGCTCGATCTCGGCGGCACTGGCAGCATCCGTTATATCTTTGACTGGTCGAAGACCACAGGCCGGAACGTTGCATTCCAGCTGACCAATGTCGCCGATGGCGCGTTCCGCGCGCCGCTGGTGCTCAATGGCCAGCCAGGGATTACCCAGTCTCAGCAGGCAGCGGTCCAGCAGTACCTGGCTGGCGCCACCTTCCTGAATACCGGCTGCGCGGCCCTGGCAGCTCCGACCCGGGTCTATCGCGACTCGATCTGCCTCGATGCCGATCAGGATGCGATTGATGAAGTGCAGGGCCACAACCTGCAGCTGCAGAACGACTTCGGTGGGTTCAAGGTCAAGTTGACCGCAGGCTACCGCAAGTGGGACAGCGTTACCAAGAGCTCCGATCTGGATGGGCTTGGACAGATCCGTGGTTCGCTATTCAGCAACGCCACCCTGTTCAACGGCATGCCGGCTTCGCTGCTGCAGTTCATTCCTTCTATCCCGGCTGCGGCACGCCCGTTCATCGCTGCCTCGGCAGTGCCGACGACCACGCAGGGCCTGTTCGACACCAATAACGTCCGCAAGCACCAGCAGTTCAGCCAGGAAATCGAAGTTTCCGGCGACAGTGACGTGCTCGACTGGGTGGCTGGCGGCTTCTATTTCTGGGAAAAGGGTAACGAAAACAACCCGCAGAATTCGGGCTTTGTCCTCGATACCAACTCCATCTTCACAGCTAACTTCGGTCCGCTTGGCCCGTCGTTCGTAGCGGCAAACCCGGCGCGCTATCGTCTGGTGGTGACCAACGGAGTTCTGCGCTACACCACCAGCGCTGAATCGACCGCGCTGTATGGCCAGGGCACCTATTATATTGGTGGCCGTGATGGTCAGCTCAGCCTGACCGGTGGCTTGCGCTATACTTGGGACAACAAGTCGATCCTGCGTACGCAGACCGGTGCAGCCGCCCTGGCGGTGCCTGATCGGGGCGAGGGCAGCTTCAGCCGCCTGACCTGGAACGCCATGCTGCGGTATGAGTTCACCGCTGACGTTTCGACCTACCTCCGCGCGGCCAGCGGCTATCGTTCGGGCGGCTTTAACGCACCTGACACCAGCCAAGCCGGCACTAGCACTATGGTGCCCTTCGATTCCGAAAAGATCGTTTCGTACGAAGTCGGGGTCAAGGCTGAACTGCTCGATCGCCATCTGCGTGTGAACCTCGCCGGCTATTACAACAAGTTCGACGATCTCGCGGCGAACATTCCGGTCATCACCTCGACGCCGGGCGTGTTCGGTTCGCGCATCGTCAACGTCGGCAAGGTTGATTACAAGGGTCTCGAAGTCGAAGCCCGCGCGGTGATCAACGATTACCTGTCGATCGACGGTACCTTCGGCTACGTGGACGTGGACTATAAGAAGTTCCCGATCCCGACCACCGGTGCTGTTGGTGCTCCAATCGTGGATATCGCCTCGATCGCGCGCCCGGGTTACACTTCGACCTACACCGGCAATATCGCTGCCAACCTGCGCGTGCCGCTTGGCGACGACGGCATGACCCTCAACGCCCGCGTCGGCTATACTTATGAATCACCCAAGTATAGCTTCAGCAACACGATCTCGACCCCCTTCAACGAGCAGTTGAAGTCGGATCCGAAGAAGCAGGTCGATGCCCAGATTTCGATCGATGGCATCCAGATCGGCGGCGGTGAAGCGCAGTTGCTGCTCTGGGGCAAGAACCTGACCAACCGTCATGAATTTGCTCGCGGGATTGATTTTGGCGCCCTCGGCTATGCCGGTGGTTACTTCGCCGATCCACGCACTTACGGCATGACGCTGGGTCTCAAGTTCTAAGGAACTGAGCACTTAGCCGGCTTGCCGGGTAATACAGGGCGGGGCTGTCAGCCGGTTCGATCAGTACCGGAAGACAGCCCCGCTTTCATTTGTGCGGGGTGCAGATGCGCTGCCATGGTGCCCGGGCTGGCGGTGGCAGACGCGGCAAACCAGGGCGCAAACTGCACCCATGCGGTCACCTAAACTGGGATATCAGGCGGTGAGCCGCCGGGCAGCGTCTGCCCCGCCGCGGATGGCACCTTCAATGTAGCCAACACCATTGCAGTCCCCCACGGCCTCAACCGTGAAGCCGGCACTGCGCAGCCGCTCGGCCAAGGCAGTATCCGCTTGTGCGCCCATCGCGACGATCACGTGGTCAGCGGGAACGGTCTGCGCTGCTCCGGCAGCATCGGTGAACGTGACTTCGTTGGTGTGGATAGCGATATCGCTAACGCCGCCAGCAAGGGTCACGCCGTGCTCTTTCAGTTCGGCCAGGATCCGCATGCGGCGGACCAGCAGCAGTCCCTTGCCCAGGCGGGGGGCCTGCTCGATCACGGTTACCTTGCGGCCGCGCTCGTGCAGGAACTCAGCGAGTTCAATCCCCACCAGTTCGCCGCCGATGATCACGATGCTCTCACCCAGTGGCATCCAGGCTTTGGTAGCGGTGCGCACGAAATCGAGATTGGCGGTAAGGCCCGTGGCTGCCCCGACCTTGGTCGCCAGCCGCGTCAATAGTCCGGTCTTGCGCTTGAGCTCGTCTGAATTTTCGCCCAGCAACATCCGGCGCATATCTTCGCCGCTGAAGACGTTGGGCAGGTCCGCGCCGGGCAGTTCCGGCATATCGCGCCGCGCACCGGTTGAGACGATCACCGCGTCGGGCTTGAGGTCGCGGAGCAAGTCCTCGTCAGCCTCGGTGTCAAGCCGGACCTCGACGGTGGAACGCGCAACCTGCTCCACCAGCCAGTCAAGCAGCGCCTCATTGGCCGGATAGGCCAGAGCCGCGATCCGCAGGGTGCCACCCAATCTGGGGCCCTTTTCCAGCAGTGTCACCCGGTTCCCGGCATCGGCCAGCCGGCAGGCGGCTTCCATGCCGCCGGGGCCACCACCGATTACCACGTAATGCTTGCCGCTGATTATCGCAGGCACCTGTTCGCATTCGAACCCGGTCTCAGGGTTGACGGCACAGCGCAGCGGCTGGCGGACATAGGCGGTTGAAACGCAGGTATAGCAATAGATGCACGGCCGGATCATTTCCGGGGCATTGCCCGCCAGCTTGGCTGGCAAGGCTGGGTCAGCCAACAACTTGCGGCCCATGGCGAGGAAATCGTATTGGCCGCCGGCGATGTGCCGATCCGCCGCTTCAACTTCGACCCGACCGGAGGCAATGATCGGCACTTTGACAGCAGCCTTGATCGCGGCTGCCGCGGGCACGTTCGTTTCTGGCTCGTGCGGAATGTTCGAGGCCGAATGCAGCTTGCCCATGCCGGTGTTGTGATAGGCCGAGACTGTGATCGCATCGACGCCCGCCGCTTCTACCAACTGCGCCGCTTCGATGGCGAGATCGAGTGTAATGCCGCCGTCCTTGCCGGTCTCAACCGAATCCAGCTTCACCCAGACCGGGAAGTCTGGCCCCACGGCAGCGCGCACAGCCGCGATCACGCGCAGCAGCAGCCGGGCACGGTTCTCCAGCGGGCCGCCGTATTCGTCGGTGCGGCTGTTGGTCTTTGGCGACATGAAGGATGACAGCAGATAGCCGTGCCCACCATGGATTTCGATGGCATCGAACCCAGCCGTCTTGGCGCGCTGGGCGGCCGCGCCGAACTGGCTGACCACGAGATCGATATCCGCCAGTTCGAGCAGCTTGAGCTTGGGCATCTTGCCCGAAAAACCGGCCATTTCCTCTGGCAGGAAATAGTCGATGAAATCGCCCTGCATCGGCGGCGGATAACACGGTGCCCACAGCTCCTGGTCAAAGGCATCGGACGAATAACCCGCGACCAGTCCGCCGTGATGCAGCTGCGCCGCGATCTTGGCGCCGTGCCGGTGGACCCGTTCGGTCAGGGCTTTCAGGCCGGGCAGGAAGCGATCATCGGAAATGGCGGTCTGGTTTGGCTGGACCGCCCCAATGGGCCAGGCAACCCCGGCGACGCCAGAGATGATCAGGCCAGCGCCGCCTTTGGCATGGGCCTCGTGGTAGGCCAGCAGGCGCTCACCAACGTGGCCATCGGCTTCGGACAGGCTGACCCCCATCGCGGTCACGATGATCCGGTTGCGCAGTTCCATCGATCCGATGCGTCCTGCGGACAGCAGGTGTGCCGTGCCAGCCATGTGTTCAGACTCCTCAATCCCTGGGCATAGCTTTGTCGCAGGCGATCATGAGGGTCAACGGGATTCGACACTCGGCACAGTCTGCATATTCGCAAAGCGCCAAGGTTTACGCCCGTAGTTGCAGGTTATGCGTTATCTTATTGCGCAAGGATTACGCAAACCTCGGGCATTGTGGTTCCGTTGCGTCAGCCGGCGAGGGTTGGGTAATCGGTGTAGCCCTGATCCTCGCCAGTGTAGAGCCGGCTATAGTCGGGCTTGGCCAATGGCGCCCCGGCCGCGATCCGCTCAACCAGGTCCGGATTGGCGATGAAGGCGCGGCCAAAGCTGACCGCATCGGCCTGACGGGCGTCAAGCAGTGCTGCGGCACTATCGGCTTTCAGGTTGTTGTTGGCCACGATTGGTCCGCTGAAATTGGCGCGCAGCAGCTCCAGCGTATCGAGCGCCGGCAGGCTCATGTCGACCACGTGGAGATAGGCGAGGCCCAGTGCATCTGCCACTTTGACGAAGGGGCCAAAGGTCTCGGCCGGATCAGCCGGGTCCATCCCGTTGTAAGGGTTACCGGGCGAAATGCGGAAGCCCACCCGGCCCGGACCAATCGCCTCGGCCATGGCTCGCAGCACAGCGATCGGAAAGCGGATGCGGTTTTCGATCGGTCCGCCAAACTCGTCAGTGCGGTGATTGCTGGCTGGATTGAGGAACTGGTTGATCAAATAGCCACTGGCGCAGTGCAGTTCGACCCCGTCCATCCCCGCCGCTATAGCATTGCGCGCGGCCTGGGCATATTCAGCGACTAGAGCGGGGATTTCTTCGGCCAGAATAGCGCGCGGCAGGGTGCAATCGGCCGGCACGCCATCGGGGCCGGGAACCTGGCCCGGGCACGGGATGGGTGATGGCGCGATAACATCGGCGTCAAAGCCCCGGTTGGCCGGCACGACGACCCGCCCGCAATGCATCAACTGCATCACGATCAGCCCACCCTTGGCGTGGACGGCGTCGCTAACCTTGCGCCACCCGGCAATCTGTTCGGCGCTGTGAATGCCTGGGGTGCGCCAATAGCCTTTGCCGACCGGGCTCGGCTGGACGCCCTCGGTAACAATCAGTCCGGCGCTTGCACGCTGGGCATAGTATTCTACCATCAGGTCAGTAGGCACGTCGCCCGGTCCTGCGCGGTCGCGGGTCATCGGAGCCATGATTACGCGATTGGCCAGCGCAATGTCGCCAAGTGTCACTGGCGAAAAAAGGCGTTCTAACATTCGAGTATAGCTCCTAAATTCGGCGATTGACCAAGATTTGCGTTATATTGTAGGCTAAAATCTACGCATATCAAGGAGAGGCAGATGAATTACGGGTTTGACGGCAAGGTTGCATTGGTGACCGGGGCCAGCGGCGGAATCGGCCGGGCGACCGCACTGGGCTTTGCTGCCTCAGGTGCGGCGGTCGTTGTCTCCGATGTCAACGATGCCGGCGGGGAAGAGACCGTGGCATTGATCACCGCTGCCGGCGGCAAGGCCGTCTATCAGCGTTGCAACGTGGCCGAAGCTGCAGACGTGAAGGCCTTGGTCGCTCGCGCTGTCAGTGAGTTTGGGCGGCTTGATTTCGCGCACAACAATGCCGGTATCAACAACATGGGCTCGAATGAATATGACGATGATGTGTGGGCACGTGCGCTGGCAGTAAACCTCTCGGGTGTGATGTACTGCATGCGCGAAGAGGCGGAAGTGATGCTGGCCCAAGGTAAGGGTGCAATCGTCAATACCTCTTCAATCAACGGCCTGGTCGGAAACGGTGCCCAGCCGGGCTACACCGCCACCAAGCATGGCGTGATTGGCCTGACGCGGCATGGCGCCTTGCGCTGGGCAAAGACTGGTATTCGCGTCAATGCTGTGTGCCCCGGCGTGATCGAAACGCCGATGACCGCTCCGCTGACGGCCAATCCCGATATGAAGAAGGTGATCGATGGCCTGACGCCGATGGGCCGGATGGGCCAGGCTGAAGAAATCGCAGCGGCCGTGCTGTGGCTCTGTTCGGATCAGGCCAGCTTTGTGACTGGTCATCCACTGGTGGTTGATGGCGGCGCCACCGCAACCTGAATCCAGTTCGGCAAAAAAGAAAGGCCCGCCCCGTTGCCGGAGCGGGCCTTTCGCTGGAGAGCTCGGTTGATCAGGCGGCGGTTTCCCACGGGGCGGTCTTGGTGCCCTTGGTGGTGTAGCGACCGTTCACGCGCTTCTGGAAGCTTTCAGCCTGCGCGCGCGGATTGTAGAATTGGCGGTACCAGATCCGCACCTTGTCGAAGGGACCATCGCCGCGCACCATCATCGGGTGGATGCAGGGGCGCTTGTTGGACCAGATTTCAAAATCCTGCGCGAAAGCTTCAACGCCGGATTCTTCATAGGCATGGGCCAGGGCGACATCGTCCGCAGCGGGCACGGCATTATCGACCTTCACCAGCAGGCCATACCAGACCTTGATCACGCCATCGTCGATCGGCGTATGGGCGATCAGCATGTGCGAGGGGTTGGCCCCGACCATCACCGATTGAAGGATGCCAGGCCCGGTGTACCAGGTGTCATTGGTCATCGGCTCACCGCCGTCGGAGGCCAAAGTCTTGTGGCCCGCGGACAGAATCTGCCGGCAGACATGATCGTCGAAGGCGTTTTCAAACGAGACCATGTCGATCGAACCATGCACGGGTTCGAGGTGGGCCTTGTCGGCCATGTTATCGACCACCTCCTGGGGGTGGCACTTCAGCTCGCCCAGTGCGCGGACATTCCAGTTCACCCAGTGCGGCGCATCGTAACCTTCAAATGGCGGCAGCTCGTATTCGGGCTCCAGGCCTTCGGGATCGTGCCAGGTCCACAGGCAACCAGCCCGTTCGACGATCTTCCAGCTCTTGATGCAGGCGGACTTGGGCGGGGACACGGGGGAGTAGGGGATCTGGTTGACCCGGCCATCCGGCCCAAAGCGCCAGCCGTGGTAAGGGCAGCGGATATTGTCGCCTTCAACGTGTTCGCCATCCTTCACCACATAGGACGTGGTGTTGCGGGCCAGATGGGTTCCCATATGGGGGCAATAGGCCTCCAGCATAAAGACCTTGCCGCTCTGGCCGCCGCGATAGAGCACGACGTCTTCGCCGAAATAGCGCGCCGCCACCGGCGTGGTACCGATCTCATCGGACTTGGCTACCATGAACCAGCCGCGCGGATAGGTGAATTCGCCGAGGCCGTATTCTGCCGTCGTCGCCATAGGTCTCTCCCATCAGATTTGAGTCGGTAATAGCTCAAAACGCAGGGAAGAGGCAATACCTATGCGTGAACGCCAGTCCGATTATAAAAATGGACCGATTATGCGTAAAATGGACGCCACTCATTTACGCAGCGTCACTCGGTGTCATCGTTGGCGGTCTGCACCTCGGTAATCCGAACGACGCGGGCATTGTACTTCAGCGTCTTTACGGCGATCGATGTTTCGACATGATGAACTCCCGGGATGGCCAGGATCCTGTCCGAAGCGACCTCGTGCAAATGATCGAGCGAATTGAACAGGCAGATCGCGAGGATGTTGAACCGCCCCATCGTTAGCATTACCGCATTGACCTGGTTCAGTTCGGCAATCTGGCGCGCGACTTCCCGCACGTCACTGACTTCTGCCTGGACGCCGATGAAGGCCATCCGGGCTGAATCCGCCAAACCAAAACTGGTGATCGCCGTAAACGAAATCAGGCCGTCCTGTTGCAGCCGCTTGATGCGCCCGCGCACGGTTCCTTCGGTAACACCAAGGTCTACGGCAATCTTGCGGTTCGAAACCCGCGCGTCGCGTGCCAGGACTTCGATCAGCTGACGGTCAAGATCATCCAGTTGCGGCGTGCTCATATGCTCTCCCGCGCCTCAATTGGCGCGACATCAAATTTATACTTGATCACGTCCACGGCGATTGCCGGAACCATCGAACGGATCCCCCGGACTTTCGAGAACTTTTCCAGCAGCAAGGCGGGCAGGTCATCGAACTCGCGCAGTACGACCAGCATGTCGATGTCATAGCGGCCGGTTACCAGGTGGGCGGCAAATACTTCGGGAAACTCTGCCAGCTCCGCCGCGACTTCAGACGCCGGGCGCCCGTCAACTTCAATCGCGACTTCCATCAACACGTTATAGCCGTGGGCGGAAAAGTCCGAAACGGCGACCACGCGCAGCTTGTCGGCATCCTCCATGCGGCGGATCCGGGCTGAAACTGTGGCGGCGGTCAATCCCAGGAAATTGGCGATCTGCTGGTTAGTCGCCCGTCCGTTCAGCCGAAGCTGCTCGACAATCGCCCGGTCTATATCGTCGATTGAGAAATCATCACTCATCGTGCCGGAAAACCCCCATTTCCTAATCAGGTCAACAGCTCGGGCCAAAGTCGGCCCGATCAATCCACCGTCGCGAACCCCTGTAGTTCCCGACCCAGCATAGCGGCGCTGAAACGCTGCACTTGCCTAGTTTCGACCCACAGCACTTCAAGCGCCCGCCCGGCGAACTTCCAGACGCCGTCTTCCATGGCATAGCTGTTGTAATAGCGCATGGCAAAGTCCAGCAACCGCAGGCTCTCAGCCTCAGGCGGGCCGGTCAGGAGATGGCTTGCAATGCCGGTGGTTAAGCCGGTGATGGTGCCATCGGCAGCGATCTCGAACGTTTGGTTGTAGACGTTGTGCATGGTCCGGCCGAAACTGGCGCTGACTTCGGCAATCATCGTCTGCCAGCCAGCGGCGCCAGCATAGCGGGCACCGGCCTGGCCATAGCCGGAAATCACCCCGTCGCGGGTGAAGGCGGCGCCCAGCATGGCAGCGTCGCGGTTGTCCACGGCCAGGCCATAGCGGAAGGCGAGGTCATGCAATTCCTGCGGGGCGGTGAAGGCTTTCAGTTCGCTCATAGCTTGACCTTCAACAGATGGGCGCGGCTTTCCTGCCGCCGTGTTGCGCGCAAAATCCAGTGACGGATGCTTTTGCTGCTGGTGTTGCGAGCGGCTGGAGAGTTTCGATCAACCGCCACGCGAACGCTCAGCTTCAAGAGCGGCCAGGTTGATCCGATCGCTTTCGATCCGGGAGGCCGCGAGCAAGGTGCAAAACGCCGCGATGAAACCTGTTGGCACGATGATACTCATCGCCAGTCTCAAGGATTCGGCGTTATCCCCCAGGGCTTCGCTGATTGCGCCGGTTGCCCATGGACCGACAAAGTAACCCAGCAAGGTGATGAAGGCGATGAACAGCGCGGTTGCGCTGGCGCGGTACGCAGCGGGCAGCATGTATTGCAGCGCTGAATAGATCCCGATCGTCCAGCCTCCGCCCAACAGGCCGCAGGGGATAGCGATCCAGCGTACGGCATCAAAGCTTGGGGCCCACATGGCCAGCATCACGAACAGACTGGCTGCGCCTATGGCAAGACCGGAAAGTCTGGCCGGCCAAATAATCCCGCGCGGCGAAAGCCGGTCTGAGAGGAGCCCGAAAGCCAGCGTACCAACCAGCCCGGCCATCCCGAAATTGATGGCGAAGGCGGTTTTGATCGCAACCGGATCCATCGCAAAGCTGCGGGCAAACAGTTCCGGTCCCCAATAGCCAAAGGTTACGCCGGATAAGGCACCCAAGCCGAAACCAAGCGCCATCAGGACATAGCTGGGGCTGCGCAGCAATTGGCTGACCAGCGTCTTCATCGGGATGACGTTGTGACCGGCCTGCACTTGCAAGGCGGTGCGGGGCGGTTCCTTGATCAGCAGCAAGGCCAGCAAGCCAAGGAAGACACCTGGCAGGCCAATCGCAAAGAACGCCGTCCGCCAACCACTGGAAGCGGCGATTGCCGGACCGCCGGCCTGTCCGGCAATCTGGCCGATATAGGTGGCGAGGCCGAGAATGCTGAACGCCACGCCCCGGCGTTCCGGGCGGAAGTAATCCGTCAGCAGTGAATAGGCCGGAGCCACAAAAGCGGCCTCACCGATCCCGACACCGACCCGGGCCAGGGCCAGCGAAACCGGCCCGGTGGCAAAGCCGGTCGCGGCGGTGGCGATACTCCACAGCACGCAGCCGGCGGCAATGATCCGGATGCGCGAGCCGCGATCAGCCAGCCGCGCGAATGGAACGCCGAGCAGCGTATAGAGCAGCACAAAGGCCGGCCCCATCAACAGTCCGACGGTATTGTCGCCAATGTCGAATTCCTGCTTGATCGGCCCGATCAGCCCGGTCAGCAAATAGCGGTCGGCAAAGTTGAAAATGTAAATGACCAGCAGGGTGGCCAGGACCAACCAGGGGTTCGAACGGGGCGCGGTGCTATCCATCAGTCGCGCTTGATCATGCCGCCGTTGACGTGCCAGACCTGCCCATTGACCCAGACGCCATCATCCGAGGCGAGAAAGGCCACGGCAGCGGCAATATCATCCGGATCGCCCAGCCGCGTGTGCGGCACGGTCTTCAGCGCGGAGGCGACATAATCGTCAGTCAGGTGCTGCTTGACCGCTTCGGTCAGCACCACACCTGGGCAGATCCCGTTCGAGCGGATGCCCTTCTTGCCATACTTGGCAGCGACATGGCGGACCAAGGCATGGATCGCGTTCTTGGTCATCGGATAGGCCACCTGAAAGGCATTGCCGCCGATCGCTGCGCCGGACGAGGTGTAGATCATCGCGCCGCCGCCACGCTCAATCATCACCGGCAAGGCAGCTTGGGTCGCAAACATGTGGCTTTTGGTGTTGATCGCAAAGGAGCGGTCGAGCACTTCTTCCGGGCAGTTGAGCGCATCGATATCACCCTCGGTCCCACCCGCCAGGTTCGAGTGATAGAAATCCAGCGCGCCGAATTCATCAAGCGCGGCCTGAACAATCTCCGCTTGTGAAGCCGCCTTGGTGCCATCCAGGTAGACGCCGATTGCCCGGCCGCCAGCGGCGCAGATTGCCTCGGCGGTCTCCTTGGCCCATTCTGCGGTAATATCGCCGATGACCACGGCGGCGCCTTCTTCAGCCAGGCGGCGCGCAGTTGCTGCGCCGATTCCGCGTCCGCCGCCGGCCACCACGCCGACCTTGCCGTTCAAACCCCGCATCTTGTCCTCCGCTATGCATTACGTCTTCAGAACCGGTTCCGGCCCTTAAATCTTGGGCCGCCGTGCTGCCCATGGTGCGGCGCGCTCAAGCTGTCCCGCCAGTCGATATAGCAGGGCTTCCTGGCCAAACCGCCCGGTGAACATAACCCCAATTGGCAGACCCGCCCTGGACTGGCCAAGCGGCACCGACATGCTCGGCTGGCCGGTCAGATTGGCCATCTGCGCGAACGGCGAGAAGGTGGCGACGCGTTGGCCCCACTGCTGGAAACCGCAATCGGGCGTCAGGTTGATCTGGCCTAGTGGCAGCGGCGGCGCGGCGAGTGTTGGCGCCAGGATCACATCGAACTGTTCCATGAACTGCCCGACCTTGATCGCCAGGGTCTGCAAAGTGTTGTTGGCGCGGGCACAGTCCATGCCGCTTACAGTCTGGCCAAAGCCCATGAAGGCCAAGGTGATGGGTTCCAGCACGTCTGGTCCCGGGGCGATGCCGATTGCTTTGCCGCGATCGATCAAATCTGCCGCAATGGCCGCAGCCATGATCTGGAAGGTGGCGAGGCCGACGGCGCCGACATCCCATTTTGGCTGGGCGATCTCGACGTGATGGCCAAGGCCTTCGCACAGCTTGGCGGCGGCTTCGGCGGCGGCGCGGCATTCCGGATCGACCGGGCTGCCTGCTGGTGAATCCAGCATCAAGGCGATGCGCAGCTTGCCGGGGTGCTTGCTGACCTGGGCCAGAAAACTGTCTGCCGGCGCAGGCGCGCCATAGCGCGAGCCGGGTTCTGCTCCGTGGGTCGCATCGAGGATTGCGGCGCTGTCGCGCACCGACCAGCTGACCGCGTGGTGGGTGGAAAGACCGCCCCAGCCTTCGGTCCGCAGCGGTCCCATCGGCACGCGGCCGCGGCTGGGCTTAAGGCCGAACAGGCCGCAGCAGGATGCCGGGATGCGGATCGAACCGCCACCGTCGGTCGCGTGGGCGGCTGGCAGGACACCGGCGGCGACTGCCGCGGCGGCGCCACCCGATGAGCCGCCGGCGATCCGGGTCGGATCCCAGGGATTGCGGGTATCGCCAGTCAGCTTGTTTTCGGTGGTTCCGGTCAGGCCCAGTTCCGGGCTGGTTGTCTTGCCAAAGACCACGAATCC
>CAZNFV010000001.1:0-58558 GCA_964572445.1 uncultured Novosphingobium sp. | reverse complement strand
GCTGCGCGGCCTGAGCCACCAGCATCTGCATTTCCTGCGCGCTCACTTCAACGCCGTTCGACTGGCCGATTTCCGACAGCAGCAGGCCCAGGCGCACGCGGCGCACGGCGATACCGCGATAGTCTTCCTTCTCGGCTTCGATCTCGGCCATGGCGGCGTCGGGATCTTCCTCGTTCTGGGCTTCCTGCTGCAGCTGGGCCCAGATCTGGCTGAATTCCGCTTCGACCATGCTCGGCGGCACGTCAAAGTCATGACCGGCGGCCAGCTGATCAAGCAGCGCGCGCTTCATCTGCGTGCGAGTCAAGCCGGCCAGTTCCTGTTCGACCTGGCCGCGCAGCAAGCCCTTGAGCTGCTCCAGGCTTTCAAGGCCCAGGTTCTTGGCAAACTCATCGTCGATCTTGGTTTCGCCAGCGACCTTCACGGCCTTGACGGTGATGTCGAACTGGGCGTCCTTGCCCTTTAGGTTCTCTGCCGGATAGTCGGCCGGGAAAGTCACGGTGATGGTCTTTTCGTCACCAACCTTGGCACCAACCAGCTGCTCTTCGAAGCCGGGAATGAAACGGTTCGAACCGATTTCAAGCGTGGCGTCTTCAGCCTTGCCGCCATCGAATTCAACGCCATCAAGCTTGCCAACGAAGTCGATGATCAGCTGATCGCCGGTCTCGGCCTTCTTGCCCTTCTTGGCGTCGGTAAAGCTCTTGGCGCCCGAAGCCAGACGAGCAACCTGCTCGTCAACTTCAGCTTCAGCGGCTTCGACCACCAGCTTTTCAAGCGCCAGGCCTTCGAATGAAGGAACGGCGATCACGGGCAGCACTTCGACTGCAACCGACAGCTCGGCGTCCTTGCCTTCTTCGTAACCTTCGCCAAGCGCGACTTCCGGCTGCATCGCGGGGCGCAGCTTGTGTTCAACCAGCAGCTTGTCCATCGCTTCACGGACGGTAGTGTTCAGGGCTTCCTGATGAAGCGCCGGGCCGTGCATCTTGCGAACGAGGTTGGCAGGCACCTTGCCTGGGCGGAAGCCAGGCATGCGCACCTGCGGGGTGAGCTTGGCAACTTCGCCATCGATCTTCGCGGCGATATCCTTCGCCGGAATCTTCACCGTATAGGCGCGCTTCAAACCTTCGTTGCTGGTCTCAACAATCTGCATGACAAAAGAAGCCTTCTCAAACACCTCGGCTGCGACGATGCAGGCAACCGGGCGGGACTGGTGCGGGCGAAGGGACTCGAACCCCCACATCTTTCGATACTGGTACCTAAAACCAGCGCGTCTACCAATTCCGCCACGCCCGCAACCGACGAAGCTTAAAACCCTGGACCGATTCAGGTTTGCCCTGAATCAAGCGCTGGCCCTTAGTGGCCCCCGCTGCAAAGGGCAAGCGCGCTAGCGCGCGAAAACAGCGACCAATCGTGCCAGCCATCCGGATTCGGGTCCGCTGGCGGTTCTTGCTGGCGTCGCAACCGGGCAATCAAGGCACAGCGCCTGGGCCCCGCGAGCCTCGAACACGCCGGCCAGATCGCCCAGCAAGCGATCAAGGCCGGCCTGCTGCCGAGCCGCCACCAGACCGGTTAAATCCAGCCCTGCCGACGGACCGTCAGCTTCATCATCACCGCGCCATTGCTCAATCAGCGAGGCATAGGGATCCTGTTCGTCACCATACCAGGCGGCGTGCCAGTCTTCGCCCAGCTTGGCGCGCGCCGCGGCATCGGCCAGTGCTGCATCAAGGCCGCCAAACTGGTCAACCAACCCCTTTTGCTGCGCGGTACCGCCATCCCAGGCCCGGCCCTCGGCAAATGCCTCAACCTCGGCCGCGGACTTCTTGCGCGATGCCCCAACCAGACCGAGGAAGCGCCCATAATTGCTCTCGATATTCGCCTGAAGCATCTCCGAGACTTCGGGCGTCAGGCCGCCAAGGATATCGGGCTGTCCCGAAAGCGGCGTGCTGCGCACCCCGTCAGACTTCACGCCATAATCGGCCAGTGCCCGCTCAAACGTCGGGATGATGGCAAAGATTCCGATCGAGCCCGTGATTGTGCCCGGCTCGGCAAAGATCTTGTCCGCCGGGGTCGAGACCCAGTAACCGCCACTCGCCGCCAGGTTGACCATCGAGACCACTACCGGACGGCGGCCAGTCTGCTTGGTACCAGCCTTGAACCGCTCCAGCGCGGTGCGAATCTCTTCCGATGCCATCACTGATCCGCCAGGCGAATCAACTCGCAGGACCAGCGCCTTGGCCCCGTCACTGTTCGCCTCATCAATCAGCTTGGCGATGCGGGTGCCGCCAGCCTTGCCGGGCCCGGCCTTGCCGTCAACAATTTCGCCCGCCACCGTCACCACGGCCACCGCAGCGCCGCTGGTCTTGGCCGGATGGGCTGCAAGCAAGGTATCCATATCCGTGTAGGCAAAGCTGGCCGGTGCATCGTCTAGCGGATCTTCGCCAACCAACGCGCGCAGCCGCTCTTTGAACTGGGCATGATTGCCAAGCTTGTCGACCAGCCCAGCCGCCAGCGCCGCCTTGGCCGGATCGCCACCGCTGGCCTTGATCCAGCCGACCGGATCACGCGTCACCCGGGCCAGGTCCGCCTTGGGGCGAGCAGCCTTGACGTGCGTCTGCCAATCTTCCCACATCGCGGAGACTAGCGCGTTGCGTGCTTCCTTAGAGGCCGGGGACGCCTGGCTTTGGGTATAGGGCTCAACATAATCTTTGTAGGTGCCGACCTTGAAGATGTGCGGTGTCACCTTGTAGCGGGCCAGTGCCTCGCCGTAATAGAGCCGCATCCCGCCGGGACCCATCACGAAAGCCCCGCCAAGCGGATCGACCCAGACTTCGCTGGCATGGGCGGCCAGCAACAAACCATCATCGGCATAGGCATGGGCGAAAGCGATCACCGGCTTCCCGGTCTTGCGCACCTTGTCCAGCGCGGCGCCAACGTTCTCCAGCGTCACCTGTCCGCCGCCGGTGAAGCGCGAAAGATCAAGCGCGACAGCCTTGATCCGGTCATCGGTGGCAGCTGCCTCAACTGCGGCAATGACATCACGCGCACGATGTTCCTTCGCGGCGCTGTTGCTAGACATCAGCAGATCGAAAGGATCAACCCTGGCCGGCTCTTCAACCACGGCGCCATCCAGCTTCAGCAGCAGCGCCCCTTCGCGAACCTGACCGGGCGACGGACGCGCAGTCAGCACGCCATACAGCGCCAGGAAGAACAGCAGCAAAAGCAGCAGGACCAGGGCATCCTTGATGCCCACCAGCAGGGCCCAGACTTTGCGTGCAAATATCATCTTGCGATTCCCGGAGAAATTATCAGCCAAACCGATAGGCGGCGGCTGCTCGAAAGGCGAGTCCTCCGTCGATCAAGGTGCCATGGCAAACGATGGAAGCCGCAACGCCGCTAGCGGGCGAATGTCGCGCTCTGACGCTGGCATGCGACAGCCAGGATCACCGCCCGGCGTTGCTGGCGCCGCGGATGCGTGCTGCCGGCAGCAAGGTATCGTAGCAATGACAGTCCGGCCGCCGGATCATAGCCGGCCCGGCAGGCCAATTGCGCCCCGAGCTGGTCTGCCGCCAGCTCGGCCGCAGGGCTACTGGCTCGATGCCCAAGCAGATAATGGGCCACCTCATGCGCGACCAGCAAGGCGAACTCCTCACGATTGAGACGCATTACCGCAGCGTGCGACAGCCTGATCTCCTCGCCATTAGCCCAAGCGTTGACGTGGACCCCGGCGGTAACTGAAAAGACCGGGCGGCACGGCGCCTCCGTCTCATCAGGCCGATAGACCAGACATTCAGGTTTCCCCTCGCCAACCACACGCTGAACGATGTCAGCTTGTTGCGGCGACAAGGTAAGACCAGCAGAAAAGAGAAGTGCGGCTAGGGTCATGTCCCCGCTCCACCTGTTAAGTTCACCGGTGCAGCGTTAGGGCAGGAATACAAACGGACCTGTCATGGGCGGCTACGTGTTAACACGACAAAGCGCCGCTAGTTCCAATGCCACCTTGCCGGAGGACGCCTGGCGCTCTAAGGCACCGTCTTCAATGACATCGGTAAATCTCGATGCTGCGGGCCGCTATCCAGCGGGCTCCGCCGCCTTTCCGCACCGCGACCTCACTGGCCTGGCGGGCCTGGCTCCGTGGGAGATCCTGTTCCTGCTGGATGAGGCGGAACAATGGGTCGATCTCAACCGCCAGCCGCACAAGCGGGCTGACCGGCTGGCCGGCCTGACCATCATCAACGCCTTCTTTGAAAACAGCACCCGCACGCTGCTGTCGTTCGAGATTGCGGGCAAGCGGCTTGGCGCGGACGTCGTCAACATGCACGCGGCGCAATCCAGCGTGAAGAAAGGCGAAACGCTGATCGACACAGCGATGACGCTTAACGCGATGCGCGCCGATGCGATCGTGATTCGTCATGCCAGTTCGGGCGCGGTCCGGCTGATCGCGGACAAGGTCGATTGCCCGGTGCTAAATGCCGGGGACGGCCAGCATGAGCATCCGACTCAGGGCCTGCTCGATGCCCTGACCATTCGCCGGGCCAAGGGTGACTTCGGCAAGCTGACCATCACGATCTGCGGCGATATCCTGCACAGCCGCGTGGCCCGATCAAACATCCATTGCCTGACCACGTTGGGCGCAGACGTTCGCGTCTGCGCACCGCCGGCACTGATGCCCGTCGGGATAGAGGCGATGAAGGTAACCCCGTTTGATGATTTTGATGCTGCCTTGGACGGGGCCGATGTGGTCATGATGCTGCGGCTGCAGCAGGAACGGATGAGCGGTCAATTCATCCCCTCCCCCCGCGAATATCGGCACCTCTATGGCCTGACCCTGGAACGTCTGGCCAAGGCCAAGCCCGATGCCTTGGTCATGCACCCCGGCCCGATGAACCGCGGAATCGAGATCGACAGCACCGTGGCCGATCTGGCCGGTCGTTCGGCGATCACCACCCAGGTTGAAATGGGCGTGGCGATCCGCATGGCTTGCCTGGATGTATTGACCCGCAAAGGGCGCAGTGTGGAGGGCTGGGCATGAGCAACCCCACTCCGATCATTCTGACCAACGGGCGCCTCGTCCTCCCCAACTGCGCGCCGAATAAGGGCGCACTGCGCTGCGTTGACGGCCGGATTGCCGCGCTGGGCGATATTGCACCAGCTGACGGCGATACCGTAATCGACGCCAAGGGCGCGTTGATCGCGCCTGGCCTGGTCGATTTGGGGGTCTTCGCAATCGACAAGCCCGCGTTCCACTTCGGCGGGATCACCCGCGCGGCACTGATGCCGGATCAGGGCGTGGTGCTCGACAAGCCGTCCGCAGTCCGCTTTGCCGCGCAGTCCGGCAAGCCGGACCTGTGGGTTCACCCCCTCGCTGCTGCGACCAAGGACCTGGCCGGAACCGAGCTAGCCGAACTGGCGCTGATGCGCGATGCCGGGGCCAAAGCGGTCAGCACTGGACGGCGCTGGATTGCCGATAGCGGAGCGATGCACCGCCTGTTGTCCTATTGCGCGATGCTGGGGCTGGTCGTGGTGACCCACGCCGAAGATGCCGGACTTACGGGTGCCGCTGTCGCCACTGCTGGCGAGATGGCGACCCGCCTGGGGCTCCCCTCTGCCCCCGCCGAGGCCGAGGCCCTGGCCGTGGCCCGCGACATCGCCTTGGCCGAACTGACGGGTGCCCGATTGCATTTCCGGCAAGTCACGACCGCCGCCGCACTAAGCCTGGTCCGCGCCGCCAAGGCCCGCGGTGTGGCAGTTACGGCTGGCGTCACCCCTGCCCACGCGCTGCTGTCAGATGTGGCAATCGGAGATTTCCGGACCTTTACCCGCCTGTCCCCGCCACTCCGCCCTGAAAGCGATCGGCAGGCTGTCTTGGCTGCCCTGGCCGACGGGACGATTGACGTGGTCGCATCAGGCCACGATCCGCGCGGGCCGGAAGACAAGCGCCTGCCCTTTGCCGACGCAGAGCCGGGGATGGCCGGTGCTGAAACCCTGCTGCCGCTCACCCTGGGGTTAGTCCGCGATGGGGTGATCGATACGGCCCGCGCCTTTGCCTTGCTGGCCGGAAATCCGGCCGCACTGCTGGGCGTGAATGCCGGGGTCCTCAAGGTAGGGGCAGAGGCAGACATTGCCGTAATTGCCCCGGACAAACCTTGGATCGTCGATTCAAACAAGATGGCGGCGGCCGCCGGCAATACTCCCTTCGACAAACAAGGGGTCCAAGGTCGCGCACTGGTGCTGCTCAAAGGCGGCACAATCGTCAGCCAATAAGGCAAAGGCCCCTCCCCGCCGAAACGGGAAGAGGCCTGCCATTGCTTGAATAGAGTGGTTTAGCGCTTGCGGGCCAAGGCCGGTGCGACCGGAGCAGTCTTGACCGGGCCAGTCCGCACTTTGGCGTGCGCCAGCTGCACCCCGGCGGGGGCCTTCGCATGGGCCATCTGGCTCGTGGCTGGGGCTTTGACGCCGGGAACGCCGGTTCGGACGGCATAGGCGAAGCAGGCCATGCCCCGTGCCTTGACCGTTCCGCACAGGCCCTTGGCACCCTGACTGCCGCTGATCCCGGCGGCAGCAACGCGGTAGTGGGCTTTCCCGCGCACCTGGGCCTTGCTGATGGTCATGCGGTAGGCGCGCAGTTCCGGGTTCTTGGCAGCATAGATCCCCCAGGCGCGACGAGCGCCCTGCTGAGTAAAGAAGCTGCCCAGCTGGATCAGATGCGTGCCTGCCACTTTGGTTGGCATCGACACGGCATAGCTACCGCGGTGCGCACCTGCGCGAGCCGGAGCGACAGCAACCGTGCGCGGTGCACGGACCTCGCGATTGGGAATTTGTTGGACCACTGGCTGCGAGATAAAGGTCATCCGCGATCCATCGGCCGCCGGGGGCACAGCAGCCACGGGGGCTCGTTCAGCAAAAGCGGCGTTGAACCGGTTCGGATTAGAAGCCGAACCATCAGCAGTTCCCGTAACCGGCGTGTAGCTGGCCAGGTCGGTCGCGACCCGGTCTTGGGCAATCGGCGGCAGTTCGGCTGCTGGGGCGGCGGCTGCAGCCATTTGTGGGGCACCCTCGATCGCAGCCGACTGCGCGGCGAGCTGTTCGTTCACCGGGTTTGAATTGAGCGCCAGCCGTGATGGCTGACCCGGATCACTGCGCACCGGGGTGTTGAGCAGCCCGGCAACCCGCAGATGATGGTCTTCTGGGCGGGTCTTGGCCGCCCAATCACTGATGCGCGCGTCGATCTGATCGGCCGGGACATCCTGGCTCATCATGATCCGGGCCTCGCGCCAGCGCCCGTCAAGCGCATAGGAATAGGCCAGATTCTGACGAAGTTTGGGGGTGTTCTCACCATTGCGCAACGCATCGGAAAGCACCGCGCTGCCGCGGGTGGGTTCACCCGCCAGGGCGAGAGCCAGCCCAAGGTCCGTCACTGGAATGGCATCGCGCCAATCATCCAGGATTGCCACCGCATCGCGGTTCCGGCCTTCGGCAGCATAGGACAGGGCCAGACCCAGCGCAGTCTTGCCGCTGTTATCGCCAAGCTCCATCGCATCGTCGAACGTCATCGCGGCCGATTGGAACCGACCGGCCTTAAGATAGGCATGGGCCAGCAAGGCTCGGTACGAGGGCTCGCGCGGGCTCGCGGCAACAACCGCCTCGGCCAGCTGGATTGCCTTGTCGACCTGTCCATTGGCCAGCGCGGCCTGAGCAGCGGCAGCCGTCTTGTCCGGAGTTGGTTTGGCAACGACATTTTCGCCAAAGCCCGCACCTGCCAGGATCGCCAGGGCAATCGCCCCGGTAATTCCGAGCGGCAGAAGCTTATTGCGGATGGTGCTGGTGGACATGGGAGGTCTCCCCTTTTGCAGGATCAATTGTGTCGCCGCGCAATTTGCGCAGCCAGTTCGGCAACATCGGGCGAATCAGCCAACAGCCGGTCGAGCGCTTCGGTCACCAGCTGCTGGGCGCTGCGGTTGGATACCGCGCAGGCCAGCCGCAGCTTGAGATGGCGTTCGGCATCGACGCGCAGCGTGAAGGCAGCCCGGCGTCCGTCGGCCAAAGCTGACTTGCGCTGGCTTGAGACACGCCGCTTGGCCTCATCGCGCTGGCGCACGACTTGCGGCACCGGCGCGTTGGTTGGAGCCGGCAAATCCGGGGCGATTGAGACGACTTCTGCGCTGCGCTGCTCGACTGGTGCCGCCGCATCCTCGCCCATATCGTTCCAGCCCAAGTCATCAAGCTGGCGAGCGAGGGCATCGCCACCAATGGGGCCGAGTTGCGGGCGCATCGCCGGACGAGCGCCACCCTTGCGGGCGAGCAGCGTCGGCGAAAGCGAAGCGAAAGTGTTCGGTTCTGACATGCTGCTAGGTCCCCCGCTTACGAGCCAGCCACGCGGCGGCCGAAGCCCCCAGCGGGCCGAGCGGAGCCTGGCAGAACCGATGCCGAAGCCGGTGCCGCAAAGACTGTGCGACGGAAGTTCTTTTCGAGGCGGTCGGAAATGTAATTCCACAGCGCGACGACTTCCTGAGCGGAGCGACTGTTGGGCTCCACTTCCATCACGGTCCGGCCATCGATCATCGAGGCGGCAAAGTCAGTCCGGTGGTGCAAGGTTACCGGCGCAACGGTGCCATGCTGCGACAAGGCAACCGCGGCTTCCGACGTAATCTTGGCCTTGGGCGTTGCCGCGTTGACCACAAAGATAAGCGGCTTGCCGGCGCGTTCGCATAAATCGACCGTAGCGCCCACGGCGCGCAGATCATGCGGGCTTGGACGGGTCGGCACGACAATCAGCTCGGAAACCGCGATCACCGACTGGATCGCCATGGTGATCGCTGGCGGGGTATCGATCACCGCCAGCTTGAAGCCCTGCTGACGCAGGACCGCCAGATCGCTGGCCAGACGTGCTACGGTAGTCTGGGCGAAGGCAGGATATTCATCCTCGCGCTCGTTCCACCAATCGGACAGCGAGCCCTGCGGGTCGATGTCAATCAGCACGACCGGGCCAGCGCCTGCGCGCTGAGCCTGGACGGCGAGGTGTCCGGACAAGGTGGTCTTGCCGGATCCGCCCTTCTGCGATGCCAATGCCAGTACGCGCAAAGCCTATTCCCCCTGCGAAATGCCAATCGGGTCAAGATGACCTGCTCTGGGGGATCGCAGATCGTTCCTAATATAGCGTTAACACGTACACGCATTGCGGTGCCTCCGCAGATACAGCCGCGGTCATAAATCCTTTGCTAACCGGTAGTTTACTATGTCACTTAAGTCACAGGCGTCTCGGAACGAGGGGAGATGGGGCCGGAAACGGGCCCTGATCGCTTAACTCCGGGGCGAAGTCGGGAAGTCAAAAAATGGGTCACAAGCTTTTTTTCCGCGCCCTTGGGGGCGTTGCACTTATCGTGGCATCATCGGCGCTGGCCGATACCCGGGCCGGCGTTGATGCCTGGTCACGCGGCGATTTTGCCACTGCCACCAAAGCGTGGCAGATTGAATCGGCGAAGGGGGATGCCGATGCGATGTTCAACCTCGGTCAGGCTTACAAGCTGGGCAAAGGCGTGACGCAGGACCTGGCCCAGGCCGAGGGACTGTTCGGGCGCGCCGCAACACAGGGCCACATCCAGGCAAGCGATAATTACGGCCTCTTGCTGTTCCAGCGCGGGCAGCGGACGCAAGCCCTGCCCTTCCTGCGCGCCGCCGCCGATCGCGGCGATCCCCGCGCGCAGTACCTGTTGGGCATCGGCCACTTTAATGGCGATATCGTCAACAAGGATTGGGTCCGGGCGTATGCTCTGGTCAGTCTGGCCCAGCAGGCCGGGCTGGCTCAGGCAGCAGCGGCGCTGGCCAAGATGGACCAGCATGTTCCGATGGCCCAGCGCCAGCAAGCGGTCGAACTGGCTGCTGAACTGCGCAGCCAGGCCGATGCGACCCGCGCCCGCCAGCTTGCCGCTGCGGATCTTGGCGCAACTGTATCCGCCGGTCCTTCGCCGATCCCGGCGGTCGCCATGCGCGGGGTCAGCCAGACCCAGGCCAGCGATGCCGCTGGCGCCGCCACCCGGGCGATCGGCGACGATCCCGCCGCAGCCGGGGCAGACTTTGCACGCCCAGCCGCCAGGCGCCCGGTCACTGTCTGGCAGGGGCTGCCGCCCGCAATCAGCGCAGCACCTCCCGCCGACGCTACACGCCCTGCCCCCGCCATGACGCCGGCCGCAGCAACTGGTCTATGGCGGGTCCAGTTCGGCGCTTTTGGGCAACCCGGTAATGCCGATGCCCTGTGGAACCGCCTGAAGGGCCGGCCGGAACTGTCAGGCAAGCAGCGGCTTAACGTGAAAGCAGGGGCGGTGACCAAGCTGCAGGCCGGCGGCTTCGCCAGCCAGGCAATGGCTCAGGCTACTTGCGAGCGACTGAGCGCCAGCGGCCAGACCTGCATCGCGGTGCGGAACTGAGATGAGCGACAGCGCGGCGCCCCAACGGATCGCCGCGCTGGATCTGGTGCGCGGAATTGCCGTGCTGGGCATTCTGGCAATCAACATCGCCAGCTTTGCCGGCGGTTCGTTAGCCGTGCTTAGCCCGAACCTGCTGGGCCATGTCGGCACGTTGGACAGTCTGGCCTTTGCCACCGGGCTGGTCCTGTTCGAAGGCAAGATGCGCGGGCTGTTCACTCTGTTGTTCGGTGCATCGATGCTGTTGTTCGTTGATCGGCGCGACGCGGACGGCAGTGATGGCAGCTCTTGGCAATTGCGGCGGCTCGGCTGGTTGTTCCTGATCGGCTATGTTCACCAGCTGGTGCTGTGGAGCGGGGACATCCTGATGCTTTACGCCATGCTCGCACCGATCGCGCTGGCGCTGCGGCACTGGCCGGTGCGCCGGCTGGTGGTCGTGGCACTGGCTGGCTTCACCTTGTGGCATGCGGCCTTCACCGTGGCGGGCTGGTCAAGCCTGACCGCCGCGGAGGCCGTTCATGATGGCCGGGCTGATCCAGTCACCCGCGCCGCAGTGCGCAGCCAGTCCCACGCCGTTGCCGCCCAAGCGCTGGATGAAGTGAATACGCTGCGCAAACCCTACTTCATCATGCTGGCGGATCGCTTTAACGAAACGCTCTACATGCCGCTGGTCGTGACGCTGCTGTCGATTGGGGAGACTGTGCCGCTAATGCTGCTGGGCATGGCGCTGCACCGCACGGGATTCTTCAGCGGTGGCTGGTCCGACGCCAGTTTGTGGAAGCTGGCAACCGGCGGCCTGGCCTTGGGCCTGCCGCTGGCGATTGTTCAGGCGGGCTGGGCGTGGAGCCGCGGCTTTCCGACTGATGCCATGTTCCAGCTGTTGATCGGCGGGGCCGGGCCGCAGCATCTTGCCCTCACCCTGGCCTGGGCCGCGCTGCTGGTGCTGGCCGCCCCCAGACTGCTTACCAGCCGGTTGGGCCAGCGACTGCACGCCGCCGGGCAGATGGCGCTAAGCAATTATCTGCTGACCTCGGTGATCATGGCATTCTGCTTTTTCGGCTGGGGATTGGGCCTGGCCGGGCGCATTGCCCCCTTGGCGCAGTGGTGCTTTGTCCTGCTCGGCTGGGTGGTCATGCTGGCCTGGAGCAAACCCTGGCTAGCCCGCCACCGGCAAGGCCCGGTCGAATGGCTGTGGCGGTCACTTACCGAGGGCCGCCGCATGCCGTTCGCCCGCCGGTTTTGACCGCTTAGCTTACTTCTTGGCGAAGGGGTTCTTCGGCGTGCGCAGCATTAAGCGCACCGGCACGGCATCAAAGCCCAGCTCGCGGCGCAGGCTGTTGACCAGATAGCGCTGATAGCTGTTGGGCAGTTCGTCCAGCCGGGTGCCGAACAGCACGAAGCCCGGCGGGCGGGTCTTGGCCTGCGTGATATAGCGCAGCTTGATCCGGCGCCCGCCCGGGGCGGGCGGCGGGTTCTTGCCCAGGGCATCATCGAACCAGCGATTGAGCGCGGCGGTCGGCACGCGCTTGGACCAGGAATCGCGCAGATCGAAGGCCACGCGGATCATCTCGTCCAAACCTTTGCCAGTGCGGGCAGAAACCGCCAGCAGCGGCAAGCCCTTGACCTGGCTCAGGCCATCTTCAAGCGCGCCGCGGATGCCGTTGAACAGGCCGGAGGCGTCTTCCGCGATGTCCCACTTGTTGATCACAATCATCAGCGCGCGGCCTTCTTCAAGGACCATGCTGGCGATCTTGAGATCCTGATGCTCCAGTCCGCGCGTGGCATCCAGCAGCAGCACGACAACTTCGGCAAAATCGATCGCATGGCGCGCATCGGCCACGGCCATCTTTTCCAGCTTGTCGACCACCAGCGCCTTCTTGCGCATGCCAGCCGTATCGATCAGCCGGACGGGGCGGACTTCGTCGCTGTCTGGATCTCGCCAGTCCCAATCGATCGCGATTGAATCGCGGGTAATTCCGGCCTCGGGGCCGGTCAGCAGCCGGTCTTCCTTCAGCACGCGGTTGATCAGCGTCGATTTTCCGGCGTTCGGTCGCCCGACAATCGCCAGCTTGAGCACGGCTTTGGGATCGTACTCTTCTTCACCTTCAAGATCGGCCGCGATGGCCGCTTCGGCGTCCATTTCCAGCTGGCGATCATTGAGGTGCGGCAGCAGTGCCTCGAACAGGTCAGCCAGGCCCTGGCCATGCTCGGCCGACAGCGGGACGGGATCACCCAAACCGAGCGAGAAAGCCTCGTAAAGGCCATGATCACCAGCCTTGCCTTCAGCCTTGTTGGCCACCAGCACCACCGGCACATCACACTGGCGCAAGTGCTGGCCGATTTCCTCGTCCATCGGCGTAAGGCCAGCGCGCGCATCAATCACGAACAGCGCAACATCCGCACCAACCAGCGCAGCCTCGGTCTGCTGGCGCATCCGGCCCGGCAGGCTGGCGGCATCTTCATCTTCCCAGCCGGCCGTATCGACGATGGTAAAATCAAGGCCCAGCAGGTGTGCATCGCCAAGACGGCGATCGCGCGTCACGCCGGGTTGATCGTCAACCAGCGCGAGCTTCTTGCCGACGAGCCGGTTCCACAGCGTGGACTTGCCGACATTCGGGCGCCCGATGATAATGACCTGGGGGAGTTTCACGGCATTAGCCCTGACCGTTCCGCAGCCAATTTGCAAGCCGCACTGTTGATCCTTGCTATGGCTTTAACCTTACCGGCAATCCGTGCGTTAACCGTGATCGGTCAAAAGGCGCATCATGTTGTCGCTCCGATCGCTCCTTCCCGCCGCCCTGTTGCTGGTCATGGCCGCAAGCCCACTGCACGCCCGCGCCATCGATATCGATGATCGCGATGCGGGCGGCGCGGCGGTGGATGGTCTGCCGCCTTATTTGCAATGTGTGCCTTATGCGCGGACCGTTTCGGGCATCCAGATTTACGGCGATGCCCACACCTGGTGGGACCAGGCCGACGGCCGCTATGCCCGCGGAGCCAAGCCAAAGGTCGGCGCGGTGATGGCCTTCCGTCCCAATGGGAACTCGCGATTGGGCCACGTTGCAGCCGTCAGCAAAGTGATCGATTCGCGCACTGTGCTGATTCGGCATGCCAACTGGAGCCCGATCAACGGCCGCCGCGGACAAATCGAAGACAATGTCCGTGCAGTTGATGTTTCGCCCGACAATGACTGGAGCGCCGTGCGCGTCTGGTACGGTCCCAGCCAAGCGCTCGGCACCACGCAATGGCCGCTCGCCGGCTTTATCTATGGCTCCAAGCCCAGCAAGACGGAGCAATTGCGTGGCCGCCCGGCGCTGGTTCGCGAACCAGTGCTGGCCCGGGCCAATCGGCCAGCCACGGCCGAGTTTGCGGTCCGCGACGGGGACCCCATCGCGGCGATCATCAAACGCGAACTCGGAATTTAGACTTTCGCCACCGGCGCGTTTTCACCCAGGTCTTCGAACCAGGCTTCAACCGGACCATTCAGCTTCAGCGTCAGCGGCTGGCCGTGGCGATCCATGGTCTTGCCCGCCTGAACCCGCACCCAGCCTTCGCTGATCGAGTATTCCTCAACATTGGTGCGCACCACGCCCTTGAAGCGGATGCCAACGCCGCGCACCAGCACGTCCTGGTTGAACCATGGGCTGCGGGGGCTGATCGCAAGGCGATCGGGCGGTACGTCGGCGCCGGCCGAGGCTGGAGTGGCGTGCGGCGCTGCAGGGGTTTCTTCGGTCATGCCTCGGCCTCTATCCGGCTTTCCCTGCTTGTCAATTCGCACGGCTCCTTCTAAGGGCGCTGCTCCGCACGGAAGTGGGCGCGTAGCTCAGCGGTAGAGCACACCCTTCACACGGGTGGGGTCACAGGTTCAATCCCTGTCGCGCCCACCACTTCCCCCCGCCAGCTTGGTCCATTGCAATGCTCCCCGCGTCAGCGCCGTTTGGCGCTCGGGCGCCGGCGCGAGCTTCTCCGCGACAATCATTTGTAACCAATTTCAACGCGCAAACGAAAAGCAAGACGCCTTCCCGGTGTATCGCGCCGATGCGCTTGGAATGCCGGATGCATTTCAGCGCCCGAGCTCCCACGCCCAACCCGCACCGGCTCGCCGCCACTTTGGTCAGGATCGAAGGCTGCGGCATGGAGACCTTGATGAATATTTCCATTGCCTTCGCGATTGCCGTGATTTGCGCCGCCATGATGGGCTACGCGATCCAGAGCGGCGCAACCTGCACTGTCTATGCAATTTCAGAACTCATCCAAAAGCGCCGCGCGAACCGCCTGATCGCCATGCTGGAGGCAGGGCTATGGGTTGCGGTCATGTTGATGATCGCCGGGTTGGTCGCGCAGTCTCCGTTAGGAGCAACGCCCTATGGAGTGAGCCACTATACAGTGCTCGGCGGCGCCTTGCTGGGCCTGGGGGCTTATGTGAACGGTGCCTGCGTCTTCGGATCGGTCGCCCGGCTTGGTTCGGGAGAGTATGTTTTCCTGCTCACGCCGTTTGGCTATTTCGCCGGGGTGAAGCTGTTTGACCTGGCGTTCAAGGTTGAGCCCGCAGCCCTGCCAGACATGGGGTCAGCCCCGCACCTGCCTACCATCGTATTGAGTGCAATGGCGCTTTATGCCTTGGCAAGATTGGCCCGGGTGCTCTGGTGGACAGCCGTGCGCGATCGCCCCCACGGTGCCCCGACGTTGTGGGATCCGCACGAGGCGACATTGGTCATCGGAATCACTTTTGCCGTCATGCTGCTCGGAGTGGGTCATTGGACCTATCCGGAGCTGTTGTCTGACCTTGCGAAAGGCAAGCTGGACGATACCGCCTGGCGGATTGCCCTCTTCGCCGCGCTTTTGCTGGGATCGCGGCTGGGCGGCTTTCGGCATGGCATGGTCGGTTGGATCAAGCCGACCAGCACCCGGATCAAGACCTGCCTGATCGGTGGCGCAATGATGGGTGTGGGCGGAGCCTTGGTCCCTGGCGGCAACGATGGACTGGTGCTGGTCGGACTGCCATTCCTGATGCCTTATGCATTGGTGGCGCTGGCCACGATGGTGGCGGTGATCGCGCTGGCGATCTGGTCCCAGCGCTTCCTTCCCAAAAGCACTGCTTAGCCTGAAAGTGAAGCGGCCCGCCCCCGGTCTCCCGGGCGCAGGCCGCTGGATCGGACGATCCTGAACCGCCTTGTGCGGCTTAGTTCTTGTCGTTGTGGACGTCGGCCGAATAGAGCACGGCGACCGTATCGCCATTGTTCTTCCACCAGTGCGAGATGCCGCCCGATTCCTGCGCGACTTCGCCGGCAGCGTGCACGATCGGGGTCAGGCAAGAGCTGCGATATTCGGTCATCGTACCGCTGGCGGTCATGATCAGCGCGGGACGGTCAACGTGGCTATGCATCGGCACGACGCCGCCCGGCTGGACCACCAGCATCCGCAGACGCAGGCTGCGGCCATCAACCTTGATTTCAGGCCCCAGATCAACCGAGCCGATGACGGTATCAGTGACGGCTTTGCCCTTGGTGGCTGCGCCCGTCAGCGGGTTCTGGCCGATCTGATCCGCCGGGCAGCTGCCCGCCAATGCGGGTGAAGCGCCAAACACGCTGGCCGCCATTGCGATTCCCAGAAGATGCACTTTGTTCATTGGATTCTCCATCTGATCAGAAAGGCCCCGGGCATCGTGGCATGCGCATCAAGGCCGGGAGAACGTCTCGCACCCCCGGTCGCTATTTCGGCCGTGCCCACCATAAGGTTACTTTGCCGCAGACGATTGTAACCAAACCTTAAACCCGCACGAACTTCCCTGCACAACCCTTAGGTCCAGTGCGGCGCTCTGATTGCGCTGGCCACATCCGGAGTGCGTACATGCCAAGCGAGCAGAAGGTTTCTTCGGACGGATTACGAGCAGAACTAAAAGGCCTGGGCCAGATTGTGCTGGTGCTGCAGGGTGGTGGCGCACTGGGTGCCTATCAGGTCGGCGTCTATCAGGCCCTGCACGAAGCTGGGATTGAGCCGGACTGGGTGATCGGCACTTCGATCGGCGCGATCAACGCCGCGCTGATTGCCGGCAACCCGCCGGAAAAACGCATGGACGCCCTGCGCGAATTCTGGCGCCGCATTGAACACACCCAGCTGCTGCAGCAACCGCGCGGACTTTGGTCCAACTCGCTCCGGACGATGCAAACCATGATGGCCGGCATCCCGAACTTCTTCACGCCGCGCCCGCTGGCCTTTATGAACCCGCATCTGCCGCTGGGTGCTGAAAGCGCCGGCTATTATTCGACCGAACCGCTGCGCAAGACGCTTGAGGAGCTGGTTGATTTCGACCGCCTCAACAATGGTGAAATGCGCACGACAGTTGGTGCGGCCCGGATCCAGACCGCCGAAATGTGCTATTTCGATACGCAGCGCACCCGTCTTTCAGCGAACCACATCATGGCGTCGGGCGCCTTGCCCCCCGCCTTCCCCGGCGTCAGGATCGATGGCGAACTCTACTGGGATGGCGGGATCGTCTCGAACACGCCGGTTGAGGCCGTGTTCGACGATGAGCCGCGGCAAAACTCGGTGGTCTTTGCTGTCCATCTATGGAACCCCCACGGGACAGAGCCTGACACCATCTGGCAGGTGATGAACCGCCAGAAGGACATCCAGTACGCCAGCCGGGCCACGTCGCACATCAAGCGGCAGCGGCAGCTCCACCGGTTGCGGCATGTCATCCAGCAACTGGCAGACAAGGTTCCCGCAGATTCGCCCTTTGCGGCCGACGTTGATGCCCTGCGAAGCTATGGTTGCGAAACGCGGATCCATGTTCTGCGCTTGCTGGCACCCCAGCTGGATGACGAGGATCACACCAAGGACGTCGATTTCTCAACGCACGGGATCGCTGACCGGTCAGAGGCCGGATACGAGCACACCCGCAAAGCCATCGAACTCGCGCAATGGCGCGAACCGGTCGATCCGCTCGAAGGCTTTGTCCTGCACGAAACCATGGCGGGCGAGCCCGTCAAAACCCCGGCCGCCGAAGGCTAACCCCGCACGGCCAGTCAATTCCATCCTATCAGCCTGGAGACAAGTTCATGCCCCAAAACCACCTTTCGCGTTTGCTCACTGGCCTTTCGCTGGGCGCATTCCTGGCCGCGGCCGCACCAGCATTGGCTGAAGCCCGCCCGGCACCTGCCCCGGTAGCTGCGGCCATTCCTGCCGACGTGCAGCAGCTTGAAAGCGCCAATCATTTTGACGAAACGGTGGTTCGCCTGAAAGCCGATGTCGCGGCCAAGGGAATCCGGTTGTTCGATCAGATCGATCAGGCGGCGCTTGGCGCCCAGGTGGGCCTGCCAGTGCAGCGTTCCACGCTGATCATCTTCGGCAATCCGCCGCTGGGCGTGCAGTTCCTGCAGTCGAGCCCTTATGCCGGACTGGATTGGCCGGTGCGGATGCTCGTGTTCGAAGATGCCAACCACAAGGTCACCGTCACCTGGACCAGGTTTGAGGTTATCGGGCGCCGCTATGGCATCACTGACCGGGCTCCGCAGATCAAGATGGCCAGCGAAGTTGCCATGTCGATCGCTACTGCAGCGACCAGCAAATGATCCTCGCCGGCAAGACCGCGATCGTTACCGGCTCGACCTCAGGGATCGGGCTGGCGATCGCCAAGGCATTCGCTGCTGAAGGCGCCAATGTCGTGATTAATGGCCTGGGCGATGCAGCCGCAGTCGAAACGGAGCGCGCCGGGATCGAGCAGGAGTTTGGCGTTGGCTGCCACTATTCCGACGCGAACATGCTTAGCGGCCCGGCCATTCGCGAGATGGTGGCGCAAACTGAGCAAAAATTCGGCGCCGTCGATATCCTGGTCAACAACGCTGGTATCCAGTTCGTTTCGCCGATTGAGACCTTCCCTGCCGACAAGTGGGAGCAGATCATCGCCATTAACCTCACCGCGGCGTTCCACGCCATCCAGGCCGCGCTGCCGGGGATGCGCCAGCGCAAGTGGGGGCGGATCATCAACACGGCTTCGGCCCATTCGAAAGTCGCCTCGCCGTTCAAGTCGGCCTACGTTTCGGCCAAGCATGGGATCGATGGCTTGACCAAGACCGTGGCGCTGGAAGCAGCGGCCGACGGGGTTACGGTCAATTGCGTCTCACCCGGTTACGTGTGGACGCCGCTGGTCGAACAGCAAATTCCTGAGACCATGGCTTCGCGTGGATTGACGCGTGAACAGGTGATCCAGGACGTGCTGCTCCATGCGCAGCCCACCAAGCAATTCGTGACCGTCGAGGAAGTGGCTGGAACCTGTGTGTTCCTATGCTCGAAGGCCGCCATCAACATTACCGGGGCGAACATCTTGATCGACGGCGGCTGGACCGCCGCCTGATCCCGCAGTGTCATTTGAGAGGAGTATAGCGATGACCAAGAAAACCATGAGCGACGATATTGCCCAAGCCGCAGCGGGACATCTCAACAACGCAATGGTCAACGCGACCCTTGTGAACGAGCGGATGGTAGCGCTGCACAAAGGCAATCTGGAAGCCGGCGCAGAACTGTCGAAGCTATCGACCGCTTATGCCGATCAGGCCGCCAAGCGGATGCAGGATCTGGCCCGCGCCCACATCGATCAGGCCAATGCAGCATTCAAATCCGTGGCCGAAGCCGCCACCCCGGCTGACTTCATGGCGACCCAATTCGATTACATGCGGGCCTTAAGCGATGGCTTCATCGCAGAAATGGCCCGCTCGCGCGCAGCTGCAGCTGAGTTCTCGGCCGAAGTGCTGGATGCCGTGGCCCACCGCTATTCCGAACTGGCCGAAGAAGCGCGCACCAGCCTGGCCGAATAATCCTGTCTTTGCCCATGGCGGCGCCAATCGGGCGCGGCCATGGGTGCGGCTTTGGGGCAATTAAGCGCGCTCAGCCGCTGGAATCCAGTCTAATCAGGCTGTCAGGTCAGGTCCGCAATCAGGCCGTCCACCAGCCACCGGGCGAGCAAGCGGCCGACGCGCTCGGCTGAAAATTCCCGGACGAGGTCGCCCAGGCTCGCCCCCTGCGCAAGCCGCGCCAGAGCCTCTGCCTCTACCAAATCAGTAACCCTGAAGTGCGGACTGAGATCCTGTCGCCAGACCAGCAGGGCCGCACCGGGATCAATCGCAGCGGGTGCGGGCGGTTCGATCGCTTGCTGCAGCGCCAGCCAGATATCAGTGCAGTTGGTTTCCAGCGGGCGGCAGGCGACGCCCGGCACGGGATATAGATGGAGGCGATCCCAGGCGTCTTCATCAAGCTGCGCCGCTGCCAGCCCCGCCGCAGTCAGGATGGCACTATCCCGCGCGGCAAAGGCCCGCTGCATGTGCCATTCCAGCCAGGCCAGCTCCGCCACTTCGGGATTCTCAGCGAACAGTTCAGCCAGAACCGTGGGGAACGCTGCGCCATAATCGTCCAGCGTCCAGCTGCACGGGGGCTCGGCCAGGATATAGTGGCAGGCCGCAGCCATAAACGGCTCTTCGCCTACCCATTGCCGGGTTCGCTCGAAACTCGTCTCCAATGCCCCGAGCATGCGCCCGCGATAGGCATCGCGGTAAATCTCCATGCCCAGGGATTTGAGCGGCTGGTCATCATCCGAACCGGCGATCGTCTCCCGGAAAGACAATTGCATCGCGAGCAAGGTCATGCCGCACAATCCTGTGCAGCAAAGTCACGCGCTATCGCCAGTTCTTCGAGCAAATCCGGCAGGGCTGGAATAGAATCGTCGCGCTCGATCATCGTCGCGCAGGGGCCAAACCGCGCCACGGCGGCGCGATAGACTTGCCACACCTCGGCGCAGACTGGCGCATCGTGGGTGTCGATCAGCATGCCTTCGGGACCGGCACTGTGCCCAGCCAGATGAATCTGGCGGACCCGATCGACCGGAATCCCGACCAGAAAGTCCTGTGGATCAAACCCGTGATTGATCCCGCTCACGAAGATGTTGTTCACATCGAGCAGCAGGTAACAGCCGGTTGTCTGGGCCAGTTCGGCCAGGAACTGCCATTCGCTCATCGTGCTTTCGGCAAAAGTTACATAGCTGGAGGGATTCTCAATCAGCAACGGCCGTTCCAGCAGGTCCTGCGCGCGTTCGATATTCGCTGCACAGACCGCCAAGGCCTCTTCAGTATAGGGTAAAGGGAGGAGATCGTGGGTCGAGAAGCCATCGACCCGGGTCCAGCACAGGTGGTCCGAAACCCACAGCGGATCGATCCGGCGCGCCAGCTGCTTAAGCTCGGCCATATAGTCCGGATCAAGCCCATCAGGCGAACCCAGCGACATGGAAACGCCGTGCATGGCCAGCGGATAGCGTTCGCGAACGGCATCGAGTGTCTGCAGCGCTCGGCCCCCGCAGGCCATGAAGTTTTCCGAAATTACCTCAAGAAAATCGACTGGCTGAGCGGCACTCAGGAAATCAGCATGGTGTTCTTTGCGCAGGCCCAGCCCGAACCCGGTGAACCTGTCGATCGTGGCAGCCATGGGTGCTCCTGATAGGTATTCTGGACCCGGTCGCCCGGCCGGAAGGGGGAAACCGGCCGGGCTTGGGGTAAAGGGATCAGCCGATATCGCCGATGGTCCCGCCACGCTTCAGACACATGCCGGCGGCGAGCGCCTTGAAGCCCTGGCTCTTGCAGCTGTTCATGCCCTTGCAGTCATGCTGCGCGGTCTTGCAATCAGCGGTGCCCTTGCACGAGTTCACGCCGTAGCAGTGCACCGTATCGCGGGCGTTGATCGCTGCGCCGCTGCTGCCTTCGGGCGCGGGTGCGGCCTGGGCTACTGCGGAAAGCGCAAGGAGAACGGCGGTGGTAGCGAGGCCCGCAGTGGTCTTGATAGTCGACATGTTCGTGCTCCGTGAAAGGAATTCTGGCCGGGTTGGCTCACCCTTATTCGGAGCGAAGCATCACTGCGTTACAGTCATCAAGAAACCGGGCGCGAGGAGTTACGGAAAATACTAGTTTTTTTGTAACCGATCTCAGAGTGGTGACGAAATACCCAAAGTCAGCGTGCGTTGACGCAAATGGGAGTTTCACATGACGACTTTGAAGACTGGTTCCGCTCTTGCCGCGATCGCAGTTGCTGCGCTGGCCGTTGCAGCACACGCCGGCAACAACCCGGCTGCCAAACCTGCGATGGAAAAGTGCTATGGCATTTCCAAGGCCGGCAAGAATGATTGCAAGGCCGGTGCCGGAACCAGCTGCGCTGGCTCATCAAAGCATGACTATCAGGGCAATTCCTGGAAGCTGGTCAAGGCCGGCACCTGCCTGTCGATCAAGACCCCCAAGGGCCATGGGACCCTGGAACCTAAGGCGTGAGGAAACTCGCTCCGCTATTCGGTCTTTATGACCGCGTAACGGCATGGCTTTCGGGGATCATCCCCGAAAGCCTCGTGCTGCTGTTCGTGCGCATCGTGCTGGGCGGTGTGTTCTGGCGATCCGGGCAGACCAAGGTCGTCGAAGGAACCTACTTCACGCTCAGCGATTCAACGGTTGAGCTGTTCCGCACCGAATATGCCGGCGTGCCTTTGCCGGCCGAGCTGGCTGCCCCGATGGCCAATGCGGCCGAACACATTCTGCCGGCCTTGCTGCTGGTTGGGCTGTTCACCCGTTTCTCGGCACTCGGCCTGATTGGGATGACCCTGGTTATCCAGTTCTTCGTCTATCCGGATGCCTGGTGGCCAGAGCATTCGCTGTGGATTGGCCTGGCGCTGATCCTGGTGGTTCGCGGTGGCGGACTGGCCTCGCTTGATACCCTGCTGGCACGGAAACGGCGCGGGTGATCGCGGACGAGGCCTCGCTCGCCAGACTGGCGGCGATGTCCCAGCAGGGAGACCGGCAGGCCTATGCTGGCCTGCTGAAGGCTTGCCAGAAATGGCTGCTGAAATATTTCCGCCGCAAGGTTCCGCCCGAACAGATTGATGATCTGGTGCAGGAAACCTTGCTGTCGGTTCACCGCAAGATTGCAACCTATGACGCCACAAGGCCGTTTTATCCCTGGCTTGCAGCGATCTCGCGGTACCGGTTTGTTGACCACCTCAGGTCGGCATACCGCAACGCCCGCCACTCAAGTCTTGATGGGGTCGAAATTGAAGTGGATTCGGGCGAAGATTCAATCGCTGCCAAAATGAGCCTCGAGCGATTGTTCGCCGCCCTGCCAGAAGGGCAGCAGACAGTCATCGAACTGGTCAAGATCAAGGGGTTGTCTGTGCGTGAGGCATCCCAAGCATCCGGTCAGAGCGAGACCTTGGTCAAAGTGAACATTCACCGCGGCCTCAAGCGTCTTGCTGGCCTAATAGAAGAGGCTTAGCCCCATGGCCATGAACTCAGACGAGATGATCGGACGGCTGGTTGCCGATCTGGGCCCGGTCAACCCCTTGCTGCAACGGACCGGGATGACCCGGATCCTGTTTGCGATCGCAATCAGTGTTGGCCTGGTTATCTATGGCTTCGGCGTTCGCGCCGATATCACCGCCGGCCGCCCCGACCCGTTGTTCCTGACTTCAGCCGGCTTATTCCTGGTCCTGGCCTTGGCCTCAGCCTGGTCGGCCATCGACATGGCCCGCCCGGCAGTTGGTATCCGCCGGGATGGCTGGGCCTGGACCGTGATGATGGCTGCTGTCCTGCCTATCACCGCCATGGGCCTGATTGCGATTGATCTGTTCCGTGGTGAGCCGGTCTATGTCGATGCGGGCGGGATCGAATGCTTGACCTCGGGGTGCATCGCTGGCGCGCTGACGCTAACGGCACTGGTGCTGTGGTTGCGCAAGGGCGCGCCATCATCCCTGCGATTGGCGGCAACATTGATTGGCGTTGCTTCAGGCGCCAGCGGCATCTTCGCGGTTTCGCTGTGCTGCCCCGAAAACAGCCTGGTCCACATCGGGGTCTGGCACGGAGGTACCGTGGTGCTGATGGGTATCCTTGGCCGGCTTGCGCTCCCCAGGTTCCTGGCCTGGTAGCCAACCTTTAAAGCGAAGGCCGAAACACCGGCAGGTTTAGTCCAGTCGGCCGGTCCTCCATCCCTTGATACCGCGGCATTTGGCGGGCATAGGCCATGCACCATGCATGATATCCGTTTGATCCGTGACGATCCCGCCGCATTCGATGCCGCCCTCGCCCGCCGCGGGGTGGAACCTGTTTCGGGACCGATCCTGGCGCTCGACACGGCCCGCCGCGCTGTGGCGACGGCGCTGCAGGAGGCGCAGAACCAACGCAACGAAGCGTCCAAGGCGATTGGCGCCGCGATGGGCCGGGGTGACAAGGATGAGGCTGAACGGCTGAAAGCCGAAGTGGCCGAAATCAAGAACACCATGCCGGCGCTGGAGCAGGAGGACCGCGAGCTTTCGGCCAGCCTGCAAGATACCCTGGCCGCGCACCCCAACCTGCCCGACGCCACCGTTCCCGAAGGCGCGGACGAGACGCAGAATGTCGAAGTCAGCCGTTGGGGCAACCCACGTTCTTTCGCTTTCACGCCAAAAGAGCATGCTGATCTTGGCCCGGCGCTGGGCTTGGACTTCGAGACTGGCGCCCTTATTTCCGGCGCCCGTTTCACCTTCCTGCGCGGGCAGATGGCGCGGCTTCAGCGCGCGCTGGGCCAGTTTATGCTCGATCACCAGACCACGGTAAACGGGCATATGGAATGCGCCACGCCGCTGCTGGTGCGCGAGGAATCGCTGTTCGGCACCGGCCAGCTGCCCAAATTCGCCGAAGACAATTTCCAGACCACCGATGGCCGCTGGTTGATCCCGACGGCCGAGGTTTCGCTGACCAATTCGGTCCGCGAGCAGATCCTAGACGGCGCAGTATTGCCGCTGCGGATCACGGCGCTGACCCCCTGCTTCCGCAGCGAGGCCGGGGCAGCGGGCAAGGATACCCGTGGTTACATCCGCCAGCACCAGTTCGAGAAGGTTGAGCTGGTGACGATCTGTGCGCCGGATCAGTCCGAAGCGGAGCACGAGCGGATGACGGCGGCGGCGGAATCAATCCTGCAGGCGCTGGAACTGCCCTATCGCAAGGTGCTGCTCTGCGCCGGCGACATGGGCTTTACCGCGAAGAAGACCTTTGATCTGGAAGTCTGGCTGCCCGGCCAGGATGCCTACCGTGAGATCAGCTCGATCTCCAACTGCGGCGATTTCCAGGCGCGGCGGATGAACACCCGCTTCCGCGCGGAAGAGAAGGCCAAGCCGGAATTCGTCCACACGCTTAACGGCTCGGGGCTGGCAGTTGGTCGCACGCTGGTGGCCGTGCTGGAAAATTACCAGCAGGAAGACGGTTCTGTAGAGATTCCAGCGGCACTTCGCCCCTACATGGGTGGGATTGATCGGCTGGTTCCCCTCTGACCTGAAAGGTCGCCATGCGCATTCTCCTGACGAACGACGACGGCATCTTTGCCCCGGGCCTGATCGTGCTGGAGGCAATTGCGCGCCAGTTCTCTGACGACATCTGGATCGTTGCCCCGGCTGAAGAACAGTCGGGCGCCGGCCATTCGCTAACGCTCTCCCGCCCGGTGCGGCTGCGCCAGCATGATGCGCGGCGCTTCTCGGTTTCGGGCACGCCAACCGATTCCGTGATGATGGCCCTGCGCGAAGTGATGCCCGCTGCGCCTGACCTGATCCTGTCCGGCGTCAACCGCGGCGCTAACCTGGGCGATGACGTGACCTATTCGGGCACCGTCTCCGCCGCGATCGAAGGCGCGCTGGCCGGCATCCGCTCAATCGCGCTGAGTCAGGTCTATGCCAGTGAAGGCATGGGCGATGCCGTGCCCTTTGGCGCGGCCGAGGCCTGGGGGGCGAAAGTGATCGCCCCGCTGCTCGATCTGCCCTTTGCCCCGCGCACGCTGGTCAATATCAATTTCCCGGCAATCCCCGCCGATCAGGTCAGGGGCATCAAGGTGGTCCGGCAGGGCTTCCACGACTATTCCCGCGGGACAGTTGTGGAAGGAATGGATCCGCGCGGATATCGCTATTTCTGGTTTGGTCTTAATGGTATAGAGCATACCCCCGGTCATGCGACCGACCTTGAGGCAATCCAGGATGGCTTTGTGGCAGTAACACCCTTGCAGCTCGATTTGACCCACCAGGCTTCGCTGGCCGAACTGGCGGGGCGCTACACCTGATGCGGCGGGCCGGTTTAGCGCTGGCCCTGTTCGGGCTGGCCGCCGCCCCGCTCTTGGCAGACAGTGACCCCAAGACGGCAACCGAATATGTTGTGAAACCCGGTGAGACCCTGGGCGGCATCGCTAATCGCGTGGCCGTTCCGCGCGTACTGATTATCGAGGCTAATGGCCTGAAGGAGCCCTACGCCGTTCGCGCCGGTCAAAAACTGCTGATCCCGCGCCGCCGCATCCACACGGTCAAGGATGGCGAGACCAGCCTTGGCATCGCGCTGGATCAGGGTGTGACCTGGTCAACGATTGCCGCCGCTAACGGGCTTGATCCGAAGAAACGGGTCCGGGCTGGCCAAAAGCTGGTTATCCCAACCCTGACCAAGGCACCGGCTGCCGCACTGTCTGCGCCGACACCGGCGCCGTCGGCGGCGGCCCCAAAGATGGCGCCCGATCCCGGCGCAGCCCCCGGCGCGCCCGAAACGGCGGCCCAACCACCGGCCAAGCTGGCCTGGCCACTCAAAGGCGTGATCGCACGGCCTTTCGCGGCGCGGGGCGGCGACAAGGCGTTTCACGACGGGATCGACATCAAGGCCGACAAGGGCACTGCCGTCCGCGCGGCGGCGGCTGGCACGGTGATCTTCGCCGGACCGGGGCCAAAGGAATATGGTCTGACCGTCATCGTCCACCACGGCGGCCGCTGGACCACGACCTACTCCTTCCTCGACAAGATCACCGTCAAGGATGGCGATAAGGTCAAGGCGACCGAGCGGGTCGGGTTGGTTGGCGAAACCGGACTTGCAGACGAACCGCAGCTCCATTTCGAAGTACGCCGCAACCGCGTCGCACTCGATCCGGTCAAGTACCTGCCGAAGGCCGACTAGGGCCGAAAGCCGACTAGACTGGCCTGAAGGTTACTTTCAGCCCGTCCTTGGGCTTGGGGATTGGCCATGGCTGCCACTCCGGCGCGTAACCGGGCGCAATCTCGATCTGATAGCGGCTGAGCAAGTGGGCCATCAGCACCTTCACCTGCATATAGGCAAAGTGCAGGCCCAGGCACATGTGCGCGCCCCCGCCGAACGGCACCCAGGCGTATTTGTGGCGCTTGGCGACCTGTTCGCTGGTGAAGCGCATCGGATCGAACTTCGTCGGTTCGGGCCAGTGGGCTTCTTCCATGTGAACCGCCGCCGGGCTGATCCCCACAGGAGTGCCGGCCGGAACGCGCACGCCCTTGAACGTGAATTCCTTCAGCGCGCGGCGCGGCAACGATGGCACCGGCGGGATCATCCGCAGCGATTCCTTGAAGGCCATCTCGGTCAGGTCCAGCTTGCCAAGGTCCTCATAGGCCAAGGTCCGGCCCGCGCCGCCAGTGACCGCCAGAATTTCAGCCCGCAGCTTGGCCTGCCATTCCGGGTTCTTCGCCAGCAGCCAGACCAGTGATGTGGCCGAGCTGGTGATCGTGTCATGCGCTGCCATCATCAGGAAGATCATGTGGTCGACCACTTCATCGACCGGCAGCAGCGAGCCATCCTCACGCGTGGCGGTGGCGAACTGGCTGAACATATCCTGCCCGCCGCCCGCCTCGCGCCGCTTCAGCGTTTCGCGGGTAAAGTATTCGAGCAGGAACTTGCGCCCGGCCACGCCCCGGCCCATCGCCGTGAAGGGCAAAGGCTTGCGGACCACGCCGATCGAGGCCTGGACCATATCGACAAAGGCCTTGTTGATCGCATCGGCCTCTGGCCCCAGCGGCACGCCCAGGAAGCTGTCTGCGGCCAGGTCCAGCGTCAGTTGCTTGATCGCCGGATAGAACAGCATTTCCTGCCCGCGCCATTCGTCAGCGCGCGCCGAAATGCCGCGGTTAAGCGCATCGGAATAGTGCCGCATCGGCCCCGGTTTGAAGGCAATCGACAGCGCCCGGCGATCGGCGCGGTGGTGATCGAAATCGAGCAGCATCAGCCCGCGCGGGAACAGCAGGTCCAGCACGGGGCCCCAGCCCTGTTCGGACGAAAAGATCTTGTCCCGGTCGAACAGCACCAGCTCATTCGCCTCGGCACCGAACATCGCCACGCCGCGCCGGCCAAAGCTGTTGTTGCGATAGATATCGCCATACTTGGCGCGCATCCGGTTGCCGAAGCCCGCCGGGTCCGCCAGCAACTGCAGCGTGTTGCCCAGGATTGGCCAGCCATCTTCCCCCGGAATATGGGCCAGCGCATCCTTTGGCTGGACCTGGTTCCAGTGCGTGAACTTCGGAGCTTCGGGAGCAAGCGTCGCCATTGGGGTCATCCTTCTGGATTTACTGACACTAATGTAACTTAATCGAACGATTAAATCCATCCCCCAAGCTCGCGCCGCACCAGCGCCTCGAGCATGGCCATCCCCGCTGCTGACGTATTGAGACAGTCGAGCGCCGCAAATTCAAGCCCGCCCGCTTCCTCGAACACCTCACGCCCGCGGATCGCCAGTTCTTCCCGGGTTTCCAGGCAATCGGCCGAGAAGCCCGGCGCAGCGATCGCCAGCCGTTTGACCCCATCCTGCGCCAGCGCCGTCAGGGTCGCTTCGGTATAAGGTTCAAGCCACTTCGCCGGGCCAAAGCGCGATTGGAAGCTGGTCTCGATTCGCAGGCCAGGGAACTCGGCCCGCAGCGCTTCACTCACCAGCCGCGCGGTCTTGCGGCACTGGCAGTGATAGGGGTCGCCCAGGTGCAGGGTGCGATCGGGCATCCCGTGGAAGGATAGCAGCAGCACTTCGGGCACGAACGGCAAGGCACGGACCTGCCGCGCCAGATCATCCCGCAGCGCCCCGACGTGCAACGCATCATCGTAATAGGGCGGCATGGTCCGGGTGCTTGGCTGCCAGCGCATCTTGCCCAGCTGCCGGCCCAACTCGTCAACTACGGTGGCCGTGGTTGCACCGGAATATTGCGGATAGAGCGGCGCCAGCAGGATGCGCTCACAACCCGCCGCCTTCATCTCAGCCAAAACCTTGCCCATCGACGGGTTGCCATAGCGCATGGCCCAGCGGACCATGATGCCATCGCCCAGCTGATCCTGCAGTCCTTCGGCCTGGGCCTTGGTGATCGTCGCCAGCGGAGAGCCATCCGGCCCCCAGACCTGGGCATAGGCATGGGCTGATTTCTTGGGCCGGACATTGAGGATGATCCCGTTGAGGATCAGCCACCAGATCGGCTTGGGAATTTCCACCACGCGCGGGTCGGAGAGAAATTCCTTCAGATAGCGGCGCACCGCTTTGGTCGTCGGCGCATCAGGCGTGCCCAGGTTGACCAGCAGCACGCCGACGCGCGGCGCAACAACAGGTGGATGGCCAGCTGGCAGATTCATGCGATTTCCCCGGTAAGCGGCAAAGTGTGCGAGCGGGTCGAGCCCGCGGAAAATAGGGCATTGGCAATCGCTGGCGGCGCGGCAGCAACCCCCAGCTCCCCCGGATCGAACGGCGGTGCATCGCCTTCGATGAAATCGATCACAATCTCGGGGCAGTCAGCCAGCAGCGGCAGGCCCAGCTGACTGAGCCGCCCGGACAGCGGCAAGCCATCAGCATAGGCCGTGCTCTGGCCCTGCGCGAGGCCAAGGCCGAACAGCAAGCTGCCCTCAACCTGCTGGCGGGCAATATCAATGTTCACGATCCGCCCGATATCAAGCACCGCAGTCAGCTTATCGACCCGGATGCCGCGCTCGTCCCGCCGGGCCGAGGCGACCACCGCAATCCGGCCTTCGCGCTCGTTCAGGATCATTCGGTGGCAGGCCAGCCCCTGGCCCGATCCGTCACGCCCGCCACTCCATTCAGCCAGCGTGGCGGCGCGCTGAAGGCAAGTCGCCAAGCGAATGTCCTGCCCCAGCATGGCCATACGATAGGACAGCCCTTCGCGTCCCGAGCGGGCCGCCAGTTCGTCCACGAAGGTTTCGATCAGGAAGCAACCGAGCGTTGCGGCGTTGCCCCGCAACCGGCCAGTGGAAAGCGGGATCGCGATGGGCACATGTTCCACCACCAGATGCGGAATGGTGTAAGGCGGCACGCAACCGGCCAGCGCAAGCGGATCGACCCGGCCCTGCGCCGCCCTAGCGGTGAATGGATCGGCACCATCAAACAGGCGTGCACCGAACTCTGCGGTGGTGGCCGGCATGGCCACCCGCACCTTCAGCGCCAACAGCGAGCCATCCTGCGCGGTCTTGGCTGCCAGAGCCGCCTGTGCCGGGGCTCGCGGCAAGTCGCGCACGGTTTCCTGCCACCGCGACCAGGTCAGTTGCACCGGCTTGCCGGCTTCGCGGGCGATCAACGCCGCTTCAACCGCATGCGGCGTATCAAGCCGCGCATCGAAACTGCCGCCGGCCGCCATGGGATAGAGCACCACTTCGTCCAGCGGACGATCCAGCGCTTTGGCGACCGCCTTGCGCGTTGCCTGCGGCGCCTGACTGGCGACCCACAGTTCAACCCGGTCCCCATCGACACGGGCGGTCGCGCTGGCGGTTTCCAACGCGGCGTGGAGCGCCGGGGCAACCCGGTAGAGCCGCGCATGATCAAACGGAGCGTGCAGCACATCGGCATCACCGTTTTCGGCAATTGTGCTGCCATCGCCAGAGCGCAATGCTTCGCTCAGCAGTCGCTCTATCGCGGCGCTGTCCGGTCTTTGCTGCGCAGCAAAGTTGGGCGCGATCAGGGTCAGCGCCCGCTCTGCCGACCACCAGTCACGCGCCACGGCCGCCAGCCAATCCGGGCCTTCGACTAGCCGCAGCAGGTCTTTTACCGGTGCAGCATTTTTTGCAGCATAGGTTCCCAGCTTTGACTGGCCCTGCGGCGCATGGCGGACCGCCGCGAAGACCATGCCGGGCAACCGCACATCACCGGCAAAGGTATAGCCGCCATCGACCTTGGCCGGCAGGTCGAGCCGGGGGAATTGCGGCCGGACACCCTCTGGATGATCGATAGCGCGTTCCGCAATGGCAGCGGGACGCAGCACGGGGGGATTGGGCGGATCGAAGGAAACCGCCTCATCCACCAGTTCGGCGAAGCTGGCTTTCTGCTTGCCGTGGACAACGAAGCCATCCTTCGCTTCGCATTCTTCCCACGCCACATCCCAGCGTTCGGCCGCAGCCATGGTCAACATCGCGCGGGCCGCCGCCGCAGCAGCGCGGGCGGCGTCTTCGTGGGCTGCCAGGCTCGTGCCATCGGCGGTGACGACAAAGGCTTCGCGTTCACCAAAGCGGTGGGCGAGCAAGCTATCTTCCCCTTCAGCAAGGCCCGGCAGCAGCGGCATCCACAGGCTCCGCCAGGCCGCCGCGAGCGGGGCATTGGCATAAGCGCCGCTGACCGGAGCCGGCTCCACTGCGATCTGCCGCCAGTCGGCACCCAGTTCCACGGCGATGATCTGCGGGATCAGCGTGGTAATCCCCTGCCCCATTTCAAGGTCGGGGACGGCCACGGTCACCACCCCGTCGCGCCCGATCTTCAGCCAGGCGTTGAAGCTCTGCTCACCGTCTTGGGCAGGCAGCGGCGGATCGAAGCGGCGCGGCGTAAGCGCCCAGGCGACCAACAGACCGCCCGTCGCCCCCGCGCCGATCAACAGCCGCCGCCGCGTCAGCTGCATCAGCTATTGTCCAGCCAGGTCGCAACACGGCGCGCCAGCGCGAGAAATGCCTCAGCCTGTGGACCATCGCCAGCTGCGGGTGGCACGCCGGCATCGCTGGCCTGGCGGATCGAAATATCGAGCGGAATGCGCCCGAGGAAAGCATGGCCCAACCGTGCCGCTTCAGCTTCGGCCCCGCCCTTGCCAAAGGGATCAGACGCCTCGCCGCAGTGCGGGCAAACATAGCCGGCCATGTTCTCGACCAGCCCGATTACCGGCACCTGGCCGACATCGAACAGCTGCATGGCCCGGGTCGCATCGATCAGCGCCAGGTCCTGCGGCGTGGAGACGATTACTGCACCGGCCGGCTTGTGCCGCTGGAGCATGGTCAGCTGCACATCGCCCGTGCCCGGCGGCAAGTCGACCACGAGAATTTCAGCCGCGCCCCAATCAGCATCAACCAGCTGGCCCAGCGCATTGCCAGCCATTGGCCCGCGCCAAGCGATCGCTTTGCCCGGCTCAATCAAATTGCCCATCGACAACACGCTGACGCCAAATTCAGTCGGGATCGGCAGCAACTGCTTCTCGCGGGCATCCGGGCGCTTGCCCTCTGTTCCCAGCAGGCGCGGCTGCGACGGGCCATAAATGTCTGCATCGACCAGTCCGACCTTGCGCCCCAGACGGGCCAGCGCGACGGCAAGATTGGCCGAGACGGTCGACTTGCCGACCCCACCCTTGCCCGAACCGACCGCAATGATCCGGCGCTTGGGCTTGTCTGCCATCATCGCCACGCGAACCTCCGTCACGCCCGGCGCTGCGCCGAGTGCGGCTTTGACCGCCTCTTCCAGCCGGTCGCGCTCGATCCCGTCAAAACCGCTGGCATCAAGGATTACCGTGGCGGCGCCATCGGTCAGCCGCAGCGACTGCAGGCGCGACTGGGCCAACGGCGGCAAAAGGGACTTCAGGGCATCAGTATCGCTCAAGGCCAGGCTCCATTTGCTGTGGTCTGCCCCCTAGCAAGGAAAAAGCACAGCGAGACCCTGTTTTTTGGTCCAGCACTACCTATAACGAAGTGCATGAGTGGAAATGGCAGTTTCAGGCCGGGCCAGTGGCTGGCGATGGCCGGGCGCAAGAGCCCTTGGGGCAATGGCAATAATGCTGGTGGCAGCGGCGGCGGCGAGCCGCCGGCAGTGCCGCCCGGCGAAGGCACGCCAGCAGGCGATCCACCGCAGCAGCCGGGCTCGCCCGGGCCGCGCAATCCCTGGTTGAAGCCCGACGATTATACTGGCGAGCGCCGCTCTCCGAATATCGAGGATATCTTTCGCGGGAAGCGCAAAGGACCCGGTGGCGGTGGTGGTGGCGGAGGCTTCCCCTCGCTGCCCCCGCGCGCCAACGGCAAAAGCTGGCTGCCGGTGATTCTTGGCGGGGTGGCGCTGCTGTGGCTGTTCAGCAGCTCGACCCACCAGCTCAGCCCGAAAGAGCAGGGCATCGTCACCACCTTTGGCCAATATAGCCGCACGATCGGTTCGGGCGTGAACTTCACCGCCCCCTGGCCGTTCCAGAATGTCCAGACCCGCGACGTCACCTCAGTCACCAACGACGTGATTCCTGAGGGCGAGGGTGAGAACCTGGTGCTGACCAGCGACCAGAACCTGATCGACCTTTCGTACCAGGTGCGTTGGAACGTCAAGAACCTGGAACAGTTCACTTTCGCTTCGACCGAACCGGAAAATACGGTGCGTGACGTGGCCGAAGCCGCAATGCGGCTATCGGTGGCCGAAGTGCCGCTGAAGGCCGTCTGGGACGGTACCGGCCGCGGCCAGCTGGAAGCCAACACCCGCCGCCGGATGCAGGACATCCTTGATGCCTACCGCGCTGGGGTCAACGTGATCGGGGTCGACATCAAAAAGGCTGACCCGCCAGAAAAGGTCGCCGATGCCTTCCAGAAGGTCAACGTCGCCCAGCAGCTGGCCGAGCGTGACAAGAACAACGCCCAGGCCTGGGCGCAGCAAACCATGGCGCGCGCCGAAGGTGAAGCCGCCGCCTTTGACAAGGTCTATGCCGAATACCGGCTGGCGCCAGAGGTGACCAAACGGCGGATGTATTACGAAACCATGGAGCGTGTGCTGTCAGCCAATGACAAGGTTGTGGTCGAAGCCAATGGCGTGACCCCCTATCTACCGCTGCCTGAACTGCGGCGCCGTGCGCCCGAAGCGGCACCTGCCGCGGGAGGCCAGTGATGCTGAATAACCTGTGGCAACGCAGCAAGGGCTCCGTCATCGCGCTGGGTGCAGCGGCCATTGTCGCAATGTCGTCGATCGTGATCGTGCCGGAAACCCAGCAGGTGGTGGTCGTGCGGCTGGGTGAGCCGGTTCGCAAGATCAACGCCTTCAAGCCGGGCCAGAACTTTGGCCAGACGGGTGCCGGGATCAGCTGGCGAATTCCGTTCATCGAACAGCTGGTCTGGATCGACAAGCGACTGATGGCCTTCCCGATGGAGCGCCAGACCGTGCTTTCAACCGACCAGTTGCGGCTGGAAGTGACGGCCTATGCCCGCTTCCGGATCATTGACCCGGTCAAGATGGTCAAGACCGCCGGTACGTCTGATCGCGTGATGAGCCAGCTTCAGCCGATCATGACCTCGGTCCTGCGGCAGGAACTGGGCAAGCGCACTTTCCAGTCGCTGCTGAATGCCGAACGCGGGGCGGCGATGATCCGGATCAAGGAAAACCTTGATAAACAGGCGCGTGAATACGGCGCCCAGGTAATCGACGTCCGCATCCAGCGCGCTGACTTGCCTGCCGGGGCGCTCGAATCCGCCTTTGCGCGGATGCAGGCGGCACGCGAACAGGAAGCGACCACAATCCAGGCCCAGGGTCAGAAGCAGGCGCAGCTGATCACGTCAGAGGCCGAAGCCCGCGCCACCCAGGTCTATGCGGCGGCGTTCGGCAAGGATCCGGCCTTCTATGATTTCTACCGGGCCATGAAGAGCTATGACGCCACGTTCGCCAATCAGGCCAACAAGGGCAGCAGCACGATCATCCTGTCACCGGACAACGAATACCTGCGGCAATTTAAAGGGCGATAGCTGACCTGAGTGGAGCCATTCAATTCCGGTTCAGGCGAAGCGGATTGAATCCACCATGCGCCCGATGCAGGGTGAGACGATTTTGAAGAGGAAGCTCAACACGTGCGATACGCCTATGGAGTAACGAGTGCGCTGCTGGTTGGCGGCGCGGCCGTTTCGGTCCTGACCGGAATTCCCGCCGGAGCGCAGGTGGCACAGAATGATGCCGCCCGGATGGAAGCTGTGGTGCCCCGCGCGGGTGCACCTGCCAGCTTTGCCGAGCTGACCCAGCAATTGCAGCCCGCCGTGGTCAACATTGCCACCCGCCAGCGCGTGCGCGTGGCTGCCAATGGCAATCCCTTTGCCGGCACCCCGTTTGAAGACCTGTTCGGTGGCGGGAACGGTGGCAGCGGCGGTGGTGGAACCACCCGCGAAGCCCAATCGCTGGGCTCAGGCTTCATCATTTCGGCCGATGGCTATGTTGTGACCAACAACCACGTCATCACTGCCGATGGTCAGGGCGAAGTCCAGTCAATCACCGTGACGCTGAGCGATGGGGCCGAACACACGGCCCGCTTGATCGGCCGCGATGCCCAGTCAGACCTGGCCGTGCTGAAGATCGATGCCGGCAAGACCCTGCCCTTCGTCAAGTTCGGCAACAGCGAAACTTCGCGCGTCGGCGACTGGGTAATTGCCATCGGTAACCCGTTTGGTCTGGGCGGCACGGTCACTTCGGGGATCGTCTCGGCAGTTCACCGTTCGTCGGGTGCCAGCCGCTACATCCAGACCGATGCCTCGATCAATCGCGGCAACTCGGGCGGTCCGCTGTTCGACATGAAGGGCAACGTGATCGGCATCAACAACGCGATCTTCTCGCCCACTGGCGGCAATGTCGGGATCGGCTTTGCGATCCCCGCTGATATCGCGGCGCCGGTCGTTGACAAGCTGATGCGCGGTCAGGCGATCGAACGCGGTTACCTGGGCGTAACGATCGTGCCGGTAACCGAAGATGTGGCGGACTCGCTTGGGCTCGCGCGTAACCGTGGGGAACTGGTGCAGACTGTCCAACCGGCTCAGGCCGCAGCAGCAGCCGGCCTCCAGGCTGGCGATGTGGTCGTGAAGGTGGACAACAAGGAAGTTGCGCCTGACAACACCCTGTCGTTCATTGTCGCCAATACGGCCCCGGGCAAGCGCATCCCGATCGAGGTGATCCGCAACGGCAAGCGCCTGACGCTGACTGCCACCGTCGGCAAGCGGCCGAGCGAGGAAGAGCTGGCCAAGCAGACCTTCGCTCCGGGCACGCCCGACGCCGATGACCGGTTCAACCGCGCACCGGAAAAGCAGGGCGAAGGCTTGGCCGAGCGTGCGCTGGGTTTGTCGGTCCTGCCACTGACCCCGCAAATCGCTGGCCAGATTGGCTTGCCCACGGACACGCGCGGGCTGGTGATATCGGTAGTCGATAGCTCAGCTGATGCCGGAGCCAAGGGCCTGCAACGCGGTGACGTGATCCTGTCGGCCAATTACCGCGATGTCCTGACCATTGCCGATCTGGAAGCCATCATCCGCACCGCCAAGGCTGAAAATCGCGCGGCCGTACTGCTGCGCGTGCAGCGCCGTGGCCAGCCGGCAGCGTACCTGCCGGTGCGGCTCCGCTAACCAATACCTAGCGCTGAATAAGAAAACCCCCGCCCTGATCCGGCGGGGGTTTTTCTTTGTCCGTCAGCCCGGCCGGGCGCCGGTTGCTTCGCGCAGGAACTCGTCATTGGCAGCTGGCGGTGGCGGCGGCGTCTGGCTGGGACCCGGGTCAGCGGGCACTTCCTGCCGATCAGGCTGGACCATGTTCCCCTGATCATCGGCATAGTAATATTCGTTCGGATTGCCGCCAAGCTGTGCCTCGTCATCCGGCTCAAGCTGCCAGGCCGGTACGGTCACCTCGGTATCGAACTTTTCGACCGGGCGGCCCGTCACTGCGACCGCCATATAGGCTGCGAATGCCCGCGCCGGGGCTGTGCCGCCCTGCAAGCCGAGGACCGGCTTGGCATCATCACGCCCCATCCAGACACCCGTGGTGATCCCACTGGAGAAGCCCAGGAACCAGCCATCCTTGTTGGCATTGGTCGTGCCGGTTTTGCCCGCGACCGGGCGGCCAATCTGCGCGGCGCGGCCGGTGCCGGTGCTGACCGCGCTTTGCAGCAGGTCAGTAATCCCGGCTGAAACATAAGCCGGAACCAGTAGCGGCCCCTGCTTGACGTCACGCTGGTAAAGCACTTGGCCATCGACCGTCTGGACCTTGGTGATGCCATAGGGATCGACCGCGTGGCCCTTGGCCGATACCGCGGCAAAGGCCCGGGTCATGTCGATCACGCGGACCTCGTTACTGCCGAGCACCATCGAAGGAACGGTTGAAATCGGGGTGCTGATGCCGAAACGGCGGGCGATGCCGGCCACTGCGCTGAAGCCAACCTCATTGCCAAGCTGGGCGGCAACGGTGTTCTTTGAATAGGCAAAGGCCGTGCGCACGTCGATCTCACCGGCGTAGGTCCCGCCAGAGTTGCGCGGGCTCCAGCCGTCAATCGTAACGGGTTCGTCTACCACCCGATCAGTTGGCGTATATCCCGCTTCAAGCGCGGCGAGATAGACAAACAACTTCCAGGCCGAACCCGGCTGGCGCACAGCGTTGACCGCCCGATTGTAATTGGACGAGACATAGTCAGTCCCGCCAATCATCGCGAGAACTGCGCCATCACGGTCGATCGAAACGAGCGCACCCTGCGCGCCCTTGGGCGTGTTGGTCTCGATCGCCTTGGTCGCTGCGGCCTGCATCTTGGGATCAAGCGTAGTCCAGACCTCGATTGCCTTGGTGTTATCAGGCAGCAGCAGGTCAAGCTGCGGCAGGGCCCAGTCGGTGAAGTAGCGGACCGAATTCTGTCCCTTGTCGGCAGTGAACTGGACTGCCGAAAAGTCGACGGCAGCGGCTTGCGACGGGGTTACATCGCCATTGCCCGCCATTACCGACAGCACGACTTTGGCCCGGCCAATCGCGGCTTCGGTATCGGCAGTGGGCGAATAGTGCGACGGGGCCTTGACCAGACCAGCGATGATCGCCGCCTCTGGCAGGGCGATCTGGGTGCCCGGATGGCCGAAGAACTTGCGGCTGGCGGCATCGACACCGTAGGCCCCGCCACCAAAATAGACCTTGTTGAGATAGAGCTCGAGGATCTGGTCCTTCGAAAACTTCCACTCCATCGCCAGCGCCAGCACGGCTTCGCGCAGCTTGCGGGCATAGCTGCGGTTGTTGTTGAGGAACACCGTTCGCGCCAGCTGCTGCGTGATCGTGGAAGTAGCGCGAACCGACTTGCCCGTCGTTACCGCCATGAAACCGGCTCGCGCCAAGCCAATCGGATCGATCCCCGGGTGTGAATGAAAGCGCCGGTCTTCGACCGAGACCATTGCCGTGCGCATCACCTGCGGAATCTGTTCGTGGCTCAGCCAATGGCCATAGCTTGGCCCGATCGACACGAGTTCGGTTCCGTCACGCGCGCGGACCAGGATCGTCTGACCGACCTGGCTGTCCTTCAGTTCTGCGAAGTCGGGCAGCGAACGGGCGGTCAGCCCCACCGCGACAGCCAGTATCAACGCCCCGACAACGGCCAACGAAGCGGCCCAGACGAATATCCGGCGCATGAACCGGCTAAAACCAGACGGTCCTTCGCGTTCGGGCGCGCCGCGCCCCTTCACATCCTTGCGCGCCATTGCGGTATGCTAATCCTTCCAGCGGGCCAGCACCGGCCCGTTCGCTTACTGCATAGGCGATTTGTAACCGGTGGTGAATCGCAGAATTGATGCAGGCGCCGTGCTTATTCCTTCGGCTTGAAATCAAGGCTGGCGCTGTTGATGCAATAGCGCAGGCCGGTTGGGGCCGGGCCATCCGGGAACACGTGGCCCAGATGGCCTTCGCAGCGGGCACAGCGCACCTCGGTGCGGACCATTCCATGACTGGTATCGACCAGTTCCTCGACCGGCGCAGCAGCCAGTGGCGCGCTATAGCTGGGCCAGCCGCAACCGGAATCGAACTTGTCATCCGAAGCAAACAGCGGTTCGCCGCAGCCGCCGCACGTGTAAGTTCCGGCGTCCTTCTTTCCGTCATACTTGCCGGTAAAGGCGCGCTCGGTCCCCGCCTGGCGGAGGATGCGATAACGCTCTGGTCCCAGCTTTTCGAGCCATTCGGCTTCGCTCAGGTTCAGCTTGTCTGCCACGTCCGTTCTCCTTGGTGCCAATATGGGGCCGGCAACCAGCCCCGGCAACCCCGCCCCGCCTGACAATCTCCACCAAAACGCGCAGACGTTCGGCATCAATTACAGAGTATTACAGCGCCTTGAACAGCACCAGCATCCGCGCCCAGGCCCGATCGGCTTGAGTCTTGTCGAAGACCGGCGCGTCAACTGTGCACCAGCCGTGATTGGCGGGATAGACTTCCACCTCGGCCGGGCGCCCCGCCGCTCTGGCTGCATTGCGCAGGACATCCTTTTCACCCGGCGCACCGGCATCATCATTGCGGGCGATGGCGAACAGATAGCGCGCTTTGGTTGCCTTAAGCAGCAGGTGCGGGCTGTCCGCCTTGTCAGTCACCAGCCCGCCACCGTGGAACGAGGCTGCGGCGCGGACCCGGTTCGGCGCAGCGTGGGCGGTGCGAACAGTATATGGGCCACCCATGCAGTAACCGGCTGAACCGATCCCGCGGCGGCTATCGACGGCCCCTTGCGCATCGAGCCAGGCGACTGCAGCCTTGGCATCGCGTTCAATCGCCGCCGGGGTCAGCAGCGGGATCATCGGTTTCAGTTTGGCCTGGCCTTCGGGCGTGCGCCACTGCGCAATGGCATCGAAATGCGGCGCCGGGGCAGAGCGATAATACTGGTTAAGCACCAGCACCGCGTGACCATCTGCCGCCAGCCGCCGCGCCATCACCTTGTATGCTTCACGCAGCCCCGCAATGTCGGGCCAAAGAATCACTGCCGGATGCTTGCCCTTGGCCGGGTGGACAAAGAAGGCATCCAGTTTTCCGTCAGGCGTGGTCAGTGTAACTGCCCGCTCAGCCAGCCCGCCTGGCACTTTCGCTGCCAAGGGCGCAGCAATTGCCCCAAGCCCGACAACACCCAGCGCGGCGAATTCGCGCCGGTCTATCCCGTGTCGATCCAGCGCCTGTTCTTCTTCGATTGCGGTCAGGTCATCACACATCGCCAAGCTCCTTGCCCGAAAACCTGATGATAACCCTGACTGCACAAGAGGGCTAGCTTAACCGCTCGATTAACGGCACATTGGCGCAATAAAGGAGCCGGATCGGGGAAGGTCCAGGCCCACCACGAGGAAGGGGAAGGTTGCAATGCGGTTGAGGTTGCTTGCTGCTGCGGCACTGTTGGTGCTGACTGGCTGCGGAAAATCGGTGTCAGCACCCGCGACAGAGGGCGTGACCGATGCGAAGATCCTGGCTGCGGCTGAGGGCGAATGGCTCTCCTATGGCCGTGACTATGGCGAGCAACGCTTCTCCCCGCTGACTGCGATCAACGACAGCAATGTCAGCCAGCTAGGGCTGGCCTGGTCGGCTGATCTCGATACGGCGCGCGGGCAGGAAGCCACGCCGCTGATGCACGATGGCGTACTTTACACCACCACCGCCTGGTCGATGGTCAAGGCCTATGATGCCCGCACCGGCGCACTGAAGTGGTCCTATGATCCGCAGGTACCGCGCGAAAAGCTGGTCGAAGTTTGCTGCGATGCGGTTAACCGCGGCGTCGCGCTCTATGGCAACAAGGTCTATGTCGGCACGCTCGACGGGTATCTGGTTGCGCTGGATGCGCAGACCGGCAAGGTCATCTGGAAAAAGCTGACGATCCCTGAAGGATCGCACATGGCGATCACCGGTGCCCCGCGCATCGTCAAGGGCCGGGTGCTGATGGGCTCAGCCGGTTCGGAATACTTCACCCGGGGCTACCTGGCCGCATTTGATGCCGAAACCGGCAATGAGCTGTGGCGCTTCCACACGGTGCCTGGCGATCCATCAAAGCCGCAGGACGGCAAGCATCTTGAGGCCGCAGCCAAGACCTGGAGCGGCGATTTCTGGAAGCGCGGCGGTGGCGGCACGGTGTGGGATTCGATCACTTACGATCCCAAGACCGATCTCGTTTACTTCGGAACGGCCAATGCCGAACCGTGGAACCCGGCATATCGCAATACTGACGGCGCGGGGGACAGCCTTTACACCGCTTCGATCGTGGCGGTTAAGCCCGACACCGGCGAATATGTCTGGCACTTCCAGGAAACCCCGGAAGACCGCTGGGACTTTGACAGCAACCAGCAGATCACAGTCGCCGATCTCAACATTGGCGGCAAGCAGCGCCACGTGATCATGCACGCACCGAAGAACGGGTTCTTCTATGTGCTGGATGCCGCTACCGGACAGTTCATCTCGGGCAAGCCCTTTGTCGAGGGGATCAACTGGGCCAAGGGTCTTGATCCCAAGACCGGCAAGCCTGACGTCAACCCAGATGCCAAGTATGAGCTGACCGGCAAGCCCTGGCTGGGCTTCCCCGGTGCAGTCGGCGCCCACTCGTGGACCCCGATGAGCTTCAGCCCCAAGACGGGCCTCGTCTATATCCCGACCAACAATACGCCGCAGGTCTATGCCCACGATCCGGATTGGAAGCCCGGCACGACCGGCTTCCAGCTGGGGATCGATGCTTCGGCGGGCAACCTGCCGGCGGACAAGGGCGTGCGCGCAGCAACTGCTGCAGCGATGACCGGGGCACTGGTGGCGTTCGATCCGGTGACGGGCACGGTCAAGTGGAAGGTCCCGCAGGAAACACCGACCAATGGCGGCACGCTCGCCACGGCTGGCAATCTGGTCTTCCAGGGGACGGCGCTGGGCGAGTTCCGGGCCTATTCGGCCGATACCGGCAAGCAGCTGTGGTCCTTCCCGGCGCAGAGCGGGATCCTGGCCGCGCCCATGACCTATCTGCTCGATGGGCAGCAGTATGTTGCGGTGATGGTCGGCTGGGGTGGCGTCTGGGACGTTTCCGCCGGCAAGCTGGTGACCAAGCGGATCACGCCGAACATCAGCCGCCTGCTGGTCTTCAAGCTGGGCGCCAAGGGCACGCTCCCCGCCGCGCCGACCGAAACCAAGCGGGTGCTCGATCCCCCGCCGGTGAGCGGCACTGCGCAGCAGCTCGCCATCGGCATGAAGGCCTACACCAATTCGTGCAGCGTCTGCCATGGTTCGACCGTAGTGGCCGGGGCGCTAAACCCCGACCTGCGGCACTCCGTGGCGCTGGGCAATCCCAAGCTGTGGCAGGAAATCGTCCACGACGGCCTGCTCAAGCAGAATGGCATGGTCGCCTGGAAGGGCCAGTTCACGCCGGAGCAGATCGAAGCGATCCGCCTCTACGTGGTCCAGCGGGCGAACGAGGACAAGAAGCTCGGCGCAGACTGAGCAGCAGGAGCTGGGCGGCCCGATTGGCCGCCCAGCTGCCGCTACATAACGACCGTCACCCTGAACTCGTTTCAGGGTCTATCGCGCAACCATACTCCGCGCTGGCAGGTCGGCCGCCCACAGCACGGCCAGCGCTAAGCCCACACCGCCGGTCAAGCGGCACGCTGGATGCTGACCCAAGTTCAGCATGACGAATGATGGTGAGCGACTGGACGACTGGCCGGCCGTCTCGCGCCTAGATCACGAAATCGAGGATCGCCGGCAACTGCTTGGTGCGGCGGTTCTTCACCATGCGTTCGTGCAGGGTAGAAATCTGCGCGCTGCCGGTCTTCACGAACAGGAACGGGAAGATCCCATGGAGCAGGCAAGCGAACCCGCCCAGGATCATCCTGATGCCAAAGCCCGATGCCATCGCAAAATGCTCACCATAGGTTTCATCAACGCTGGCCGGGTGTTCAGTGAACATGGTTTTCAGTGACATTGGCTCGATCTCCCGTTGGCTTACGCAAAGATATGCCAACTCCGATGCAAAATCTTCACCATTTTTATGACAATCTTGCCAATATTGTGATATTTTATCCCAATGGAAAAAGATATTACGCAACTGGATTCGATAGACTGGGCAATCCTTGGCGTCTTGCAGGCCGATGCGTCGCTTGCCGTGCAGGATGTCGGTGACCGGGTTGGCCTATCCAGCAATGCCTGCTGGCGGCGGATCAAACGGCTGGAGGATAGCGGGATCATCGCCCGGCGCGTGGCGCTGGTTGATCCCGCAAAACTGGGCCTCGCCACCACGGTCTTCGTTTCGATCCGCACCAACCGCCACGACCCCGCCTGGCTAGAGGCCTTTTCACGCGGCGTTGTGGCGATCGATGAAATCGTCGAGTGCCACCGCATGGCGGGCGATGTCGATTACCTGCTCAAACTGGTGGTGCGCGATATTGGCCATTACGACCGCATTTATCGCAAGCTGATCGCCGCGATCCCGGATCTGGCCGATGTCAGTTCCAGCTTCTCGATGGAGCGGATGAAGTCGACCACCGCCCTGCCTCGCCCGACCTGAGTGCCCGCTCCGCCTAGCGGATGGGCACCAGCCGGATGGCGAAGCCTCCACCCGGAGCGATCCGCATGGTCAGGCTGTCAGCGGCGGTGAGCACCTTGCTTTCAATTGCGATCGAGTGGCGCTTGTCAGTGCGATAGTCGGCATCATCGCCGTCGCGATAGATCTCGGCCTTGTAGCGCTTGCCCGCCGTCAGGAAGTCGAGCTTGAACGAGACTGTCTGGGCCTGCTCGTCACCCACTGCGCCAACGTACCAGCCCTCCCCGCCGCGCTCCTTGCGGGCGATAGTGACATAGTCGCCGATCTCTCCGTTGAGCACGCGGGTCTCTTGCCAGTCGGTCGGCACGTCGCGGATGAACTTCATTTCCGCCGGGAACCGAGCGTAATTTTCCGGCGTATCTGCCAGCATCTGCACCGGCGAATAGATCACCACGTAAAGCGCCAGTTGCTTGGCGACGGTCGACAGAATATCGCTGCCTTCAGAACCCTTGAGGCTCAGGACGCCCGGTGTGAAGTCCATCGGCCCTTCAAGCATCCGGGTGAAGACCAGGTTGGCTTCGTGCTCGGGCGGGTTCTTGCCGCCGATCCAGGCGTTGTATTCCATCCCGCGCATGCCCTCGCGCGCTACCCAGTTGGGGTAGGTGCGCTGCAAGCCGGTACCCTTGATCGATTCGTGACTGTCAAAAGCAATCCGGTATTTGGCGGCGGCTTCGGCCACGCGGATGAAGTGATTGCTCATCCACTGGCCTTCATGCCATTCGCGATACTTCCTGCCATCGGCATCGACCCGCTCGATCTGGCCGGCGTCGGTCACGTAACCAGTCTTCACAACCATGTAGCCATTGTCGGCCGCGAATTTGAACGCCTTGTCGAACTGGTTTTCGTAATGTGTCGCCGCGCCGCCGGTTTCGTGGTGCCCAATCAGGCGGACACCCTTCTTCCTGGAATAGGCGGCCAGTGCCTTAACATCGAAGTCCTCGGTCGGCTGGGCGAAGTCCATGTCCCAGCCATTGCCGAACCAGTCACCATCCCAGCCGACATTCCAGCCTTCGACCAGTACATGTGGGACGCCATTGGCGGCGGCGAAGTCGATGTACTTCTTGACGTTCGCAGTGGTCGCGCCGTGCTTCGGGCCGCGCGCCCATGACCAGTCGCCCTTGATCATGTTCCACCACACGCCGGCAAACTTGCCCGGCTTGAACCAGCTCACGTCGCCCAGCTTATTGGGCTCGTTGAGGTTCAGCATCAGGTGGCTGTGATAGATGCCGGGGGCATCGTCGGCGATGATCAGAGTGCGCCAGGGGGTGGACCAGGCACCAGCCTTGCGCACTTTGGCCTCACCCGCGCCCGGCGTAAGGTTGGCCCGCAGAGTAGTCGCTTCGGTGCGGGTGACGGCCATGCCCGAATAATCCACCAGTGCGGCTTCGTGCAGTGCCACATGGGTGCCATCGGCCAGCTTGATGGTGATCGGGGTGTCGGCCGTGCTGACCGAGGACAGCGGGGTCTTGTTGTAGAGATATTCTTCGCGGTTCCATAGGAAGGCCGGCTTCCACCAGGCAGTCCCGTCCTGGGCAAAGGTAAACTCGGTCAGCTCGTCGGCAATGTTGGTCTTTGCCATGTTTGGCTGCTGCGGGAACTCGTAGCGGAAGCCAACGCCGTCCTCATAGAGCCGGAAAGTCACCGTGAAGACCCGCGCCAGCGCCGTCGTTTCCTTCAGGTGGACCTTCAGCTCACGGTAGTGGTTGCGGATATCGGCCCATTCACCCCAAGGTTGGGACCAGGTTTCATCGAAATCGCGGACTTCCTGTCCGGTCACAGTCAGGCGCCGGTCGATCTTGGCTTCGTCCGTGAACAGGAAGCCCAGCCGCGAAGGGTTGATGATCGGCTTGCCTTTGCGGCTAACGGCATAGGCCGCGCGGCCATCACCATCGATCGTTACGCTGACGCTGACCATGCCATCCGGCGAGCTGGCGGTAACCGGCGCTTGCTGGGCGAGCGCCGGCGCGGCGGCGAGCGCCAAACCGAGGCCCAGTGCGAAACGGATCGGCTTCATGTCAATTCTCCCGAATTAGAACCGCGCCAAAGGCGGGCAGGCAGCCGGGCGATGCCCCGTTCACTGCAAAGATGGTCGTACCGTCAGTACCAAGGCCATCGGGCCAGGCGGCGTCAGCGCCAGACAGGTTAAAGATCGCGGCAACTGCTTCTGCGCCTGACCGACGGCGCAGGACCAGCCGCGCTTCGTCCGCCAGGACCACATCGCAGGCTCCATTGCGCAGCACCGGCGTCTGATGCCGCAACGCCAGCAGCGCCCGGGTCAGGTTGAGCAGCGAGGCGGGATCGCCATCCTGCCGGTCGACCGCGCGGGCCATATTCTCCGCTCCCAGCGGTAACCATGGCGTGGTGCTGGCAGTAAAGCCGCCCTGCTCGCTCTGTGCCTGCCAGGGCAGCGGGGTCCGTGCGCCATCGCGGGCCAGGGTCAGCGGCCAGTTCGCAATGGCTTCGGGATCCTGCAATTGTTCAAACGGAATCTCGACCTGCGTGAGCCCCAGTTCCTCACCTTGATAGACGATGATGTTGCCGCGGAGCGCCGCCAGCAGCGTCACCTTCAAGCGCGCGAAGGCTTCGCGTTCGTCAGGCCTGCACCAGCGTGACAGAGCGCGAGGAGCATCGTGGTTTTCAAAAGCCCAGCTCGGCCAGCCAATGTCGGGTCCATCGGGCCACTGATCCAGCGCGCGGGCAACGACTGCAGGGGTCAGTGCCTTGGCATAGAGGAAATCGAAACCATAGGCGCTGTTCAGGCGGGTTTCCCCGCTGGTGAACAGCTTCATTTCGCGCTCAGCATCCTTGCCGCCCACTTCGGCGACCGTGAAGATGCCGTCATAGCTGTCGGTCAAGCTGCGGATCCGCTCAATGAAGCGGGGAATATCGGCGTGTGACTGGTTATACAGTTGCTGCTGAAAATCGAACGGACGGGTGCGCGGACTGCCGTCTGGCTCCGCCGCAGGATTATCGCGCAACAGCGGGTCGTGCATCGCAAAGTTCAGCGCATCGATCCGGAAGCCATCGACGCCGCGATCAAGCCAGAACTGCGCCACCCCCAGCAGTGCCTCCTGCACCGCGGGGTTATGGCAGTTGAGCTGTGGCTGGCTGGAAAGGAAGTTGTGCAGATAATACTGGCAGCGCCGTGCATCCCAGGTCCAGGCCGGGCCGCCAAATACGGACTGCCAGTTGCTGGGCGGTGAGCCATCAGCCTTGGCATCGGCCCAGACATACCAATCGGCTTTGGCACTATTGCGGTTGGCGCGGCTTTCCAGGAACCAGGCGTGCTGGTCTGACGTGTGTGAATAGACCTGATCGATCGTGACGCGCAGGCCCAGCTCGTGGGCGCGGGCCACCAGGGCATCGAAATCGGCCAGTGTGCCAAAGATCGGGTCAACGCCGCAATAATCGGACACGTCGTAGCCGAAGTCCGCCATGGGCGAGGTAAAGAACGGCGAGATCCAGATCGCATCGACGCCCAGCTTGGCGACATAATCCAGCTGCCCGGTTATGCCGGGCAGGTCCCCGATCCCGTCGCCGTTGGAATCACGAAAGCTGCGCGGATAGATCTGGTAGATCGCCGCACCGCGCCACCATTCCTTTCCGACCTGATCCTGGCCGATAGATTCAATGCGCGTCAGGCGATTCATGGGGCACTCACGTTGGATTCCTGTGCGGCACAAACGGCATAACCGAGCGGCGGCAAGGTAATGGTCAGGCTGCCGGGCGCATCAACGGAAAGGGCGCACTGGCCGACCAGTGGCTTAAACGTCAAGCTACGAGGCTCAACCGCGACACGCTGCGTGACCGGCTGGTTTGAAGTGTTGAAGACCAGGACCACTTCCTGCCCGGACTTGGGATCGATCCGCGACACGGCGAGCAATCCCGGCTTGTCGGAGAAGGTGCGGCTGATCGTCACCCCGGCATAAAGCGCGGGCGTGGTCTTGCGGACCTCGGCCAGGGTGGCGATCTGGCGATAGAGCGGGTGGCTCCGGTCAAAATTGGCCTGCGCGGTTGTCGCGTCGGTGCCGATCAGGTCGTTATCGTTATAGACCGCAACCTTGGACGCGAACATGTCTTCGCGCGCCAGCTGGTCATTGCCGTCCGAAACGAAGCCTTGCTCATCGCCGTAATAGACCACCGGCACGCCGCGCAGCGTCAGCAGCATCGCATTGCCCAGCATCGTCCGAGCCAGCAGCTCATCCTGACTGATGCCAGGATTGGCCTGCTTTACGAACATCGAAAAGCGTCCGAAATCGTGGTTGCCAAGGAAAGTCGGCAGGTTGAGTGCACCTGCTTCGCCGCCTTCGTAAAGCGCGTCATCTTCAAACAGGCGGGCCAACATATCAGTCCCAGCCTTGCCCGAAACCACCCGCTGCATGGCGGCGGCAAACGCCATGTCGAGATTGGAAGGCAGGCCGGCTACACGGGTCCAGCGCGCGGTCAGGGCCGGATCGACATCACCGGTCGCCACCTCGCCAAAGATGTGGAAGTTGGGAATGCCCTTGTCCTTGGCGACTTTCAGAATGGCTGGCACAAAGGCGCGCCAAAACTCCGGATTGACGTGCTTGGCCGTATCGATCCGGAACCCGTCGATGCCGAACCGCTCGATCCAGCCGGAATAGATTTCGATCATCCCCGCAACGACCCGCGGGTGCTCGGTCGCGACATCGTCCAGCCCGACGAAATCGCCATAGACCGCGCCCTCGCCCACCCAGTTCGAATTGCCACGGTTGTGGTAATAGATCGGATCGTTGAGCCAGGCCGGGACCTTGACGTTGGCCTCTTCCTTGGGAATATAGGGGCCATAGGCCCAGCTGGGATCAGACAGCTTAGCCCAGTTATTCGGGCGCGGATCGCTATCGCCGTTGAAGCCCGGATTGATCGCCGGACCGGTCGGCCCGCCCTGGCGTGAGAACGGATAGTCCGCCTTGTTGCGATAGGCATAGTCACCCGGATCACGATACTGGATCACGTCCGCCGTGTGGTTGACCAGAATGTCCATGTAGACCTTCATCCCGCGGGCGTGAGCGGCATCGACGAAAGCCTTGAATTCCGCATTGGTCCCGAAGTGCGGATCGACCTGGGTAAAGTCGGTTACCCAATAGCCGTGATAGCCGGCGCTCTCATCGCCCTTTGGCCCCTGGACCACCTTGTTCTTGAAGATCGGTGCAAACCAGATCGCAGTGGCGCCAAGGCCCTCGATATAGTCGAGCCGACTGGTCAGGCCCTTGAGGTCGCCCCCATGGAAATAGCCCTTGGCCGCCGGATCGTAGCCAGTTTTCAGCCGATCGCCCTTCAGGCCACCGGTGTCGTTCTTAGGATCGCCATTCTCGAACCGGTCGGGGAGGACGAAGTAGACCACTTCCTCATTCGGCGTGCGGGCCCGAACATCCACCAGCGACGGCGCGGTCTGCGCGGCAGCGACCGGAGCAAGCGCAAACAGGCTGGCGGCAGTCATGAGCATACGGACCATCGAAGGACGCCTTTGAAGAAGTGGTTTAGCGCGCATTTACAGGCTCAGCCGCGCAGGTTTGTGCGATAAATTCGGCATGGGTTGGCAGCCGGGGAATCGGCGCAGCAATGATCGTCTGCAGGTCATGCAGGAACCCGGCCAATTCGTCCTTGGTCAGCGCATCGGCCAGCGGGTGATAGGTTTCGGGCACGATGTTCTGCCCAGTCAGAACCTGGAACCAACCCACTTCGGTAAAGAGCTCTTCCTGCTCGCGGAAAATCCGCCCGGTCGCTTTGAACAGGTCAATCTTGTCGCGCAGGCTCTGCGGAAGTTCCATCTCGCGCACATGTCGCCAGAACGGCTCATCCCGCTGGTTGGCGGTGTAATGCAGGATGATGAAATCGCGGACCCGCTCATAATCATAGGCGATCCGGCGATTGTAAGTATCAATGTTGGCTTGCGCGAAACCGCGGTCCGGAAAATGCGAAATCAGCCGGGCAATGCCATTCTGCACCAGATGGATCGAGGTCGATTCCAGCGGCTCAAGAAAGCCTGATGCCAGCCCCAGCGCGACCACATTGCGGTTCCAGGCCTGTTTGCGCATTCCGGTCTTGAACTGGATCGTGCGCGGATCGGCCAGCGGCTCGCCCTCGACCGTCTCAAGCAGGATCTTCGTCGCCTCGTCCTCGCTCATGAACTTGCTGGAGAAGACGTGGCCATTGCCGGTGCGGTGCTGCAGCGGGATGCGCCATTGCCAGCCGGCCGGATGGGCGATGCATTGAGTATAGGGCCGGATCGGGCCGACATTGGCGGTCGGCATGGCAATGGCCCGGTCGCTGGGCAGCCAATGGCTCCAGTCGACATAACCGGTTTCCAGTTCCTGCTCGATCAGCAGGCCTCGGAAGCCGGAGCAATCGATGAACAGTTCGCCGGCGATCTCCTCACCAGATTCCAGCATGACCGAGCGGACAAAGCCGTTTTCCGGATTGCGGTTGATGCCCGTGATCTTGCCTTCGGTCCGCACCACCCCGTTGCGTTCGGAATGGCCGCGCAGAAACCGCGCATAAAGCGAGGCGTCAAAATGGAAGGCATAGGACATACCATCCAGCTGACCATTGGGGTGAGGCGGCACGCGCCCAAACTTGCCGGCGCGGGCAGCCCGCTGGTTCAGCGAATAATCGCCCAGCGGTCCGGCGACGCCCTCGCGGCGGCCGCGCAGCCAGTATTGCCAGAATTCGATCAGGTCGAGGCTTTGGCCGATCTGGCCAAAGACATGCATGTAGCTTTCGCCAACCTTGCCCCAACCCTGGAACTCGATCCCCAGCTTGAAGCTGCCCTGGGTGGCGCGGAGGAATTCGTCTTCATCAATGCGAACCAGGCCATTGAATAGCCGGATCGCAGGAATTGTGGCTTCGCCAACGCCGACGATGCCGATCTCGTCGCTTTCGATCAGACGGATGCGAAGTTGCTCGCCCATCGTGGCCGAAAGTGCGGCTGCAGCCATCCAGCCTGCCGTTCCGCCGCCCACGATGACGACGTCGCGAATGCGACTATCGTTCACAATCCAGCTCCCATCCGTTGAGGGACTATCGCTCTAATACGCTACCGTTTTCCCAACAAGGGAATGGCGGGTCCGGCCACTGGCCAGACCCGCCCTTTGGCATCAGTACTTGTAAGTGACGCCGAGCATGAAGTTGCGACCATAGTTCTGGTAATCGCGAACCTGACGCTTGTCGTCGTTATAGTAGGTGACAAACGGCTCGTTGGTCAGGTTGCTGCCCTGAAGCAGGATCCCCAGACCCTTAAGCGGACCGTTGTTGAAGGTGTAACCGATCTGGGCATCGAGCACGAGTTCGGATGCAGCCATCACGCGGTCACGCACCAGGCTGAGGCCTGAGACCTCGGCCAGGAAGTCCGACCGGTAACGACCCGAAGCCCGCACCTGGAAGCCGTTCTTTTCGTAGTAGACGGTGCTGTTGACCACCCACTTGGACAGGCCCGGCATGTTGATCGGCTTGGTACCGCCTTCGGTAACCTTGCTGTCAGTGTACGAAGCGCTGGCCAGGAAGCCAAAGCCATCGAGCGACGCCGAGAAGGTGCTGAACGGCAGCGAAAGCGAACTTTCGAAGCCATAGACCTTGCCCGATTTGCCGTTCTGCCACTGCGAGACGATGCCCTGGTTGAACGTCGGGGTGACGTTGCCCGGGGTCGGCGTGCCGGTGAAGTCGAAGGTCGAATCCTGGCGATAGATCCAGTTTTCAAGGTGCTTGTAGAAACCACCAACCGAGACATAGGCACCGCGGCCGAAGTACTTCTCAACGGCCAAGTCAAGCGTATCGGCCATCAGCGGACGCAGCTTGGAGTTACCCACCGTGCCCGACCAGGGCGAACGGGTGATGCTGGCGCCAGCGACATTGTTCGCCGCGTTGAAGTTGTAACCGACACCAGGGTTCAGCTGGTCCATGCGGGCACGCGCGAGCATGCGAGCAGCACCAAAGCGGAGCAGGGTCTGCGGAGCGACTTCGTACGTAACGTTCAGGCTCGGGAGGAAGTCGGTATACTTGTCCCCATCGGTGATCGGCTTCGAAATGGTGCCCGAACCGGGGTTCGATGCGGCAAAGCCATCAGCCTGCTGATCGGAATGGACCACCTGAACACCAGCGTTGCCGCGCAGACCGCCGTCATTGAAGTTGGCCTGGACGTAGCCGGTCAGCACCTTTTCACGCACCACGAAGCTGTTGGTCAGGCGGCCTGGCGTCCACAGCGCTTCATTGGTCAGCTTGTAGTTGCCTTCGTTGTAATAGCGCCAGGCATCGAACGAGACCATGCCGGGGATGCCGATGAACGCAAGGCTGGCCGGGCTGTAGAGGTAGCTGGCCGGGACTGCCGGGCTGGCCGGATAGGCCTTGTTGGTCAGAACATAGCCTTCGTCGATCAGCTGCTTGCGGCGATCCGAATAGTTGGCACCAACCGTGAGGTTCTCGATGAAGCCATCGAGCGCCTGGACGGCCTGGAAACGGATAGACTGCAGGCGATCCTTGACGGTCGGCCGGTTGACGAAGCCATCCTGGCAGTTCGGGACAGTGCCACCGCAGCTGTTCCACCCCTGCGGGTCAGTGATCGTGAACAAGGCCGGATCGGCGTAGTTGATGGTCGGCTTGAAGGTGATCACCCCGCCGGTGGCCGGCATGGTGAAGCCCAGGCTGTCGGTCGCACCGACGCCGCCGCCACGGCCCGTGCCGAGGTAGATTTCAAGGTTTTCTTCAGTCTTCTTGAGACGCGAATAGCTGAGGTCCAGCTCCAGGGTCAGCGTGTCGTTGGCCTTGAATGCGGTATTGTTGCCAATCGCCCAGATATCGGCGTTGCGGTTGACGATGTCGTTACGCATGACCGCTTCGACGCCGTTGAAGCGGCCCGACGTAACCAGTCCGCCCGACGAGGTGTAACCCGGCTGAAGCGAAGCAGCCGACCACTGCAGCGGCAGTTCGATACCGCGCAGGCGCTGTTCATCGTTGAACTTCGACCAGTAGCCATCGAAAGTGGTGTGGAAGCGATCGTTCGGCTGAAGTTCAACTACGCCCATCAGGCCATCACGCTTCAGTTCGTTCGACTTCACATAAGGCTTGGCGCCGCCAATCACCTTGGTGGTCGAGTTCAGGTCCGGATAGCCCCAGGCGTTCCAGCGCTGTTCCTGCGTTGGCGACTGCAGGCGTGCATAGCCGAACGCCCAGCCGATGGTGCCTTCAGCGTTCTGATCGACATAGAAGATATTGGCGCGATAGCCCTTGTTCGAAATGTCCGGGTTCAACTTGCCCAGGTCGTTCAGTTCGGCGCGGGCGCCGACAACCAGCTGGCGCTTGCCGTAAGCGATCGGACGGATCATCTTGATGTCGATCGTGCCGCCGAGCGCCTGGCCGATCAGCTTGGCATCGGGGGTCTTGTAGACCACGGCGCCGTTCAGCAGTTCGGTTGGGTACTGATCGAGTTCCACGCCGCGGTTGTTACCGGCGCTGACCTGTTCACGGCCGTTGAGCAGCGTAGTGGTGAAGTCCGGGGCGAGGCCGCGGATCGAAACGACGTTGGCGCGGCCATCAAGGCGCTGGGTGGCAAGACCCGGCAGGCGCGACAGTGCTTCTGCGATCGACAGATCCGGCAGCTTGCCGAGGTCTTCCGACGAAACAACTTCGACGATCGAGCTGTTTGCCTTCTTTGCGGCGGCAGATGAGTCGATCGACGCGCGGAAACCGGTGACGACAATTGCGTCTCCGGAATTGGCGTCATCGGCAGCGGTTGCCTGCGCGAAAGCGGTGCTGGGCATGGCCACAGCGGAAATTGCAAGTGCGATGGCTGAAACCCCAAAGCCACCGACGTAACGGGTGCGAAGTGCCACGATGTACTCTCCCTAAACCGCGCCGACAGGTCCAGTCCCCCCGGCGCAATGCCCCATGCGAATTCGGGCCGGGTATACGGCTCCTCATCCCGTGGAAGATTCCAGATACGGGCCGAATGCCACAAGCAGGAAGAAGGCATACGTATACGCATAATATGCAGTTGGTCCGCCGTGGCCTTTAAGCAACTGCCAAGACGCCGCAGACTGGTTCCTGCGCCGGTCCGCGGGGCGGCCTGACCGGTCAAGCATTGCCGGTCGCAGGGTGAGCGGCTATTCCTGCTTTCACAACCGGCATCAGACCGGAACGCGCAGGGCAGGAGAGACGATGGGCCGCAAGCCCTCCAGCAAGCCGACGAGCTTCGACATTGCCTATTTGGCAGGGGTTTCACAGCCAACGGTCAGCCGTGCCTTGCGCGGATCAAAGTCGGTCAGTCTGGCCACACGCCAGCGGATTCAGGAAATCGCCCGCGAGTTGAACTACTCGGTCGACAAGAACGCCTCGTCACTCCGCTCACAACGTTCACACACCATTGCCCTGCTGTTCTTCGAAGACCCGACCCCGGACGGGGCAAACATCAATCCGTTCTTCCTGGCCATGCTGGGCGCGATCACGCGGGCAACTGCCAACCGCGGCCTGGACCTGCTGATCTCGTTCCAGAAGATGGAGGACGCCTGGCACACCCGCTATCAGGACAGCCATCGCGCTGATGGGCTGATCCTGCTCGGCTATGGCGATTACACGCTCTACACCCAGCGACTGACTGAACTGGTGGAGCACGAGACCCGGTTTGTACGCTGGGGTTCGGTTCAGTCGGACGGGATCGGATCAACGGTCGGCACCGACAATCTGGCGGCGGGCCGACTGGCCGGCGAACACCTGCTGGGCCTGAAGCGCAGGAAGATTGCCTTCCTTGGCCAGGCGGATGAGCACTACCCGGAATTTGCCGACCGTTATCGCGGCCTGACTGAGGCAATGGCCGATGCCGGTCTGACAGCGGACCCGGCTTTGCAGGTCGCCGCTTTGTCCAGCGAAGGCGATGGCCGCGCCGCGATCCGGACGCTGCTTGAAGCCGGGGCAGACTTTGACGCCGTGTTCGCAGCCAGCGACCTGATCGCCATTGGCGCAATGCGGGCCCTGGCCGAGGCCGGGCGCAAAGTGCCCGACGACGTTGCCGTGGTTGGCTTCGATGATATCCCCGCCGCCAGCCTGACCAGCCCGCCGCTGACCACGGTGCAGCAGGACTTGATAGCAGCGGGCGAAATGCTGGTCGAAACACTGGCCGAACAGATCGAAGACCAGGTCAGCATCAAGCGCAGCCTGCCACCACGACTGATCGTAAGGGCCAGCACCACCGGCTGAAAGCTACGCTACGTATTCGTATGCCACTTGCCTGCCTGCAGCGGGCGTGCCAGCCCCGTCCGGTAAACAAGGGGAGAGGCGCGCCATGGAAAAACCGCGGCAGAACTGGGCCGGGCTGTTCAACATCAGTTTCGGCTTTTTCGGGATCCAGATCGGTTTCGCGCTTCAGAATGCGAATATGAGCCGCGTCTTCCAGTCGCTGGGCAGTTCGATTGATGATCTGCCGGCGTTGTGGGTTGCTGCACCTCTGACCGGGTTGCTGGTGCAGCCAATCATCGGCCACCTGTCTGACAAAACCTGGCTGGGCCGCCTCGGCCGGCGCCGCCCGTTCTTTCTGCTGGGAGCACTGCTCGCCGCGCTATCCTTGCTGGCCATGCCAGAGAGCAACGTGCTGCTGATGGCCGCCGTGCTGCTGTGGGTACTGGATGCCAGCCTCAACATTTCGATGGAGCCGTTCCGCGCCTTTGTCGGTGATATGCTGCGCAAGGACCAGCATGCGGCGGGCTATGCCGTGCAGACCGCCTTCATCGGCGTGGGAGCGGTGGTGGGGTCCATCTTCCCGTACCTGCTCGATCATTGGGGCGTGGCGAACGATGCCGCGCCGGGCCATATTCCCGACACGGTCCGTTATGCGTTCTGGGCCGGCGGCATCGCGCTGTTCGCCGCCGTGCTGTGGACCGTGCTGACGACCAAGGAATATTCGCCCGAACAGATGCGCGCCTTTGATGAGGCGGAGGAAGCTGCCGCGCCCACTTTGCAAGCCCTCGCTGAGCGCAGCTCCGGCGGGCCATTCTGGTGGATCGCGGCTGGCGGGCTGCTGGCCGTGGCGACCGAGCAATGGGGTCTGGAAAAGGAAGTCTACCTGCTGGCCATGCTGCTGGTTGGCTACGGCGTGCTTAGCTATCTTGCGATCCGCTTCGCCCGCGCCGGCAAAAGCGCCAACATGTTGACCAGCATCGTGGGCGATTTTTCGGGTATGCCAGACATCATGAAGCGCCTGGCACTGGTGCAGTTCTTCAGCTGGTCGGCGCTGTTCATTATGTGGATCAACACCACGCCAGTCGTCGCCCAGAACTTCTTCGGTTCAGGCGATCCGGCCAGCGCTACCTATCAGGAAGGCGGCAACTGGGTGGGCGTGCTGTTTTCGGTCTACAATGGCGTTGCGGCGATTGCGGCCTTGACCTTGTTGCCCCTGCTCTCGCGCCGGATTGGAATGGCCAAAACCCACGTGGCTTGCTTGCTAGCCGGCGCAGCGGGCTATGCCAGCTTCTTCGTGTTCACCTCTCCAGAGCACCTGATCGTCAGCGAAGTCGGCATCGGCATCGCCTGGGCCTCGATCCTGGCCATGCCTTATGCGATCCTGGCCAGCAGCCTGCCGCAGGCCAAGCTGGGCATCTACATGGGGCTGTTCAACGTCTTTGTGGTGGTACCGCAGCTGCTCGTCGCGACCGTAATGGGCTCGATCATGAAGGCCTGGTTCCCGGACCAGCCGATCTGGACCATGGCCTTTGCCGCGGTCACGCTGGTCCTGGCCGCAGGCGCGATGCTGCGGGTGAAAGTGCCCGCGGCGGTTTAGAGGTCGGCGATCAGCTGCAGGTTGACCGCGCGCTGCGGGCTGTAGGTGAAACCGCCCGAGGACGAGACGTTCCAGCCATAGTCATTGAACAGGTTGGTCACCTGCGCGCGGGCCAGCCAATCGCCGCCGGCCAGCTTGAAGCGATAGCGCATGCCCAGGTTCAAGCTCTCGCGCGCCGGCGCGCTGAGCGTGTTGGCAGCATTGCCGATGCGGCCAGACAGGCTTTCAACCCCCAGATCGAACGACAAGTGGCTTTTGCCCTGCGCCAGCCGCCAATCGAGATTCAGTGCCGACCGACGCCGCAGCTGGCCGACGGGCCGCGATCCGATCAATTTCGAATCCACCGCTTCGCCATGGATCTTTGGATCGAGGAACAGGGTGCCGCCGACCACTGTCAGGCCCGGCATGACCTGTCCGGTCAGCGAGAGTTCAATCCCGCGGTTGGTCAAATCACCCAGCTGACGATAGCGCAGTGACGGATCGAGATTGTAATAGGGCTTGGTGATTGAAAACCCGCCAGCCACGAAGGTCAGGTGATCGGTCAAGGCCAGGCGCGCGCCGCCTTCGATCTGATGGGTGCGGATCGCCGGGGGTGCCTCTGACCGGTTGGTAGCCACGTCAGGTGCGATCAGGGCTTCTTCCTGGCCCTGCGAATAACCGCCATACAGCGCAATGCGCGGGGCCAGCTGGACCAGGCCAGCCAGGTTCCACAGCAGCGGGTTCTCTCGCGTGCGGGGATCGGCCACTAGCGGATCGGCAAAGTCGATGCGCTTGCGATAGCGGGTTTGAGAGAGGCTGGCATCAAGGCTGAACGCCTTGGCCTTCACCATTGACCAGGCCAGACCATAAGTCAGCTGGCGCACCTCGTCGATATTGTCCGCCCCCAGCACATAGGCCGGTTCAGGGCGCAGATCGCGCTCCAGCAGGCTGGCTGCGCCGAGCCGCAGGGTCTTGCTGCCCCCAAAGCGGCGATCGCGCGACCGGCCGCGCAGACTGGCAACGATCCGCTGGTCAACCCCGCTCACCTGCCACTGCCGCACCAGCCGCAGTTCGCCCGAAAGCGAGGCATCGTAATTGTTGCCATCGGCAACGACGGCCCGCGAGGTTGCAGTGCCATCAGGCTGCACGCCCAGCAGCAGGTCGGCAAAGACGCGGTCCTGCTTGCGGGAATTGCGGAACAGCCCAGCCTCAAGCCGGACCGGACCGAGCGGCGCCTTGACGATCCCGCCCCAGGTCCAGTTGGTCTGTTCACGGTTGGCCCAGGTCAGCGACAAGTCTTCGCCGCGCTTCAGCGCGGGCGGCAGCGTGGTGCCAGCCGGGAAGAATGTCGGCCGCGCCTCGTCACCCCGGAACAGGAAAACGCCGCCAAACAGCAGCACTTCAATCTCCGGCGCGGGGCGGAATGCCAGCGTCGCGCCGGACGTGCGAAACTGCGCACTGCCGCCTTCGTACTGGTGCGCATTGCGAAAGCCGACGCCGCCCGAAAGGCCAAGGCGATCCCCATCCAATGGCTGCTTGAATTCGAACGAACCGCCGAGACCGCGGGTGCTGGACGATCCCTCTTCCAGGGCGAAGCTATAGCTGGTTGCGCCGCTGGGCTGGGTCAGGCGGTAATCGACCAGGCCGGTCGGCGCCGGGAACGGGTAGCGCAGTGAAGCCGCCCCGACCCGGATCGTGTTGCCATCGACCAAGCGGCTTGAAATGCGATCAACCTGATCGAAATAGAGCCCTTCGAGCCGGACGTTCCCGGCATCGATCGGGTTGAATCCGCGCACGTCATCGCTGCTGTAAAGCCCGGTCTTGTCACTGCCGATCGATCGGCCAAAGGCATCACCGGATTGGGTGGCCGCATTCTCCCCCGCGCGCTGGGCAAAGGCCGGGGCAGAGAGAACGGCAAGGCCGAGCGGGATCAGGACAAGCAAACGCACGCGCGGGCCTTAGCCGATTAATCGCGCGATGAAACCCTTCGCTAGGCGGAAATCCGTTCCGCTTCGGCAGCGTCAGCTATCGCCGCGCTCAGCCGGGTCTTCATGTAGCCAGGAGGCATGACGCGGTGCGCGCTTGGTGTCGCTCCATTCGTGCAGCATCGCCGGGGCCAGCGCCGCCAGTTCAGCATATTGGTCTGGCGTGCCAATATCGCAGGCCAGTTCCAGCCGGTGGCCATTGGGATCGAAGAAATAGATTGAGCGGAAGATGCCGTGATAGGTCGGCCCCAGCACTTCGACGCCCTGCGCCTCGAGATGGGCCTTGGCGGCTAGCAGCGCGTCAAGGTCGGGCACCTTGAAGGCCAGGTGCTGGACCCAGGCCGGGGTGGCCGGATCCTTGCCCATTTCGGGCTGGTTCGGTAGCTCGAAGAACGCCACGACATTGCCGCCGCCGCAATCGAGGAAGACGTGCATATAGGGATCGAACTCCCCGGTCGAAGGCACGTGATCCTCGGCAAAGGCGGTGGTGTAGCGCATGCCAAGCACGCGGCTGTACCATTCCACCGTCTCCTTCGCGTCACGGCAGCGATAGGCGACGTGGTGGATGCGTTCGATCTGGATCGGGCCCGCCATCATTCCGCCCCTTCAACTTGCAGCGCGCCGCGCCGGATCTGGTCGGCCTCGATCGATTTGAACAGCGCAGTGAAGTTGCCTTCGCCAAAGCCTTCATCTTTCTTGCGCTGGATGAATTCGAAGAACACCGGCCCGATCATGGTCTGGCTGAAGATTTGCAGCAGCAGGCGCGGATCGTCATTCTCGGTCGAGCCGTCCAGCAGAATGCCACGCCGCTGCAGCTCGCCCACCGGCTCACCGTGGCCGGGCAGGCGTTCGGCCAGCATCTCGTAATAGGTTGCCGGCGGCGCAGGTGCGAAGGGCGTGCCAAGCGCGGCCAGCCGGTCCCACACGGCGTAAAGATCGTCACAGGAAAAGGCGATGTGCTGGATGCCCTCGCCGTTATAGGCGCGCAAATATTCCTCGATCTGGCCGCCCCCACCGGCGCCCTCTTCGTTCAGCGGAATGCGGATCTTGCCGTCGGGCGCGGTCATCGCCTTGCTGGTCA